>SLJK01000132.1 GCA_007135125.1 Syntrophomonadaceae bacterium | reverse complement strand
AATTTAAGTATTTATAATCTTTATAAGATAATTATTATTATATAATTAATAATTTCTTGTATTTAATAGTTGACTTAAGAAGCATAAAAGGTGATAATTAGAGAGGGTTACAGGGTTACGAAAAGCATAGTGGCTAGGTGGGGTTATGAAAATTTCGAGGGGTACAGTTTGTCAATTCAAGTAAAATAGACAAAAAAATTATATTTATGTTACCGGAGGAGGTTATTTAATGTTCGGGAAAATTGGTTTGCCAGAATTGGTTCTTATATTGGCTATTGCATTAATCATTTTTGGTCCACGGAAACTACCTGAAATAGGTAAATCTATCGGTAAAGGACTGAGAGAATTTCGTCAGGCTACTTCCGAGGTTAAGAAAAGTGTAAGCGTGGAAGATAGTTATGAAGAAGAACGTGAGAATAAAGAAGCGAAAAAAAATAAAGATGAAAGTTCAGCAGAGGAAATTGAAGGAGATATTGAAGCCGGAACTTCGGATTATGCTTCCGCTGAAAGCGATCTTGGAGACGTTTCACCGGACGAGAGTGATGAGAAAGCATAGGACGATATTACCTGTTTATAATAATATGCGTTATTTAAAATGAAGGTAGAGGGAGGTAGTTTGGATGCCTTTTATAGGAAAGATCGGCTGGATGGAAGTAGCTTTAATATTGGGGATTATCCTTTTGATATTTGGACCCGGGAAATTGCCCGGTTTAAGTAGAGCCGTTGGCGAGACCATTAAAAATTATAAAAATTCTTTGAGCGGCAAAGACGAGGAAAAGAGCAGCGAGGAAGAACAAGAAGCTAAGGATTAATTGTTAAGCTTATACCTCGCGCTTATAATATAAACGGGCTATTATAAGGCCTTGCTTACGTGCATCATGTAGCTTCTATGCTAAATAATAATAATTGCTGCCATGTAGCTTTGATACAGAATAGAATGAGAAGAAAGCGAGGTCAAACATGGCTTCCAGGAAAGGTAAACAACCTGTAGATTTGTCTTTTTTTGATCATCTGGACGAATTGCGAAGAAGGCTTATCTACATTGCGATAGTAGTGATAGTTGGAACCGCTGTCGCTTTTATTTTCATACAGGATATTCTGCATTTTATAACTTTACCTGCAAAAGATATGGATCTTATCTATACTACTCCAGCTGAAGCTTTTATGGCACAAATTCGACTCTCCTTTATCACAGGAATATTTGCTACTCTTCCTTTTACTATTTATCAGGTGCTGCTTTTTATCTTGCCTGCGCTGCGTGATACGGAAAAAAAAGCGCTCATTCCGTTGGTAATATTCATGATCCTGTTATTTGCCTTGGGAGTAGGATTTAGTTATTTTGTTGTGTTTCCTTATGCCCTGCACTTTTTCCTGGGTTTTGAAACTGAAGGCCTTGCGCCACTTTTCACTATTAGCGGATATATTTCTTTCGTGGTTTCTTTTCTATTAGCCTTTGGATTGGTCTTCCAGATACCTTTGATTGCATGGTTTTTGGGGCGCCTTGGCCTGGTATCATCTGCATTTATGAAAAAGAACCGCAAATATGCTATACTCATTATTGCCATAATGTCTTCCCTTATTACTCCACCGGATATCTTTTCTCAAATTTTGATGGTCGGGCCACTGATCCTTCTTTACGAAATAGGAGTTTTATTAGTTCGATTTACTGAAAAAAGAAGGATCCGAGCTGAAGAGGCATGAGGTAACTGATATCCGCTATTTTAAGTTAGAAGCTTATTTTTTAAAAGACCGCTTGTGGCCAATGCTTGTGTGGTAGAAGGGAAGGTTGTGGAGAATGCCTGCAACAAAAATACCCCTATCGGCTGTTATTCTGGCAGGCGGCGACAGTAAACGCATGGGAGAGAGTAAAGCTTTTTTAAGATTAAAGGGGAAACCTCTGGTTGAGCTGGTGTTTGATAAACTCAATAATCTTTTTCAGGAAGTAATAATCGTAACAGACCGGTTTGAGGACTTTGCTTATCTTAAAGAGGCTACAATAACAGGCGATATCTTATGTGGTGAGGATAAAAATGCTATGCGAGGGATTCATGCGGGTGTCTTTGTTTCTTCTTGTGATGCCAGTTTTGTAGTAGGTTGTGACATGCCCTTTATTTCTATGTCTTTAATAAAACATATGTCTACTTACGCACCGGATTATGATGTAGTTTCCCCAAAAGTGCAGGGACATTATCAACCGTTATTTGCCTTTTATAATAAGAGCGCGCTGCAAGTTATTACCCCATCGCTAAAAGAAAAAAAATTTAAAATTGTAGCCTTATATCCTCATTTTAATAAGAAAATAATTACAGAGGAAATTGTGCGTTTTTTTGATCCCCATTTATTATCATTTCATAATATAAATACCAGGGAAGCCTACCTGGAAGCTAGGCAGTGGATAAATAACGATGAATATTAAAACCATTAATGACATAACTAAACAGGGTAACGGGGAGGGCTTTGGATGTCAAACAGTTTAGTCGATGTATACGGAAGAGAGGTTAATTATCTCAGGCTTTCTGTCACTGAAAACTGTAATTTGAGCTGCTTCTACTGTCGTTCCAGCCCCGAAACATGTGGTGCGGAGACCGTAAAGGAAGAACTGTTACAAGTAGAAGAAATATATGCTGTTGTTAAGGCTGCAGTAGAGTTGGGCATGAGCAGGGTCCGCTTGACAGGAGGAGAACCATTGCTGCGGCCTGATATTCTGGATATTGTAAGGTGGCTGACCAGCCTTAAAGAAATTACCGATTTATCTCTTACCACAAATGGGATGCTTTTAGATAAACTTGCTTTTAAACTGGCGGATGCAGGTCTTACCAGGGTTAATATTAGTCTTGATTCGTTGGAAGAAGCGAATTTCAAAAAAATAACAAACGGCGGGAAGCTATCCAGTACCTTAAGTGGTATTCAAAAATCTCTGGAAGCGGGACTCACCCCTGTAAAAATAAACATGGTTTTATTAAAAGGAATAAATGAACACGAAATAGCAAGCTTTATTAAGCTGACCCAGAATCAGGAGTTAGATGTGCGTTTTATCGAGTACATGCCTGTATCAGAACAGGATTCTTGGGGAGATCTTTTTCTTCCCTTGGACAGGGTCGTAGAGGAAGCTGCCAAAATAGCACCATTGATTTCTGTTGAGGGTGACCATGGAGGTGGGCCAGCACGATACTACCGCTTACAAAATGCTGTGGGCAAGATAGGTTTGATATCTCCCCTGAGCAGGCATTTTTGTGATCGCTGCAATCGTTTGCGAGTAACCTCTGATGGCAGGTTAAAGCCGTGCTTATTTTCGGAGGAGGAGGTTGATCTGCGCCCTTATCTTGATGACACAGAAAAGCTAAAGAAAAAATTCGTGGAAGCACTAATAATAAAACCAGATCCCGAAGGGGTTTCCTGCGATTCATACAACAGAATGAAACAGTTTAAAGGAAAACGCACAATGACACAGATTGGCGGCTGATAATTACGCAGGAGGCATATAAAATGGATAATAATCTCCAGGATGAAGGAAAAATTGTAGCAGTTTGTCGAAGCGCAAATAAAGGAGAAAGAAAGAAAGATATAGAAGAGGCTCTATTAATTGAGGAATATGGAATGGATAAGGATGCCCATAGCGGTGATTGGCACAGACAGGTAAGTTTGTTGGCCTTAGAGAGTATTTCTACAATGAGAGAGAAGGGTCTTAATGTACACCCCGGTGATTTTGCTGAAAATATAACCACCAGCGGACTTATGTTGATTTCACTGCCGATCGGACAAAAATTGCAATTGGGCGATGATGTTGTGCTAGAAGTAACTCAATTAGGTAAGGAGTGCCATGAACGCTGTGCCATTTATTATCAGGCTGGTGACTGTGTTATGCCCCGGGAAGGAATTTTTGCAAGGGTTATTAAAGGCGGAATGGTCAGAAACGGGGATCCTGTTAGACTGATCTCTTCTTAGGAGGGAATAAAGGTGGCCGGACATTCCAAGTGGGCCAATGTTAAACACCGTAAAGCGAGGGCAGATGAACAAAAAGGGAAGGTCTTCACCAAATTGGCCAAGGAATTAATGGTAGCTGCCAGGGAAGGTGGGGGAGATATTAACGATAATTCTCGACTTCGCCTTGCGGTTCAAAAAGCCAGGGAAGCCAATATGCCCCAGAACAATATTAATCGTGCCATCCAAAAAGGGCTTGGCGAAATAGATGGAATTAGTTATGAACAGGCAAATTATGAAGGTTATGCACCAGGTGGTGTAGCTGTTCTTCTTGATATTTTAACTGATAATCGCAATAGAACTGCTGCAGAAATACGGAATATTTTTGCCAAGCAGGGAGGAAGCATGGGCGAATCAGGGTGCGTGGCCTGGATGTTCGATCGCAAGGGGTACCTGGTAGTAGAAAAAGATGAAGAATTACCTGCGGAAGATGATCTGCTGCTTTTGGCGCTGGAAGAAGGAGCAGAGGACTTTAAAGATGAAGATGGTAGTTTTGTTATTACAACAGCTCCTGAAAGGTTCGAACAAGTAAAAGCAAAATTTAAAGAAAATGGTATTCCTCTTAGTAATGCAGAAGTCACCATGATTCCTCAAAGCACTGTTCATATTGACAATCCTCAGGAAGCAGAAAAAGTACTTTCGTTGATGGAACTCTTGGAGGAACATGATGATGTCCAGAATGTCTATGCTAATTACGATATCTCCGAAGAAATAATGCAATCCTGTCTTGAAATACATGGTTAAAGGTTTTACATTTTACGTGGTGTTGAGGGAGACTTGTCACAGATAAAAATAACAGTACTTCTTGGAGAGGGAGAATGAATAGATGCGAGTTCTGGGTATAGATCCCGGCTTGGCTACGACAGGATACGGAGTTGTAGAAAATAATAACCAGAACTTTCAAGGCTTGGATTATGGAATCATAAGCACTCCTTCAGCTCAGACCCTTGAACAGCGTATATTTTCAATTTATAACAATGTAATTATCCTGGTGAACAGGTTTTCTCCAGAGATGGTGGCGGTAGAAAAGCTGTTTTTTTGCAAGAATATTAGTACTGCCGTGCAAGTAGGTGAAGCCAGGGGAGCTATTTTTACTGCAGCGGCAGAAAAACAGCTTCCTATTTTTGAATATACCCCATTGCAGGTTAAGCAGGCTGTAGTAGGCTATGGTCGTGCAGAGAAAAGACAGGTTCAACATATGGTGGCCATTATCTTAAAACTCCCCCAGATACCTTCTCCAGACGATGCGGCTGATGCACTGGCAGTGGCACTTTGTCATCTTCAGTCATATAAATGGCAGCAACTGACAGGAGAAAAAGTCGATCATTAAAGTATTTATTTAGAAGGTGTATATAGAGATGCTAAGTTATATTCAGGGAAAGCTTCTCGAATCACACCCTCAATATGTCATAGTGGGGGTAATGGGGCTCGGTATTCAGGTTTTGATTCCTCCATCTTTTTATTTTGATCTACCCGCACTAGGTGAAGAGATAACAATTACTACATATTTGCAGCTTAAAGATGAAGAGCTGGTTCTTTACGGCTTTCGAGCTAAGGAAGAAAAAGATCTATTTTTGATGCTCACAAGTATAAGCGGAGTAGGGCCTAAAGTAGCTCTGGCACTGTTGGGACATCTTTCCTGTTCACAACTGCGGAGAGCTATTGTGGAAGAAGACATTAATACGTTAACCTGTGTACCCGGTATCGGCGGGAAAACAGCAAAGCGCCTGGTGTATGAGCTGCATGAAAAATTAGTGGGTCAAACAGAGGAAATACACGGCTCTTTGAGTAATCCTGAAAGGGAGGTTGATAGTTGGTCTGATGTTCAACAGGCCCTGCTTGGTCTAGGTTATTCCTCTCAGGAGGTAGCCAGGGCTAGAAAAACTCTCGGAGAAAAAAAGAGCATTGAAGTTGAGATACTGTTCAGGGAAGCTTTAAACTTTTTGGCAGGCAGGCATCCCTAAGGCTTTATCAGGGGGTATAAAAGATGGAAGAAGAAAGAATTGTCTCTTCACGTCTTAGAGGGGAAGATTTGCATTATGAAAATGGTTTGCGTCCCCAACAATTAGGCGATTTTATAGGACAGTGTTCTTTGAAAGACAAGTTGGAGATCTACATACAGGCAGCCAGGCAACGAAAGGAGCCTCTTGATCATCTCCTTCTTCACGGTCCTCCGGGCCTTGGCAAAACGACTCTGGCTTTCATTGTTTCCAAGGAAATGGGGGGCAACATTAAAGTTACTTCCGGCCCTGCCATAGAAAAATCTGGCGACCTGGCGGCTTTGTTAACGAACCTTTCCCAGGGGGATATACTTTTTATTGATGAAATCCATCGCCTGCAGCGCACCGTGGAGGAGATTCTTTATCCAGCCATGGAAGATTTTTCACTGGATATTATTGTTGGCAAAGGCCCTTCCGCTCGCTCTTTAAGATTAGACCTGGTGCCTTTCACTCTGGTTGGTGCTACAACTCGTGCCGGCTTGATCTCTTCTCCCTTGCGTGACCGTTTTGGCATTGTGGAAAGGATAGAATTTTATCCCCCTCAAGATCTTTGCAGTATTATTGAGCGATCGGCTTTGATGGTCGGGGTAGAGATTGACGATGTGGGTGCTGAGTTAATTGCCCTGGCTTCGAGGGGTACTCCCCGTATTGCCAACAGGCTTTTAAGAAGGGTAAGGGATTATGCTCAGATCCGGGCACAGGGAACCATTACCGGTAAAGTTGCTGCTGCTGCCCTGGAGGTTTTAGAAGTTGACAGGATTGGCCTGGACCGCACTGATTATTTGTACCTGGAGACTATTATACATAAATTTGATGGAGGGCCCGTAGGCCTGGAGACTATCGCTGCTTCTGTTAATGAAGAGGCAGGAACTATTGAAGAGATTTATGAACCCTACCTGATGAAAATAGGTTTTTTAAAACGAACTTCCAGGGGCAGGATGGTAACAGAAATGGTTTACAAACACCTTGATATACCACAAAATCGCTTTGGTCAGCAGAGTTTATAAAAGCAGGAGCGCTTAAACAAGGAGGTTTTCTACACAAGTGGCGGATAAGTTGCTTTTGCATATTTGCTGTGCGCCCTGCAGTATTTATACATGGCATTATTTTCAACACAAAGGCTTTAAAATACAGGGACTTTTTTTTAATCCCAACATTCAGCCCTATAGAGAACTTGCAAGAAGAAAAAAAGCGCTTTATTCATTGGCTGCTTCAGAAAAGAAAGAGATCATCTACTATGATGACTATCCACTGGAAGAGTTTCTCTCCATGGCTATGGAAAGTAATACAGATCGCTGCGCTATCTGCTACCAATGGCGGTTGAAAAAAACGGCTGCCTATGCCCTGGAAAATGGCATACCTTATTTCTCAACTTCATTACTACTCAGCCCCTATCAGAAACATGAATTACTTAAAAAAACAGGGGAAGAGATATCCGAGGAGTTTGGGGTGAATTTTGTTTATAGTGATCTTCGAGAAGGTTTTCAGGAAAGTATGGAGAAAGCCAAAAAAGCGGAAATATATCGACAGGGTTACTGCGGCTGTATTTTTAGTGAAAAAGAGCGCTACTATTTGTCTCGCAACGGGCGAAGTTAAAATATGCTCTTGAGGATTATTCTTTGCTATCTTTCATCGTTTATCTAAAGCGTTTACGGAGAGCTTGCGAAAATATCAATAGAGGTGTTTTTATTGGGCACGGCTAATATCGGCAGATTATTACTGGCTGTTGGTTTCGTGACTGTAACAGTAGGTCTCATACTCATTGCCCTCGAACGCTTTGGCTTGGGACGTTTGCCCGGTGATATTTTGCTAAGAAGAGAAAACCTAACTGTCTTTATTCCCATTACCACCATGATTATTATTAGTATCATTTTAACAATCATAGTTAATCTGATGCGAAGGTAGAATATCTTAACAGTTGTTTGAGAAATTTTTTTGAGCATAGAACGTTAAACTGATAAGTTCGGCATCGATGGTAAGCTAAGTAAAAACTGTTTCAAGTTTCACTGCAAATGAAATGAGGTGTTATTAAAGGTGAAACCGGCTTTATTTTGTTTTAAGATTATCTCTTTAACTTTGCTGTTTATGGGATTGATGTTGTATGGTTTTACAGGGAATTCCCAGGAAGAGATTGCCAGTGGTTCTGCCGGTGTTTATTCTGAGGTTAGAGTTGGTATCACTCTGCAGGATAGCCATGTTGATCTTAGCTTTGAAAATAATTATCGCTTAATTGACAGGAACAGAGAAAGCATCCTGGATATCTCGCCTGGAAGATATTCATTTTACAAGGAAAATGAGGGCATAAAAATCGTTGACAGGCAGGGAGAAGCTCAGGGGATATTTAAAGGTCCTTTACTCCTTCAACCTGTCTCAAGCCCTGCATCCAAGTATTCTTTTCGGCTCCATAATGCGCCTAAAGGAAGTGAATACCGGGGGAATCTGGAAATAATTGGAGATAACAGAAATATTACTGTCGTAAACATTCTTGATATAGAATACTATCTCAAAGGGGTAGTACCCTGCGAAATGCCCACTTCTTGGGGTAATTACGGAGGAATGGAAGCACTAAAAGCACAGGCTGTAGCTGCCAGGACTTATGCCCTTTATAACCAGCTCAAACGGGATAAGGGGCATATTCATGTCTGTGATACTGAATATACGCAGGTCTACAGAGGCAAGGCGGCAGAAACTCCCAACACCGACAAGGCGATAGAGGAAACAAAAGGGGAATTATTATATTATAATGGTTCTCTGGTCCAGCCCTATTATTATGCCACCAGCGGAGGATATACTGAACGGTCGGAGAATGTCTGGAACAGTTCCTTGCCATATTTAAACAGTGTGCATGATCCTTATGATGATCCAGATAATCCTCTGGGCATATCCAATATGATAATTCATCCTCATGCCCGGTGGAAAACAGAACTGCCGGCCAGCTCCATTACCGGGCTTTTGAAGCAGCATATCCACCCATCTTTTGGCAGCGTGAAGCAGGTAAAAGTGGCTTCGACTTTTGAAAGCGGAAGGGTAGAAGAACTTTTAATAGAAGGAGATGGGGGAAACATTGCACTTTTCAAGGACGAAGCACGCACTGCTCTGGGATTAAGGAGCCAACTTTTTACTGTAAAAGAAGAGCTGAAGGAACAAGTATGGGTGGCCTACAGTGTTAATGGCAGCCCGAGAAAAGAAAACCTTTCCGGGCTGGACGGAAAATGGGTCATAAATGGTAACGGGACAAAAGAGATGGTTACGGGAAGCAGTTTAAATGCTTTAAATGGTAATGGTAGCGTAAGCCATATTCCTCGCAAGGCTTTCATTTTTGAAGGAAAAGGATGGGGGCATGGTGTGGGTATGAGCCAAAATGGGGCTTACAACCGTGCCAGAGAGGGATACAGCTACCAGGAAATCCTCTCCTTCTATTATCCCGGGACTTCTTTAACTAAGAGCCGCTAAACGATAAATAATGGATGATATATAACCTATGCGAACAAATGATTTTAATTACGAACTGCCCCAAGAATTAATTGCCCAGGAACCTCTTGAGAACAGGGATAGCTCAAGAATGTTGGTGTTAAAACTCTCAAATGGCAAAATTGAACACAGTTCATTCAAGCGACTGCCATTTTATTTAGAAAAGGAAGATTTGCTTGTTTTAAACAATACAAAAGTGCTTCCGGCAAGATTGCTTGGACACCGTAAAGATACCGGTGGGAGAGTGGAATTCTTGCTGCTCCATCCAGCAACAGGGGAAAACAGTTGGGAGGTTCTCTGCTCTCCAGGCAAAAAAGTGCTCCCGGGGAATATTATAATTTTTGGTAACGGAGAATTGGAGGCTGTTGTTCTAGATATTAAAGAATCCGGGGCTCGACTAGTCCGTTTCTTTTCATCTGTTGCCCTGGAAGAAGTACTGGGAGAGCTGGGACATATACCTCTGCCTCCATATATTAAGAAGCGATTACCGGATGCTGAGAGATACCAGACTGTTTATGGACAGATGGAAGGCTCGGCAGCAGCACATACCGCAGGCCTCCATTTTACACCTTCTATATTCGAATGCCTCCAGGAAAAAGGAGTAGATTGGACCTATCTTACTCTTCATATAGGGATAGATACTTTTCGTCCGGTTAAAGCTGAGTACGTGCAAGACCATGATATGCACAGCGAACATTTTGAGCTTACACATGTAGCAGCGGAAAAAATAAACACAGCCAGGGATAAAGGAAAAAAAGTAGTAGCTGTGGGCACTACCTGTTGTCGAGTACTGGAGACGATGGGTGATGATAATGGCAAAGTAAAAGCTGGTCGAGGAGAAACCGATATTTTTATTTACCCTGGATATCACTTTAAAATGGTAGATGCCCTCATAACAAATTTTCATCTTCCTCGTTCTACCCTTTTAATGCTTGTTTCCGCTTTTGCCGGTAGAGAAAAAATTTTAGAAGCTTACCAGGAAGCTATCAAGCAGCGTTACAGGTTTTTTAGTTTTGGAGATGTGATGCTTATTATATAATCTTCAAACACTTATTTAAATTCTTTCTGCATATATGGCTGAGTACACTTTTGGTGTCATTAATTGACATCACTGGTAAGATAGGTTACATTAATAAAGTAGCGGTGGATGAGATGGCGATTTCTTGGAAAATGAAAACGTGCAGTAGTGGCGCTCGTTTAGGCCAGTTACAAACCGGAAGAGGAGTTGTTGAAACTCCTGCTTTTATGCCGGTTGGAACTCAAGCAACGGTAAAGGGCATGACACCGGAGGAGCTTGAAGAAATAGGATTTCAAATCATTCTCAGCAACACCTATCATCTCTACTTGAGGCCTGGCAAAGAAGTTCTGAATGCTGCTGGTGGTTTGCATAAATTTATGCACTGGAATCACCCTATATTAACAGATAGCGGCGGTTTTCAGGTTTTCAGCCTTAGTCCTATGAATTCGGTAACAGAAGAAGGAGTTACTTTTCGTTCACATATTGACGGTTCAACGCATTTCTTTTCACCTGAGAAAGCAATAGATGTGCAGAACCACCTGGGGGCGGATATTATTATGCCCCTGGATCATGTTATTGGCTCTAATGCGACTTTGGATGAATCCAGGGCGGCCATGGAAAGAAGTGTGCGCTGGGCATATCGCTGCCAAAAGTATCATCAAAATATTAGTGAGCAGGCCCTTTTTGCCATCGTCCAGGGGGGAATTTATGAAGAACTGCGACAGGAATCTTCCCGCGAGTTAATTGATTTGGATTTTCCAGGATATGCTGTAGGCGGTTTGAGTGTAGGTGAGACCAAAGAGGAGATGTACCGAATACTTAAAATAACCGTTCCCCTGTTGCCTGAGGATAAGCCTCGCTACCTTATGGGCATAGGTTCACCAGATGCTCTGCTGGAGGGTGTTAACAGAGGTATTGACCTTTTCGATTCTGTTCTACCCACGCGCATAGCTAGAAATGGCAGGGTTATGGTTCCGGAGGGATATCTCTCATTGCGAAATGCAAAATTTGCCATGGATAATATGCCCATTGATGAGAAATGTAGCTGCTATAGCTGCCAACATTACAGCAGGGCTTACATCCGTCACCTGTTAATAGCCAATGAAATCTTGGCTTTGCGTCTGACAACCTATCATAATCTTTTCTTTTTGGCAAATTTTATGAGGCAGATAAGACAGGCGCTGGAAGTTGGAACTTTTGAACATTTTTATAGTGAATTTTGGTCCCGCTTTAAAAAGGCCGAAATAAATATGTAAAGGAGAGTGAGTAGAGAAAAAATGGAAGCAATCGCCGGTTTTTTACCCATCATCTTACTATTTGTTATCTTTTATTTCTTGCTTATCAGGCCACAACAGCAGCAGCAAAAAAAGAGGAAAGAAATGCTTTCCAAACTACAAAAAGGTGATCGTGTGGTTACTATTGGAGGCGTTTTTGGCATGTTAAAAGAGGTGCGGGAGGATACGGTAGTAGTCCGTATTGCCGATAATGTTAATGTCAAAATGGCCCGCAGCGGTATTGACCGTGTTATAACAGATGAAGAATAAGGAGTTCTACCTGTAGTTTCATCGAAGTGCAGGGGCCAACGTACAGAGGTCCCTGCTTATTTATTTATCGAGCAAAGTAAATTTTTAATAGGATAATAGAGACCTCTGTTTTCTTGACTACGGCAGAAAGAAAGGTATAGAATAGTACCAAAATAATTATTGAATTAGCAGCCTGTGTATTATTAATCAAGGGGAGGTTTTTTTATGCAGCACATTTGGACTGTACGTAAAGGAAACTTGCAGCTACAAAATGATAGAGGTTGCCACCAGTGCAATACTTCGTGCCAATCGGCATGTAAAACCTCATGTACAGTGAGCAACCTGGATTGCAAGCAGGTTGATGAAAAGTTAGATGCTTGAATTATTCGGAATCTTTGACTGCTTTCCCATAAGAAACAGTCGGATTATCATGTGCATTAATCTATGTTGGTAATGTTAAAGTTATAAAATAAGGGCGGTGCTTTTACCGGTTTGGAAAATAAAGATCTGCATATGTTTGAGTATAGGGGGATTAAGCTGGTTTATGATGTGCATAGCGGATCTCTGCACCGTGTTGACGAATTAGGTTGGCAGATCGTACAGCTTTTACTGGACGGCAAAAGTAACGAAGAAATTCCCTTTTATCTTGCCCCACAATTTCCTCCCGCTGAAGTAGAGGAGGCTCTCGGCCAGGTGAAGGATCTTGTTGAAAAAAGGTTGTTGTTTGCTCCTTCTCCTGCTGTACGTCCCGCAAAAGACCGGGAAGTAAGAGCACTTTGCCTTTTCGTATCCCATGGATGCAACCTGCGCTGCAAATACTGCTTCACGCAGCAGCAACAAGGGTCACGTATAACAGAAAGGGAGACCATGAAGAAAGAAGTAGGAAAGAAAGCAGTTGACTTTCTACTGGGTTCAGGCGAAGGCCCTTTCCGGGAGATAGATTTTTTTGGAGGAGAACCTCTTTTAAATTATTCGCTGGTAAAAGAGGTTGTCTCCTACGCCAGGGAGAACGAATCCCTCTGGGGAAAAAAGTTTAATTTTACCCTGACCACAAACGCTCTGCTGCTAAATAAACAAGTGGCAGATCATATAAGTAGTGAAAATATTAGCGTCATATTAAGCCTAGATGGTCGCCCCGAAGTTAACGATGCGCTACGTACTACGGCAGATGGCAGTGGTTCTTATAAGACCGTGGTTAAAAATATTCACATCCTCTTAGATAGAAGAGAGCCACCACATCATTATATCCGGGGAACAATTACTCGCAATAATCTGGACTTTTGTAATGATATTGAGCATCTGTTAGAACAGGGTTTTTACAATCTTTCTTTGGAACCTGCTGTTCTTGACAGGGATAGTGCTCTCTCCCTGCGTGAAAAAGATCTTCCCCGGTTGGAAGAGCAATACGACCTTCTGGTAGAGCTCTATTTGCAGCGCCACAAGGAGGGCCAACCCTTTTCCTTTTACCATTTTGAGTTAGATCTGGAAAAGGGGCCCTGTATTTATAAACGTCTTAGCGGCTGCGGGGCAGGGATAGATTACATGGCAGTTGCCGCCGATGGAAGCCTATATCCCTGCCACCAATTTATCGGTGAGCATTCTTTTTACATGGGCAATGTGCTTTCCGGTCAACCACTGCAAAGCAGCGGACTTAGAAATAAACTGGCTATTGCAGCGGAGGACAGAGATGACTGTTATTTCTGCTGGGCACGCTATTTGTGTGGAAGAGGCTGTGCTGCCGCTTCTTACTATTTAGGCGGCGCCCTGGAAGAAACTTATGATTTGGGTTGCGCTCTGCAAAAGATAAGGCTGGAAAGGGCTCTTTATCTACAAGCAGTGTGAAGCCACTTTGTATTTTTTAGGAGGTTTTTCCTTGGACATTTTTCAATATACCTGGGAAGAACAGGTAAAAAAAGATAGTCCGCTGGCCAGACGTATGTCACCCCGTTCCCTGGAAGAGTTCGTTGGCCAGAAGCATCTACTGGGGGAAAGCAAGCCTCTTAGAAGAGCTATAGAAGGAGACCTTTTACCTTCTATGTTTTTTTATGGTCCTCCCGGAACAGGAAAAACAGCTCTGGCGAGAATAATTGCTTCTGTGACACGCTCAAGATTCAATCGTTTGAATGCAGTAACCGCAGGGGTCAAAGATGTGCGTTCCGTTATTGAAAACGCTAAACAGGACAGGTCTGTCACTGGTAGAAAAACCATCCTTTTCATGGACGAAATCCACCGCTTTAATAAGGCTCAGCAGGACGCACTTCTCCCTGCTGTGGAGGATGGTTTGCTCTACCTCATTGGGGCCACCACGGAAAACCCTTATTTTTCCATTATTTCTCCCCTTTTATCGCGTTCCATGCTTTTTAGGTTTGAAAGCTTAGAAGCAGAAGAGTTGAAAAAGATTATAAAAAGAGCTTTGGAGGATAAAGAAAGGGGATTTGGCAAATACTCTCTGCGAATCCAGGAAGATGCACTCGAATACCTTGTGCAGATGGCAGGGGGCGATGCCCGTATAGCTATAAACACGTTGGAGATGGCAGTGCTAAATTCTGCCTTTCTGGAAAATAATGATAAAATAAATATTGATCTCCAAATACTGCAGGATTTACTTATGCGTAAGAGTTTGAAGTATGACCGCACAGGCGACTATCACTACGATATAATCTCTGCGTTTATTAAGTCCATCCGTGGTTCTGACCCTGATGCTGCTCTCTACTGGTTAACAAGAATGCTGGAAGCTGGAGAAGATCCTTTATTTATCGCCAGAAGACTCGTTATAAGTGCAAGCGAAGATATTGGAAATGCAGATCCTTCTGCTTTAACCCTGGCGCTTTCTGTCTTGCAGGCCGTCCAGGTTATTGGACTCCCGGAGGGACGTATCCTCCTGGCCCAGGCCGTTACCTATCTGGCTGCGGCGCCCAAGAGCAACGCTTCCTACATGGCTTTAAATAAAGCACTGGAAACACAAAAGAATACCCCTGATAAAAGAGTGCCCTCTCACCTCAGAGACACCAGCTACAAAGGAGCTGACCTGATGGGGCACGGCCGGGGATATCTTTATCCGCACGATTATACAGGACACTTTGTACCTCAAAGTTATCTTCCCGAGGGTATGGAAAAAACAGTTTTCTACGAACCCGGGGAGCAGGGAACGGAAAAAGAAATAACCAAAAGGCTTAGAAAGTGGAGAGCACTAATGGGCAAGGGGTGGGAATAATAAAAATTGAGTACACTTATAATACCATCACAAAACCTGTAAGGAGTAAAATTGCTGTAGGTTCATGCCGCTTTTTTGCCTCCCTTGCCCCCTGTGCAGCAGAAAAGGAAGCGCGAGTGTTTGTTGAAAAAGTAAAAAAAGAACTTTACGATGCGACACACCACGCAACTGCATACCGCCTAGGCCTGGGAGAAGAGGTGTTGGTTCGTTGTGATGATGATGGAGAGCCGGCTGGGACGGCCGGAGAACCCATGCTGTCAGTCCTGGAAAAATTTCAATTAACGAACATTGTCTTAATTGGTACACGTTTTTTTGGAGGAGTTAAACTGGGTCTTGGCGGCTTGGCAAGGGCTTACCGTTCCTGTGCTGAAGCAGGTGTGAACGCTGCAAGTATCTGCTCCAGGGAGCTGCAGCAGCAGGGGTTTATCAGTACCCCCTATGATTACCTTGGTGCTGTTATCAAAGAGGTTGAAACAGTAGAAGGTGAAATACTTCATTTTCACTACAACCACAAGGTGGGTATGAATATTCTTATTCCTGCACGTAAGATGGAAAGATTACAAGAGCGTCTTGCCAACGTTACCAAGGGAAAGGCAAAGATAAAAATACTTAAATCTGAAAAGCTGTAGAGATAATCTGTGCCCGGCTTATAAATATAGCCTTTAAACAACTACGAGAGGGGAGCTCAGGACTGCTGGATAGACCTGGCATAAAAAAAGGAGAAAGCGTAATGGTTGCTATGAGCGGTGGTGTTGATAGCTCAGTGGCCGCACTTTTTTTACAAAAAGCCGGCCTGAATCCGGTAGGTATAACACTGCGCCTTTGGGTCGACCCTCTCTCTGAAGAAAGAGCTTCTGATGAAGCACAGGGTTGCTGTTCCCTGGAGGCGGTTACTGATGCAAGCAGGGTCGCAGGGAAGCTAGGTATTCCTCATTATACATTTAATATGAAGGAGATGTTTTATAACAGTGTTGTTCAAAATTTCATTAGCGAATACCTCTCTGGCAGAACTCCTAATCCGTGTATCGAATGTAACAGGGTGCTGAAATTTTCTGTTTTACTGCAAAAAGCCAGGGATCTGGGCTTTAAATATCTTGCCACAGGGCATTATTCTCGCATTGTTTATGATAGAGAACAACAGTTTTACAGGCTATTTCAAGGAATGGATAGCGAAAAAGACCAGAGCTATATGCTGTACACTGTAACTCAAGAGCAGCTTTCTTCTCTCCTTTTTCCCCTGGGAGATAAAACCAAAATAGAGGTAAGAGAGATAGCTGAGAGACATGGTCTTTCTGTAGCCAGGAAAGCGGAAAGTCAGGAGATATGTTTTATTCCCGACAATGATTATCGTGGATTTTTGGAAAGAGAGTGCCCCAGTGCTTTTGCAGCAGGTGATATTGTTTCTACCCGTGGCGAAAAAATGGGAGTGCATAGGGGGGTAGCTTTTTACACAGTTGGTCAACGCAAAGGCCTTGGCCTTACTTCTTCACGCCCTCTTTATGTGCTGAAAATTGATCCCCAACGCAACAAGCTAATTGTGGGAGGTGAAGAAGAAGTTTTCAACAAAGGCTTGCTGGCAAAAAATGTGAATTTTGTGACTAGAAAACCGCAAAACGGGGAGATGGAGATAGAAGTAAAAATACGCTACCGTTCACCGGCTGTCCCGGCTTACCTTACCTTTTCTTCAACAGAAGAAGTCAAAGTGTTGTTTGAGGAAAAGCAGAAAGCAGTAACTCCCGGTCAATCAGTCGTTTTTTATAAAAAAGGGGAAGTACTTGGGGGTGGGATTATTGACCGTGCCCTCTAGGTTTCTTGCTTGAGATTCTCTTAGTTTCCTTATTAATTGACATGCTGAGGCTTAGCCGCTATAATTGTCTTGACAAATATCACCGGAGGCAGAATAATGAAGAGCAGCGATATTCGCAAAGTATTTTTAGATTTTTTCCGCGAAAAAGACCATCTAGTGCTTCCCAGTTTTCCGCTTGTTCCCCAAAATGATCCAACATTATTGCTTATAGGGGCGGGGATGGCCCCGCTCAAACCGTATTTTACCGGTGAGAAAACACCTCCCCACACCAGGATTGCTACCTGTCAAAAATGTGTGCGCACTCCAGATATTGAAAAAGTAGGTCTAACAGCGCGCCACGCCACTTTTTTTGAAATGTTGGGCAATTTTTCTTTTGGAGATTATTTTAAAGAAGACGCCATTCCCTGGTCATGGGAACTTATGACCAGGGGCTATGGTTTGCCTGAAGAACGCCTGTATGTAAGCATCTACCAGGAAGATGAAGAGGCCTTCTCCATCTGGAAAAATAAAGTTGGCGTTCCGCCGGAGAAAATATATCGTTTAGGTAAAGAAGATAATTTCTGGGAAATTGGCACAGGGCCCTGCGGGCCCTGCTCGGAGATTTATTATGATCTTGGTCCTCAATACGGATGCGGGGGAACTGACTGCCAGGTTGGTTGTGATTGTGACCGCTACCTGGAAGTCTGGAACCTGGTTTTTACCCAGTTTGAGAAAGATGCAAATGGCAATTATATTCCTTTGGAACAAAAAAATATTGATACCGGTGCTGGGTTAGAACGGCTGGCTATTGTTATGCAGGGGGTTTCTTCTTTTTTTGAAATAGATATTGTAAAGCCGCTGCTTGACCATTTTGCAGCTAAGGCAGGCCTGGAGTACGGGAAACAAGATAAAATAGATATTTCTTTAAGAGTTATCACTGAACATTTGCGCGGCATCTCTTTTCTTATCGCCGATGGGGTGCTTCCTTCTAATGAAGGAAGGGGTTACGTATTAAGACGCATTTTGCGGCGCGCGGTACGACACGGCAAGCTGCTTGATATAGAGCCACCTTTTCTTTTTGACGCGGTTCCTTTGCTGGTGGCAATGATGGAAGATCCTTATTTTGAGTTAAGAGAAAAAGAAGAACTTATAAAAAAGATTATCAAGCTGGAAGAAGAGCGTTTTAATGAAACCCTGGAGCAGGGCATGGTGCTTCTGGAAGAACAGTTAGTAACTTTGCAAAATGATGGAAAGTCAATTCTTCCTGGTGAGACAGCTTTTAAACTTTACGATACTTTTGGTTTCCCCGTGGACCTGACCAAAGAAATACTTGACGAGAGAGGCTTTCAGCTGGATGATGACGGATTCGAAAAGGCTTTAGAACTACAAAGAAATAGGGCCAGAGCAGCCCAGGATTCTCGAAATAGAGAAGAAGAAAATCTTTTTGCTCTGGTTAAAGGGTTCTCCTCACGTTTTGTGGGATATGAAACACTGAAGGCTCAAGGTGAAGTGGTGGGGATCCTTTCTCCTTCCCGGGAAAAACTTGTTAGTGAAGGAAAGGCCGGGGAAGATGAAACATATTACCTGGTTCTGGACCAAAGCCCTTTCTATGCAGAAAAAGGCGGGCAGGTAGGTGATACAGGAACAATCAAGTTTCCAACAGGGCATGGCCGTGTGATAAACACCGTATTCGGTCCGGGCGAGGAGATTCTGCACCTGGTAGAGATTGAAGAAGGGGTGGTAAAAGAAGGTGACAAAGTTTTTGCTGCTGTCGATGAAGAACGCAGAAAAGAAATTGCCAGAAACCATACTGCGACCCACCTTCTTCATCGCGCTTTAAAGAAAATACTGGGGAGCCATGTAAACCAGGCTGGCTCTTTGGTGGCTCCTGACAGGCTGCGCTTTGACTTTTCACACTTTGATCAACCGGACAAAAAAGATTTAAGCATAATAGAAAAGACAGTTAATTTGGCCATCCTGAATAACATGGAAGTAAACACCTTGATTACAGATCTAGAGCAGGCAATCAAAATGGGTGCCGAAGCCCATTTTGACGAAAAATATGGGGACAAGGTGCGGGTAATAAAAATTGATGAATATTCACTGGAATTATGCGGGGGCACTCATGTTAACTCAACCGGAGAATTGGGTATCTGTAAAATCATTGATGAAAGCGGCATTGGTGCCGGCATGCGCCGTATAGAAGCTTTAACCGGACACCGGGCACTTGACTTTGTCGCTGCGCAGGAGAGGGAATTAAAGGAAATCACTTCTATGATGAAAATCCCTCGAGAAAATGCCGCTTCCAAAATTAAAGAGATGATGGAGTCCCAAAAAGAATTACAGCGAAAAATTAGGCAGTTGCAGCAGCAGTTAGCACAGCAACAGGTGGAAAGTCTTCTTCAACAGACTGAGTACACTTCAGGAATACCAATTCTAAGCACCCAGGTTGAAGTGGAGGACATGGAGAGCTTGAGAGAATATCTCGATAAGCTAAGGGGTAAAATGGAAAGCGGAATAATAATGCTAGGTGCACTTAGCAGCGGAAAAGTAATTTTTGCTGGTGCTGTAACGAAAGATCTGATTGAAAAAGGATTCCATGCCGGAAATCTGATCGGGGAAGTGGCCAAGCTAACTGGCGGTGGAGGTGGGGGACGCCCCGATATGGCACAGGCTGGGGGCAAAGATCCAGATAAACTTCCCTACGCTCTTTCTATGGTACCAGTACTGGTAAAAGCGCAGCAAGCAAAGATTATAAGTTAGTAAAAAAAGCTTCGAATATCCTTCAATAGGAGGTGTACCATGGAGGAGAACGGTAATAACAGTGATTTAAACAATACCATGAAATTCAGTGTAAAGCCGGAAGATGAAGTTAACGAAGCTCACAGAGTTTTGGCAGATGTATATGAAGCCCTAAAGGAAAAAGGTTACAACCCTATCAATCAACTGGTTGGGTACTTACTGTCAGGAGATCCAGCTTATATTACCAGTTATAAAGATGCTCGCATTGTTATTCGCTCCATTGAACGTGATGAACTGCTGGAAGAGCTGGTACGGGTTTATTTGTACAGAGAATTGGAAGGAAACAGGTAAGCTATTTTGAAGTACAGGTCACTTGGCAGGACGGGTATACTCGTTTCTACTCTTTGTTTTGGCACCCTGACCATGAGTCCATGTCAGGCCAATTTATCCCTGGAAGAAGGCTCAGAATTGCTGCGAGAAGCATATGAGCACGGGGTTAATTTCTGGGATACTGCAGAATTCTATGACAATTACAGTTATCTGGCCAGGGCAGTAGAAAAATTACAACAGATGCCGATTATTGCAACGAAAACTTATGCCAGTACAACAATCGAGGCCGAATATTCCCTGGAAAAAGCCAGGCAAGAGTTAAATATAGATTATATCCCTATTTTTATGCTACATGAACAGGAATCCAGGCTAACTTTAGAAGGGCATAGACCAGCTCTGGAATATATCGCTGAAGCAGTACTAAGGGGAACAGTTCAAGCATCCGGTATTTCTTGCCATACGGTGGCCGCTGTTGAAGCGGCTATTGAATTTCCAGAAATAGATATCATACATCCCATTATAAATATTAACGGAACGGGTATTAGAGATGGTTCATTGGAAAATATGTTGACAGCAATTAAAAAAGCCTTTGATAACGGTTTGGGCATCTATGCCATGAAAGTGTTGGGCGGGGGTCATTTAATATCTCGCGCCGATGAGGCAATCAATTTTGTGCGCGAACTGGATTATATCCATTCGTTGGCCATTGGAATTGGCAGCAGGGATGAATTGTCAGCCAATCTTTTCTATATGCAGGGCTTGACCCCTTCACAAAATGTTCTTGATTCATTAAGAGGTAAAAGCCGGAACTTATTGATAGAAGACTGGTGCAGCGGTTGCGGTTTGTGTGCTGCAGGATGTCCTCAAGGAGCGCTGTCTTTGCAAAAAGACGTGGAGGGGAACTCCCGCGCGGTTGTGGATAATTCCCTTTGTCTGTTTTGCGGATACTGTAGTTCCCGGTGTCCTGCATTTTGTATAAAAGTTTATTAGAATTCCTGCAACCTGTGGAGATAATTTATAAAGGGTGAGTGAACACCATTAGAATACTGTGTCTTGATATAGGGGAAAAAAATATTGGGGTAGCGATAAGTGATCCCCTGGGCATGACGGCACAGGGTCTTGGGGTAATTAATCGTAAAAACCGCAAGGACACCTTATTCCAGATCAATGCTTACCTTGAAAAATATAATCCTGAAGAAATCCTTTTAGGTTTGCCCCTTAATATGAACGGAACGATTGGCCCCAAAGCTCAAGAAGTAATACTGTTCAAAAATATGCTGGAAAATAAGTTCAATTTACCTGTCAAAACCTGGGATGAAAGATTGACTACCGTTGCAGCGCATAAGACTTTACTGAAGGCAGATACGAGCCGGTCTAAAAGAAAGAAAGTGGTAGACAAGCTTGCCGCTGTAATAATTCTGGAAGGATATTTACAAGTAAGAGAATCGGATAAAACACTATAATAGTACCTAAAATATACAAAAAGGGGTGTCATTTAAATGGAAGAAGGACAGGAAATTATCACTCTTGTAGATGAAAACGGTGAAAAGTTTGAGTTCCTGGTTTTGGATTATTTTAAAGTGGAAGAATTGGATTATGCTGTTTTGTTGCCTTTAAGTGGTGAAATGTCTTCTTCTCATGAAGAGGATAACGGGGAATTTCCTACGGAGGTAGAATTGGAAGAAAGTGAAGATGAAGCCGTAATTTTCCGCATTATCAAAGGTGAGAACGATGAAACCGTTTTACACGTCATCGAAGATGAAGAAGAATGGGAAAACGTGGCTGAAATTGCCTATGAACGGCTAATGGAAAGAGAAGACGAGGATTAAAATATCAGGCATTATTTGGAAGGTGCAAAACCATGCAGTTCGATCAAAAGCATTATATTTACCCTTGTATAGTTTTGGGGGCTATTCTTGTTATTTCGGCTCTTGTTTTTTTTGTCATTTGGCAGATTGAAGCTTTTTTGCCTTCTGCAGAAAATCATCTTGAAAGTAGTAAAAAAGAAGTCTCCGTCCCTATGGGGTCTTCTCCGGCTGAGGTAGCTTCGATATTGGAAGAGGAAGGAGTTATCTCCAGTGCACTGGTTTTCCGCCTCTACGCCAGGTATACTGAAGCTGATCAAAATTTCCAGGCGGGAACGTATGTGTTTGAAGGTGACTTGAGTATGAAAGATATTGCCCATATGTTAGAGGAGGGCGTGATATACCGGGAAGGAACGAGATTTACCATACCAGAGGGGTTCAACGTAAAACAGATTGCCTCCCGACTGGAAAATCATGGGCTGGCTGAGCAGGAAGTATTTTTAAGGCTCTGCAGTGCATATGAAAATCCGCAATTTTCATTTTTGGAAGAAATACCGCTGGGAACAAATTACAAATTGGAAGGATACCTTTTTCCTGAGACATATGAAGTGAGCAATGATGTTTCCGAAGAGGAAATCATCAAGATGATGCTCGCCCAGTTTGATAATTATTTTAATGATGAGCACCGTGCCAGGGCAAATGAGCTTGGTCTTTCTATGCACCAGGTGGTTACACTGGCGTCCCTGATAGAAAAGGAGGCCAGGATAATTGAAGAAATGCCTCTCATCGCCAGAGTCTTTTATAACCGCCTTGCTTCAGAAAGTTATCCGTATTTACAATCCTGCGCTACGGTTCAATACGTTTTGGGTGAAGTCAAGCCCCGTTTGACTTACGGGGACTTACAAGTTGAATCGCCCTACAATACCTATCTCAATCCAGATCTGCCCCCTGGACCCATTGCTTCACCTGGTCCAAGTGCTTTGAAAGCTTCGCTCTATCCAGCCGATGCAGATTATTTATATTTCGTCTACAAGGAAGACGGAAGCGGAGAACATTATTTTAGCGAAACACTACAGGAGCATAATTATCACAGAGAACAAGCCCGGAAAAATAGGGCGAACTAAAGGAACCTCAGCCAGCTGTTTGTTGTTTTCTAGGAGGGATTAATACATGAAATATGTTGTAATTGTAGGCGACGGTATGCCCGATTACCCTATAGATGAAATCGGTGGGCTGACCCCACTGGAGTATGCACATACTCCACACATGGACATGATGTGCCGCCGCGGAGAGGTGGGAACTACCAGCAATGTGCCGGAAGGCATGCCTGCCGGAAGCGACGTGGCCAATCTTTCTCTTCTGGGATATGATCCACTTCGATATTATACCGGCAGGGCACCCATTGAAGCTGTGGCCATGGGAGTTGATCTGGGAGAAAAAGATGTGGCCTTTCGCTGTAACCTGGTAACCCTCTCCCAGGAAGAATATTATAGTAAAAGAGTAATGCTTGATTATAGTGCCGACGAAATAAGCACTAAAGAAGCAGCAAGTCTTCTGGAAGAAATTTCTTCTCGGCTGGGAACAGAAAAATTTCATTTTCACGCCGGAGTTAGCTATCGTCACCTGATGGTGTGGCAGGAAGGGGCCGGTGATATTGTCCTGATACCCCCTCACGATATATCCGGGTTGGAGATCGGCGGGTACCTTCCCCGTGGAGCAGGAGCGGATGTAATACTGGAGTTAATGGAAAACAGTTCTACTTTCCTTCCGGAACATGCGGTGAACAAGGAAAGAGCGAAAAGAGGCTTGGGCATCGCCTCTTCTATATGGATTTGGGGCCAGGGAACACGGCTTTTCTTAGACAGCTTTGCCCAAAAATATGCCCTGGAAGGAACAGTTATCTCCGCTGTTGACCTGGTAAAGGGCTTAGGACTTTGTGCCGGGCTCTCTGTTGCAGAAGTGTCCGGGGCCACCGGAAATATTAATACCAATTACAGAGGCAAGGCTCTAAAAGCCTTGGAGAAACTTCACGCCGGGAATGATTTTGTATTCATCCATATCGAAGCACCGGATGAAGCAGGACATCGCGGCGAGTTGGAAACCAAGATCAAAGCCATTGAAGAAATCGATGAGAAAGTTGTAGGAGAGGTATTGGGCGGATTGGATAGTTTTAAAGATGTCAAGATAATGGTACTCGCAGATCACCCAACCCCCCTCGCTTTAAGGACGCACACCTCGGAAGCAGTCCCTTTCGTTATCTACCGTAAGGGCAACCCGGAACATAACCGACAGATTAGTTTCAATGAAAAACTGGCAATGCAGGGAAGGCACCTTCAGCAGGGATTCACCCTGATGGATTATTTTATCCTGGACGATTGTCCAGGAGGAAAAGGCAGGCTCTAAAATGGGCCTCCGTCTTATCCTGGGCAGGGCCGGAAGTGGAAAAAGTTCCCTTTGCTTGGAGGAAATTACTGACGAGTTACGCCGTTCTCCCCGCGGTGCATCCCTTATCTACCTGGTTCCAGAGCAAGCCACCTTTCAGGCAGAAACTACACTGGCCGGGTATTCACCCAGTGGTGGTGCAATCCGGGCTCAGGCACTTAGTTTCAGGCGTCTGGCCTGGAGAGTGTTACAAGAAACAGGTGGCCATAAACGCCTTTTTCTTGATGACACGGGTAAAAGCATGCTGCTGCAGAAAATTATGGAACGCCGTCAGAAAGATCTTCAGGTTTTTAAAGGTGTTTCTAAACAAAGTGGTGCTACCCAAAACCTGCTGCAGTTTTACAGCGAGCTCAAGCGTTCCAATGTTACTCTTGGCCGCCTGCGGGCACTTAACCATGCTTGGGCCATGGAACCGCCTAGCGAAGAGTCCACACTCCACTATAGAGAAAAGCTGGAAGATCTACTTTTTCTTTTTGGTGAGATGGAGGATATTCTTGAAAACCATTACCTGGACAATGAAGACTACCTTACCTTGCTAACTCTGAAAATACCGGCTTCAGCTTTCTTAAAAAATGCTGTGATTTGGGCAGATGGTTTTTATAGTTTTACTAATCAGGAATACTCCGTTCTGGTCAAACTATTACAAGAGTGTTCTCAGTTGAATGTAACTCTGTGCTTGGATCGTGACTGTTCTGCCGATGAAAAAGTGGACCAGATGGATACCTTTTATTCCTCAGCGCTCACCTGCAACAAGCTTCGGCACTTGTCGGAGAAAAAGAACATCCTTGTTCACATAGAAATGCTGCCTGGTAAAAGGCAGACACGATTTAGTTCAAACCAAGCCCTCTCTTTCCTGGAGCAGCATCTGTATAATTATTCTACAAAGAAATATTCATTTTCCCCTGAAAAAGATACCATTATAAATAACCCCTATAATAAAACCCCTCTGCGCCTGGTTTTTTCCACTAACCGTCGTTGCGAAGTAGAGTCCTTGGCCAGAGATGTCCTCTCGTTGGTGCGTGATCGTGGATATCGCTGGCGAGATATTGTCGTTATGGCTGGCGATCTGGAACATTACCGTCTTTTAATTGCCTCCATTTTTGCGGAGTACCAAATACCCTATTTTTTGGACAAGGAGCGTCCAGCCAGAAACCATCCTTTGTGCGAATTTGTATGTTCCGCCCTGGAACTTGTTAACCGTAGGTGGTGTTATGAAGACATATTTCGCTGCTTGAAGACGGACTTCCCTCTTCCTCTTGCCAGCAGTAAAAAATGGAGAGAAAGGGTAGACCGTTTGGAAAATTATGTCCTTGCATTTGGCATACAGGGAGAAAAATGGTCACAGAAAGAACCATGGGATTTTCGAAAAAAAGACATGCTGGATATTGAGAAAAATAACAGAAATGAAAGATTAGAGGGAGAAAGCTCTTTTAGCAGGCTGAATCCCGGGGAAAAACGATACTTAAAACTGATAGACGCTACCAGACAAAGGCTTGTGACCCCGCTGTTAAAATTCCACCAGGATATTAAAGGCATTTCTACCGTGCGAGAAAAATGCCTGGCCCTCTACCAGCTATTATTGGAGGTAGAGATTCAGCCCCGCCTGGAAAGCTGGATTAAGGAAGCTACTGAACAAGGTTCTTTGCAAGAAGCTCGGGAACACGGCCAGGTTTATGAAGGCTTGTTGGGGCTTTTGGACCAGATGGTGGAAATTATGGGAGATGAAGAAATCACAACAGAGTTTTTTAGCCGTCTCCTGGATGCCGGACTGGACAGCCTGTATTTTAGCCTGGTACCTCCCTCACTGGATCAGGTCCTTGTTGGAAACATGGAACGTACAAGAACCAGCAGTGTAAAATGCTCTTTTATCCTTGGAGTAAATGAAGGGAGTATACCCTCACCTTCTGGCGAGAACGAGATATTTACCGATGGAGAGCGGGAAAAACTTCAGAGCTGGGGGTTGGATATCCCCCCCGGCAGCCGGCGCCAGTTATTAGATGAGCAGTTCCTGATCTATGTGGCCCTTACCCGAGCCTCTGACGAACTGCGACTTAGCTATGCCCTGGCAGACGAAGAAGGAACAACACTGGCGCCATCGCTACTGATTACCCAAATCAAAGAGCTTTTCCCCGAATTACAGGAAGAACATTTAAAAACAGAGCCGCCAATTTTATCTGCCGCGGATGACTTCTCGTCCGAAGCTCTTATTTCTGATGGGCAAAATAACATCTTTCCGCAAGATAAGTTGTGGACAAGTGACGAGGAAATGCATAATTACGCGACAATGGTACTGCCATTTGTCACCCGCCCTGAGAAGACTTTTTCTCAGCTGCTTTTACAGTTGAATCGCTTTCAGAAGGAATCAGAAATATATCCTCTCTGGTGGGAGGTCTATAACTGGTACACTGAACAAAAGGAGTGGCATTCTTACTGCAAAAAAATGCTGGAAAGTGTTTTTTACAGCAATACAGAAAAAAGCCTTGACAAAACACTGAGCAGGCGCCTTTATGGCGACAGCCTTCAAACCAGCATTTCCAGGCTGGAAAAATTCAGCGCCTGCCCTTTCTCTCATTTTGCTTCCCACGGGCTAAAGCTTGAAGAAAGGCAAGTCTACAGCTTAAAATTGCCCGACCTGGGTCGCTTTTTTCATGCTGCTTTACGTGATATTGCCTTTACCCTGCAAGAGCAGAAAAAGGACTGGGCAGAGCTAAGCCGGGATCAATCCTACAAACTGGCCGCAGAAGAAGTAAAAAAACTGGTTCCTTTTATGCAAGAAGAGATACTGCTGAGTAGTGGTCGCTACAGATACCTGACTGAAAAGATAAAACGCACCGTGGGAAGGACAGTTTATATTTTGGGTGAACACGCGCGGCGCGGCAGCTTCACGCCAGTCGGAGTAGAGATTTCCTTCGGAGGAAAGGGCGAACTCCCAGCCATTACTTTCACGCTCCAGAATGGCTTTGCCATTGAGTTAGAAGGGAGAATCGACAGAGTTGATCTGGCCTGGGACGAAAAAGGAGAAGCATTTATCCGCGTAATTGATTACAAGTCCGGTGGCAGCGAACTGGATCTCAAGGAAATTTACTATGGTCTTTCGCTGCAGTTAATAGTCTATCTGGATGTTGTCATGACCTGGTCCAAAGAATGGCTTCAACAAAATGTCCTACCGGCTGGTATGTTTTTCTTCCCTCTTTACAGTCCTTTAATTAGCACCACGGAAGCTCTTGCTCCAAACGAAATAGAAGAAAAAATACTCAAAAATCACAAACTTAAAGGTAGAATCATGCATGACGCCCGGGTAGTACGTTTGATGGATAACTCCCTCGAAAAAGGTTATTCCTCAGTTATTCCTGCTGGCTTAAAAATAAATGACGAACTATACGAAAAATCTTCCTCCATGGTACCGGAACAGTTTGAACAGCTGCGAAGATATGTGCGAAAGATTATCGAAAAGATTGCCTCAGGTATAACATCTGGTCGCGTTGATATCAGTCCCTACCGCTTGAACAATAGAAGGTCCTGTACTCACTGTCCTTATAAACCAGTTTGTCAGTTTGATACCCTGCTGGAATGTAACAACTTCCGTCAGCTACAAGCAGTAGAAGAAAAGCAATTCTGGTCCTTGATAGAGGAGTCAGCGGGAAAAACAGCAGAAGATCACAAAGAATGAAGACTTAAACATAAATGAGGTAAGGGGAGAGAAAAATAGTGAACGATGACCCTTTGCAAGAAACTGGCACTTATCTTGCTAAACCGCCAGGAAGCACCTGGACGAACCAGCAGTGGGAAGCAATAACAGGACGTGGAAAAGATTTTTTAGTAAAAGCAGGGGCAGGCTCAGGAAAAACCAGGGTGCTGGTATATCGCATCTTGCAGCGGATAAAAGACTTAGACCGTCCTCTGGACATTGACCGACTACTCGTGGTTACATTCACCAAGGCCGCTGCCTCTGAAATGAAACAGCGCCTGGGAACTGCCTTGAAAAACGCTTTAACTGAAGAGCCCTTAAACGCACACCTGCGAAGACAGTTCCTACTTCTCAACCGTGCCTCTATCAGCACGGTCCATTCCTTTTGCATGGAGCTTATCAAAAAATACTACTACCTGCATGGCTTTGACCCGGCCTTTCGTATCTTGGATGAAACAGAAGCACAGCTGCTGCAGACTGATATCATGGAAGAACTTTTGGAAGAACGTTATCAAAATAACGGGGTCCACAGCCCCTTTTATAAGCTTGTAGATTGTTACAGCGGCGAAAAAGGAGATGGGCCGCTTCAGGAACTGTTGCTGCACATCTATACCATGGCCAGGGGTCATCTGTGGCCGGAATTATGGCTGAACGAAATTGCGAAGGAATTTAGCTCTCTTCATCAAAACCCTGCCCAAAACAGCTGGGGATCGTTTTTGTTGGTCGTCTTCCGGAGGGAGCTTGAAAGCATGGAGAAGCGTTTGCAAGAAGCACTTGAACTTACCGCAAAACCTGGAGGGCCTCAACCCTACCGTGTCAACCTTGAGATAGAAAGAGATATGATCCACAGGGCTCTTCTGGCTTGTGATATTTCCTGGGAAGAACTTGTTTCCTCCATGCATCAAATAACTTTTGAGAAACTTAAACGCTGCAGAGGTCAACATTTTAAGGAAGAGTTAAAGAAAAAGGCTATTTCTCTCAGGGATAGCTGCAAAAATGATTTATATAGGCTGCGCAGTGAAATATGCGGACGTTCACTGGATGAGCAGCTGCATCAATTACGCTCTCTCTCACCCCTCCTTGAAGAGGCTGCAGCACTGGTCAAGGAATTCAAAAAGCGCTACAGCCGGATAAAATATGAGAAAAAATCGGCCGATTTTTCCGACCTGGAGCACTATGCACTGCAGATCCTTTCTCAATCCCCTCCTGTGTCGGGAGAAGAAATTGTCCCTTCGAAAGCAGCGCTGGAGTGCCGTCGGAATTATGAAGAAATCCTGGTAGATGAGTACCAGGATATAAACCGGGTACAGGAAGCAATTTTAAATTTGGTTTCCCGTAACACTCCTTTTGGAAACCGCTTTTTGGTAGGAGACGTGCGCCAGAGTATTTACCGTTTTCGACAGGCAGAACCCGAACTTTTTCTGGAAAAGCAAGCAGAGTTCTCAAAGCATCCGCACAAGGGAAAAATCATTGCACTTACGGATAATTTTCGCAGCAGGCAACAAATTCTTTCCGGCGTCAACTTTCTATTCAGCCAGCTAATGGATAAAGAGGTTGGCGAAGTTAGTTATACTACACACGATTACCTGCACTGCGGCGCTTCCTATCCTTCTGCTGCCTCACCCATCGAGGTGGCGTTTATCTCGCGTTACGAAACCCATGACAGAAAACACTTATCACTGGAAAGAGGCGGCAGCTGTGATAACGATAAGATAAATAATACTAAATTTTATGAAGCTGAAGACCCCCTTGAAAAAGGGGGTCTCGGAGAGTATGAAATAGAGAAAAATGCTAAGCTGGAGGAGGAAGAGCTGGAAAGTGCAGCCCTGGAAGGCAGATATATTGCAAAACGCATTAAGGAACTAATGGGCAAGGGCAAAGAGGAAGGCCTGCAGATTTTTGACCGTGCTACTGAAAAGATGAGACCCGCTTCATACCGCGATATGGTTATCCTCCTGCGAACTTCAAAAAACTGGGCCTCGGCCATTATGGAAGAACTCCAGGCAGCCGGTCTGCCTGTTTACGCGGAGATAGATACTGGCTACTTTAATGCTACTGAAATAGAAGTTATGATATCCCTTTTGCATATTATTGATAACCCCCTCCAGGATATCCCTCTGGCTTCTGTACTGCGTTCGCCGCTGGTAGGATTGGATGCACATGAACTTTCATTAATCCGCCTTGAGGCACCCCGCAAAAGTTATTACGATGCATTACAGAATTTTTGTCGTTCTAAAATCACACTAGAAAATAAAGAGCGCTCGGGTTACGAAAAAACTCTGCAGCAAAAACTTTGTCATTTCCAGGAAAAGCTGGATTATTGGAGAAAATTATCCCGCCAGGGCGCCCTGGCAGATCTGATCTGGCAAATATATCGTGACAGCGGATATTACGATTTTGTAGGAGGAATGCCGGGAGGTACTCAGAGGCAGGCCAATCTACGTGCTCTGTATGATCGTGCCAGGCGCTATGAAGAAACTACTTTCAGGGGGCTTTTCCGCTTCATGAAATTTCTGGAGAAGATGCGCAAGAAAGGTGTAGACTTCGGTGAGCCCAGCGCTTTGAGCGAGGCGGAAGATGTGGTGCGCATCATGACTGTTCACAAAAGCAAAGGTATGGAATTTCCGGTAGTCTTCCTGGCAGGACTGCACAAACAGTTTAACCTGCGCAACATGTCTGGAAACTTCTTGCTGCACAAAGACATGGGATTCGGTCCCCGTTATGTTGACGCAGAGAACAGAATTGTTTATCCCACTCTTCCCTGGTTGGCCATCAGGCACCGTCTGCGACTGGAACTTTTGGCGGAAGAAATGCGCATACTGTATGTTGCAATGACCCGGGCTGAAGAAAGGCTGTTACTGGTGGCTTCAACCCGGGATATTACCAGGGACGCCTCAAGATGGACACAGGCAGCTGGAGAAAACGAAAGAATTCTCCCTGCTTATTACAGAACTAAAGCCTCCAGCTACCTGGACTGGATAGGCCCGCCACTCATGCGGCATCACGATGGGAAAGAATTAAGAGAAATAACTGTTACAGCAGACGAGCTTGATTCAATAAGTATCTTCCCAGAAGAACAGGAGCAATCTTCTTGGAAGATTGGTATTATAAGCCCTGGCGATCTTAAAAAAGAGGAAATTGCCGAAAATATTAATAGTAACTCCGCGGGAATTCAAAGAGCAGAAAGGGGAAAACGCCTTAAGGAACTACAAAAAATGCCGACGGTAGGGAGCTGGAAAGCTGAGATCGACAGGCGTCTTTTCTGGACTTATCCCCACCAGGAGGCAGTCAATTGTTTTGCCAAACTATCAGTTTCTGAGTTGAACAGGTTGACTTCTTTAGGCCTAAAGGGGCAAGATGGCCTGGAGCCAGATAGCTATAGGACTTACATTGGTTCCCTTCAGCAGCGTCCTCGTTTTTTAAAAGAAAAGACCCTTACTGCCACGGAAAGGGGCTTGGCCTACCATACCGTAATGCAGCATCTTAGATTAGACCCTTTTCCAGCGGAAGATACAGTGGGCAGGCAACTCCAGGAAATGGTAGAAAAAGAGCTGCTGACTCCGGCCGAGAATGAAGCTGTTAGTGAAGAGAGTATTGTGGCCTTCCTAGTTTCGCCACTGGGAAAAAGGATGCTGAAAGCGAAGGAAATCCAGCGGGAAATACCTTTTACCTTGAGCCTTCCCGTGGGAGAGGAGATAATCATTTTGCAAGGGGTAATTGACTGTATTCTAACAGAGGATGATGGCCTTGTGATAATTGATTATAAGACTGATGATATATCCGGGGTAGAAGAAGATGAACTCAAGAAACGCTTTTCTAACCAATTGGACTATTATAAATTGGCGATGGAAAAGATACTGGGAAAACATGTAAAGGAAAAATATCTCTATTTCTTTAACAAAAATCTCACTCTACGGTTGGATTAGGGTGTTTTTCATAACAAAATAACAAGTAATTAACAAGAGTTAAATAACTATAACAAGAGTTCCTGCCCTGCTTATCCTATCCTATAGAAAAGAGAGGAGTTTTTATGTTATAATATAAAAAGAGCAAAATATTATTTTTGGATTACAGGAGGTGAAAGCCGGCGCCCTGAAAAAGGCTGCTGGCAGATAATATGAGATATGAAGGAGCAGTATACCGCCCACCCAGTGAAGCAAAAAGTCTGATTATACAGGTAACACTGGGATGTTCACATAATCAATGCATTTTTTGCGTTTCCTACCTGGACAAAAAATTTCGTGAACGAGAATTGGAAGACATTTATGCCGACATCGATGAAGTAGCTTCACACTACCGGGGTGTAGAGAGGGTATTTCTGGCCGACGGTGATGCCCTGGTCATGAAAACTGATAAGCTTTTAAAAATACTGGAGAAGCTTTATAACACCTTTCCACAGGTGGAACGTGTTGGTATTTATGCCACCCCCCATGACATCTTGGAAAAAGATCTGGAGGAGCTTACCAGCCTAAAAGAGGCCGGGCTCACCATAGTCTATTTGGGTGTAGAAAGCGGTAACGAAGAGCTGTTGAAGTGGATGCGCAAAGGAGCTACAAGGCAGGAGATTATTGATGCTGGCAAAAAAGCACGCCAGGCCGGTCTAATTTTGTCCGTGACGGTTATTAACGGCATCGGAGGAAGGGAAAAAATGGCCGACCACGCCATAGATACCGCTACTTTGCTTAATGAAATAGACCCGGAATACCTGGGTTTGCTTACGCTTATGGTTCCTGAAGGGACAACAATTGCCAGAAAAATACAAAAGGGAGAATTTGAAATGCCGGAACCGTGGGAGATGTTGGCTGAAATTGAAATGATGTTAGAGCCTCTGGAACTGAGCAACTGCGTTTTCCGCTGCAACCATGCTTCAAATTATCTTCCGTTAAAGGGTACTCTACCGCAGGACAAAGAAAAACTCTTGGAATCCCTGCGAAGTGTGCTTCGCACAAAAGATACCCGCCATTTGCGCCCCGAATACCTGCGGGCGTTATAAAAGAATTTCCTGCTCAGACTTCTTCTCCGCAGCGCGGGCAGCTTATCTCTTTCGCTGCGGAGGGACCTTTGTCTTCCTCCGTTTGTCCTTTTTCCCCTTGGATGTTGCTTGCAGAGAACCCGCAGTGGCTGCAGGCTTCACTCCCTGGACTGAAATTGTAGTTTCCACCCTCAATGCGGATGGCCTTTCCTTCGATCAAGGCTCTAGCCAGGGCACTTCGTGCCGAGTTTATAATGCGAAAAAAGGTTGCCCTGGAGATGCCCATTTGTTTTGCACAGACTTCTTGCTCCAGTCCCACCAGGTCTTTTAAACGTATTGCTTCCAACTCCTCCACCCTTATAACTTCTTCTTGCAGATGCCTAAGGGGAATTCCCGCAGGCTTGAAATAGGTCTGGTGGGGAAGCTGGGCAACTTTTCGGCTTTTTGGCTTTCTGGGCATTTTATTCCATTCCTTTCCTCAAAAAGTAGCAGCAGGTAAAACAAGTGAAACAGGAGAACATTCTCCTTGTTTCGCAATTGGATTTGAACATTTTTTATGCTCTTATTATTGTATAATATTTATCTTTTTATTACAAAACTTTCTTTATGCTTTGTAACGGTCAGATCTTTATAAGGTGTGGGTAATCAAGAAGGAATTCCAGTTTCTTTGGAGAAATTATAGCTTGAAAACTGCTGCTGCTAAGAACATGGAAAATTTGAGATTATACATAACAGGTGCTAAATGTCCGTTCATGAACTAATTAAGACTATACAGAACAACAGGGACTTACATAAACAAGTTTCCACGATCATGGAAAAGAAGGATGCTCCCCCTCAATACGCTCACCTGGAGCAACCCTTACCAGCCCCTATCCAGTGCTACCTTGAAGATCAGGGCATCCAGCTCTATATTCATCAGGCCGAGGTATTAGAAAAGGCACGCGCTGGCAGCGATGTAGCACTGGTAACTTCAACTGCTTCCGGCAAGACCCTGGCTTTTTTGCTCCCTGTATTTGAGAAACTTTTGTATGAGCCCCATTCCACGGCGCTTTTCATCTATCCCATGAAAGCCCTCTCTTATGATCAGTTGAAAGAGATGCTCCACATGGAGAAAGAAACCGGCACTGACCTCAAAACAGCTGTTTATGACGGTGATACTCCCAAGTCAGCTCGAAAAGCTATACGCGATAAATCGCGGATTATATTGAGCAACCCCCATGCGCTGCATTGGTACCTGGCCTGGCACAGACTATGGTCCAGGTTTTTCCGTAATCTGCAGTATATTATTGTTGACGAAGCACACTGGTACCGCGGAATCTTTGGCACCAACGTAGCTTTTTTGCTGCGGCGCCTGAGAAGGATCCTGGAGTATTACGGGAGCGATCCGCAGTTTATTATCTCTTCGGCTACCATGGCCGACCCACAGGAACATGCCAAAAGTCTTACCGGGAAGGAGTTTGATCTGGTTAACAAGGACGGAAGCTCCCGGGGGCGTAAAACTTACCTTTTTTGGGACACCTCGGTTAACCCCAAGCGTTCCCAGCACCTGCAGACGGCGGATCTGACCGCTGCCTGTGTCCAGTATGGACTGCAAACCCTCTGCTTTTCCGTCAGCCGTAAAATAGCGGAGTTAATAGCATCTTGGGCCAATACCCTGACGGACGGTGCAGAAATAGTTCCCTACCGTTCAGGATATCTTCCCGAAGAACGAAGGAAACTGGAAAAAAAATTTAAGGAAAGAGAGATTGCCGGTATCTCTTCTACCAATGCCCTGGAGTTGGGGGTTAATATCGGGGGACTTGATGCAGTGGTCATAGGCGGCTATCCCGGAACCATCTCTTCTTTTCACCAGAGGGCCGGTCGTGCCGGACGTTCCACCAGGGAGAGTATAGTTATCCAGGCGCTTTATGATAATCCCCTGGATACCTACTTGCTGGCTAATCCGCACTACCTTTTTAAAGAACCCAGCGAACAGGCGGTTATTTCCCTGGGAAACGAACAGATCATGACTAACCATGTCCTATGTGCCTCAGAGGAACTTCCTTTAAGTAAAGAAGATCAGAAATGGTTTGGTCCGGAATACGAAAAAGTGGTTAGCAGGCTGATAGGGGAGCGCTTTATCAAACCCCATCCAGGCAGCACCTCATCGCAATTGTCTTCACCTCCTTCCGAATCGACCAAACACTATTCATATAACGGCAAAGGTTCATGTTTTCATGTAAGCCTGAGTGATATTGACGGAGATACTTTCAGACTGGTCTCCCAGGGGCAAGTCCTTGAGGAGCTAAGTAGACAGCAGGCCTTTTCCGAAGCTTACCCGGGAGCGGTGTTCTTACACAGAGCAGAGCCCTTTAAGGTAGTCAGTTTTGATGAGGATTCAAAGACCATCGAGCTTAACCCCTACAATAATAAAGAAATGTACACCACCCCTTTGAAAGAAACGGAGATAAGGATAGAGGAGGTTTTCGAAAGCCGGAAAGAAAAAAACCACCAACTATACTTTGGAACAGTAAACGTTTCTGAACAGGTTTACGGTTATATTCTTCGTTCTTTTAGCAAAACAGTAGCAAAAAACATTCTGGAAAAACCCCTTACGCTCCAGTACCGGACCGAATCGGTCTGGGTTAGTTTTAATAAACTTCAGCGTGGGGGCATGGACGGTGGTTTTCATGCTGTTGAACACCTGCTCATCAGCGTGGCACCGCTGCTGGCTATGTGTGACCGGTGGGATCTGGGGGGAGTTTACAGTTCCAGTTCTAAGGAACTTTTTCTCTACGACGGGTTCCCGGGGGGGATAGGGATATCGAGGCGTTTATTCCAACACTACAAAGCCCTGGCAGAAAAGGCGCTGGAGGTGGTCTCCAGGTGCTCCTGTGAGACTGGCTGCCCCAAGTGCGTAATGTCGCCAAAATGCGGCAGCAACAATGAACCTTTAAGTAAAAGTAGTGCAGAAACCATACTTAAGATTTTGATATAAATTGGTATATGACTGTGGAAAGCTGACAACTCACACCAGTTTTCTCCTAAAAATATTATTAATTATATGTGAGTGGGAGTGAAGAATAATGGCAAAAATTGGACGCAATGTAACCTGTCCCTGTGGAAGCGGCAAGAAATATAAACAATGCTGTCTCAATAGTGAAAACCCTGAAAAAGAAATCAGGCTACGCTCACAAGGGAAAAGCGAGCTAAACGACATGAATGAAAAGATGCGCAGAGGATATGAGCTGCTTCGTAATGGGGAGGAAAAAGGCGCCTGTGAAGAATGGCTGCTCTTCTGGGAAGGCCTTAAAGGCTTTTACATTCCCCAAATGAAGTCCATCACTGATGCAGAAAAAATATTCCCTTTCGACCATTTTCTTCTCGAGTGGTCCAGGGATCTGTTAAGGACCCTGGATGTTTTGTGCCATGAGGAAGATGAAAACAGTTACCGTACAAAGAGGCAACAGTTTGCCCGTGATTTTTGCAGCCTGTTCCCTGAGACGGAAGCCTCTCTTATGCAAAAGATGAATGCAGCAGCGAAAGAAAAATAAAGCGGCTTTCGGTCAGTAAATTACTGCCCTTCAAAAATATTTCAAAAAGTACTCTAAATTAGCAGGTATTTAATGTAAAAGAGTGGAATATATTATAATAAGCAATATGTGGCACAATTTTCTGTTTCGATATTACCTGCTGCCAGCGTTAAAGAAAAGCTTCACCTGCTTTATTGTACCTTCCTTCTGTGTTATAATAGCGGCAGATAGGGAGGTTGGCCGCATGTGGAAGTTTCTTTGTCCGAAAAGACATGTAGAAAGCGTGCAGGAAATAAACCTGCACGATCTAAAGGAAAAAGGCATTAAAGGTATCATTACGGATCTGGACAATACACTGGTCTGCTGGAACGATGAGGCCGTTTTACCGGCTGTTACAAAATGGCTTAAAGAGGCAAAAGAAAAAGGTTTCCAGGTTTGCATAGTATCAAACAATAATAAAGAACGCTGTGAACAACTATCCTGGAATTTAGAACTGCCTGCCATCTGGCAGGCAGTTAAGCCCAGGAGAAGGTCTTTTCTCAGAGCTCTGAAGATGATGGATCTTCAGCCTTACCAGGCTGCCGTAGTAGGAGACCAGGTCTTTACTGATATACTGGGGGGAAACCGTTTGGGGCTGTATACCATCCTGGTTAAACCTTTAAGTCGCCGCGAATTTGTAGGCACCAGGTGTGTCCGCCAGTTTGAAAAAGTAGTGTTGTTCGGCCTGAAAAAAAGAGGACACCTCAAATAAAGGAGAGTATTTTGCAAAACTTATAACTACTTATGGAAAAAACTTTTTCAAAACTGGAAATCAACCTCCTCCCCGAAGAAATGCGGAAAAAGATAGTCAACAGGCGTGAGAGGACCCGCTTAAAGTTGGCATTTGCTGGGTCCTTTTTGAGTTTGTTAATTCTTTTTTATACCCCAGTAATTTTGGTCAACAGCTACGAAAGCAGGTTGGAGAATAAAAAGAGTTCTTACGAGGCGGGCCAAAAAAATTATGAGCTGCTCGTGCAGCTTCAAGATGAGAAACAGCGCTACCGAGAGCTGCAGGAGAGCCTATCACTAATTGCGGAGAGAACAGTTAGTCCCTTAGAATTACTGGAAAGTTTAGGGCAACTACTTCCCGCTGGGGTGCAGCTAAAAAGTTTTCACCTACGTGGGAAACAGAGATTGGATTTAACTTTTCAAGTGCAGGATCCATTGCAGGTAGCGAAACTCTCTGTTTTATTAGGAGAGCTGAATAGTTTTGAGATAGAGGATTTAACCTCCGTACCCCTTGCCGAGGGGAATGAAACGGTAAGTTATATCCTTTTTTTTAATTAAAAATATTATATTGTGGTGAAACAATGAGCTGGTTTATAAACATCTGCAAGCAAAAAAAACCTTATCTCTTTCTACTCCTAGCAGGAGTTTTGCTGCTTCCCCTGTACCATACCTACGTTTTCTCGGGACAGCTGCTGCAGCTCCGGCATCTTGGCAGCCTTCTGCAAGAAAACAGGGAGATCCTGCAAGGTGCTGCCAGCGTGCAGGATGAAGTGAAGCGCCTGGAAACCATACTTGAAGCCAACAAGGCCGAAGTGCTCTCCATTGGAGCTTTCATGCCTCCTTACCAGGATTTGCCAGGACTTATAGTTGGTTTCTGGAACCTGATAGAGGAGCACGAACTGAAAAGCAAGCAGCTTTTCATGGGCGATGAGGTGGAAAAACCCCGCTACTCCTATTATACCGTCCATTTTTCCGTTCTGGGGAAAACAGAAAATGTATATGCTTTCCTGGAGGATCTTGAGCGGTATCCTCGAAAACTAGGTTTTGCAGAGCTCCTTCTTGTTGCGCTGGAAGAAGATACCCTGCAAGCTGAATTGCAGCTGGAAGTTTATATGCTAGGGCAGAAAGAGGAAGAGCATAAATGATAATGCATAATTTTCTCTTGTATTTTTTTTCTTTACTACTGGGCCTGGTGTTAGGCAGTTTTTTAAATGTCTTGACCTACCGCTACCTTAACGGAGGATCTGTCATTGCTCCGCGCTCCAGTTGCCCGAGCTGTAAAACCCCCCTAAAAGCCCTGGACCTTATCCCCCTTTTCAGTTTTCTTATCCTGCGGGGAAAATGTCGCTACTGTAGAAAAAAGATCTCCATACGCTATCCGCTGGTAGAGCTTCTCACGGGGATTGTTTTTGTAACCTGCTTCCATTACTTCGGTCTTGGCCCTTATTTTTGGAAATATATTATAATCTTTTCCATCTTAATCGTCATTTCTGCTATTGACCTGGAAAATAATCTCATCCCCAACCGTTTTGTCTTGGTCCTTCTTGCCTGGGTTTTCTTGTGGCAGCTCTTTTATCCTGATATCTCTCACGTTTCTGCAGCGCTGGGCTTCCTGGCTGGAGGATTGTCCTTTTTCCTTATTGCTATATTGAGCAGGGGAGGGATGGGGGGAGGGGATGTGAAATTAATGGCCGTCCTGGGATTAGCAGCAGGCTGGCCTCATATCCTGATGCTCTTTCTCCTGGCTTTCGTGATGGGGGCCATGGTGGGGATCGGGTTTCTTATTTCCAAAAAGAAATCCCGCAAAGATTCTGTACCGTTCGGGCCCTTCCTTGCTCTGGCTTTGTACGTGATTACCTTCTGGGGTCAAGATATATGGATGTGGTATACTTCCTTTCTATAATGTATTCCTGAGTACATAAACGCTCCGCGGAGAGAGGTTAAAGATATGGATGGAAGAAATAAGCTGTTGACACAAGCGCTGCAGCAATCTGGGATAATCACCGAGGAAAAATTAAACAATGCTCTGCGTGAGCATGAAACAAGCCACCTCTCCTTGCAAGACGTGCTTATCGCCAAAGAGTACCTTAGCGAAAAAGAACTTCACGCGCTGCTGTCCGAACAGCTCGGTCTTCAAATAATAAACTTGGAAGAGCAGCCGATACAGCGAGAAGCCCTTTATGCTGTCCCCCAGGGGATGACCGGTAAATATAACCTGCTCCCTCTCTACATAGAGGAGGGAGCAATCACAGTGGCTACAGCGGATCCCTTGAACACCTTTGCCCTGGATGATATTGCCCAGGTTACAGGATGCGCCGTTACGCCTCTTCTGGCCTCATCAAAAACAATAAAAGAATTCCTTTACCACTACAATAAAAAAGGAATTAATGAAGATGAAAAGAAAGATTTCATTAATATTTCAGGACTGGCCAGGGGAAATAGCACCTCTTACCTCAAAAATTTTGCAGAAGAGGAGTCTTCGGTACAAGAAGTGGATGCCCTTCTCCAAAAGGGGGTTAGCTTCAAAGCCAGCGATATTCACCTGGAACCAACCTCTGAAAGACTCAGGGTGCGTATGCGTATCGATGGTGCCCTACAGGATCTTGATCCCTATTCGGCCGATAATATGCCGCTGGTAATTTCGCGGATTAAAATCATGGCCGGAATGGATATCGCTGAAAAAAGAATACCCCAGGGCGGAAATATTCATACCATTTGGCAGGGCCGGGAAATTAATATGCGTGTCTCTACAATGCCCACCGTCTACGGGGAAAAAATAGTGCTGCGCCTGTTTAACCCTGAAAAAATTGTCTTTCCCATTGAATCTCTTGGTTTCAACAGCGTAAATTTGACACAGTACTTGCAGCTGTTACGTAACACCTCGGGTATGGTCCTGGTCACAGGGCCAACAGGGTGCGGCAAAACCACCACCCTCTACTCCACCCTACACCACATCAACGATCCGGAAAAAAATATAGTGACCGTTGAAGATCCGGTAGAGTACCGGTTGGAAGGTATTAACCAGGTCCAGGTCGGAGAAAAAACAAAGCTGACTTTTGCCAGCGCCCTACGTCATGTTTTAAGGCAGGATCCTGATATCATAATGGTCGGAGAGATCCGTGATCCCGAAACAGCAGAGATTGCTACCCGGGCAGCGCTTACAGGGCACCTGGTTTTTTCTACCCTGCATACCAGTGATGCTCCTGGGGCTATTACCAGGCTGTTGGAAATGGGAGTAGCGCCTTTCGAGCTCACAGCTTCTTTGGTCGGAGTAGTTTCTCAGCGCCTACTTCGTCTTAACTGCACCAACTGTAAAGAGAAGTACTATCCAGGCGAGGATGAACTGCTTTTTTACCAGGGAAAGGGCGGCAGTCAACAGCAACCTGCTTTTTACCGCGGAAACGGCTGCGCTAAATGTAATTATAGTGGCTATAAAGGCCGCACTGCTATTCACGAAGTCCTTGCAATTGACAAAGAGAACCGCGGTTTTATTCGCCAATGGGAGAATAACGATACCACCATGGAAAAAGTCTTTTCAGGAGGAATGGCTAACCTGAAACAAGATGGAATTAGGCGGGTAGAGGAGGGATCTGCTTCCGTAGAAGAAGTAATAAGGGAGACTTATACCGTTTTCTAACTTACTTATTGAGACCGGCGGAGTTAGGGCTGGTAAAATATATCAATGGTTCAAACCCAAAAAGGCCTGAAATCAGGTATTTATATCACTGGGAACAACAGCATTGACTAATCACTAACAATGAAGCGTGATTATAATCGATAAGAAATGATTAAAGTTCATTTATAGCAAATTATAATGCTATTTATTACCTTATCGCAATATATCTAGAAAATAATCCTCTTTTTGGGCATAAATTTCATAAAATTTAATCATTTATACCAAAATATGCGATACAGATTTATGGAACGATTACCGACAGAGCTGAACAAGCTGTCTTTGAGGAAAACCAAAGGATGATAGATGGTCTAATAGTTCAATACCAAGCTGTTGAAGGTCAAGGTGAAGTTCCAAACATGGATGATTTAGAAGGAACATATATTGAAGAAATTGAGCCTGCAGCTGGTGAAACTTATTCAGATGAAGGTGAAGACCCACCAAGGGGAGCAGTTTCCGGTGATGCCGGCGGAGAGACGGATATGATCAACGAGATATTATCAGAATTGCCTTGGAGAAATTGAGATACTGTAGATTAAGGGTTAAATAGATAGGTCTATTAGCTGGTCATTAAAACTTGTCATTAAAAATATATTCCTCCTCTTGAAGTAAGAATATTATTTTGTGCAGGACATTTCAAGCTGCAAGGCGAAGCTTATTTTTATAATGAAAAATTACATAATTGAGAAAATATTGGAAGTTAACCTTGTGGAAAATGGTCGAGATATTTGATGACCACTTATGATTATAGGGCCAAGAACCGGGAAGGGGTTACCAGGGAAGGGGTTATCGAGGCAGACGAACTGCGCGAAGCAGTAAAAAGATTGCAGGATCAGAACCTGGTAATTATTAAAATTAAGGAAAAGAATGCCCTCCCAGAAGCGGAGAGTAAAAAGGGATCCTGGAGAGAAAAGTTGGCAGTTGTCCTTCATACTCCCCTAAAAGCTCCTTTTATAAAAGCGAAGCTCGGAAACAGGGATCTGCGCAATCTATCTTTTCACCTTAGGTCAATTATCAATGCAGGAATGCCCCTGCTTGTGGGGCTGCATTTACTGGAAAAGGAGGCGGAGAACACCCTCCTGCAAAAGAAAATTGCAGGTACAGCGCGATTGGTGGAGAATGGCCATTCCCTTGCTCATTCTTTTGGTTCCCAGGAAGGTTATTTTCCACCTTTTTTTGTAAATATGATAGAAGCGGGAGAGAGCGGTGGAGCCCTGGAGGAGGTTGCCGAAAGGCTTGCCCTGCACTATGAAAAACAGCACGATCTGCAGCAAAAGGTGCGAGAAGCAACTGCTTATCCCAAATTTATCCTGGTGATCATTATGGCGGTCTCCATTTTTCTACTGGCCGTGGTATTGCCTAGTTTTACAGGTATTTTCAATAGCACGGGAGTGGAGCTGCCCCTTTTAACCAGGATTTTTATTACAACGGGGAATTTTTGTGCTTCCTATTGGCAGGTGCTTGCTGTACTGGCTGCAGCTTCTTTTCTGTGCTACCGTTTTTGGGCAGGCACAAAGAGGGGGAAAGATTGCCTGGATAGTACCAAGCTCATCCTTCCCGTGGTGGGAAATGTTTATCGCAAAGTTATTTGTGCCCGCTTCTGCCGCACTCTCAGCACCATGTTGGGCTGCGGAGTAAATATAATTTCCAGCTTAGAATTGAGCGGTAAAACAGTAGATAACAGTGTATTTCGCCGAAACATCGAAGGGGCAGCCATGGGAATTGTAAGAGGGCAAACCCTTCTGCAGGCCCTGTCGAAGAGCGGGCTTTTCCCTCCACTGGTTTTGGGCATGGTACATGTCGGCGAACAGACCGGCAACTTACAGGAAATGATAGGTAAAACCGCCGATTTCTTCGAAACAGAAGTAGACTACGCCATGAGGAAGATGGGCTCCATCCTGGAGCCATTTTTAATTGTTTCCATGGCCTTAGTTGTAGGGTCTATAGTCCTCTCCATCATGCTGCCACTGTTTCAGGTCTTCAGCACCATATAGTCATCATGAGCAGTTTGAAAGAAAGGGGTGCTGGCTACGAACAGTATCTTCCATGAAAAGGGTTTAACGTTAATCGAGTTGGCTGTCACAATAGCTGTCCTGGGGATTATTATTGTTTCCATGCTGGCCTTATTGAGCAGTGGTTATACAGGTTCTTACCGGTCGGGTGTCAGGAGCCAGGCGCTAGGCTTGGCCCAGGAAAAGATTGAGGAACTCAGGTCTCATTCTCACGATGATCTTATAGAAATAGCTGCAAACTTACAGGAAGGTTTTTCCTGCCCCGGAACTGTTTTTGCAGAGCAGGAGCATGTGGAAGGATTCGAAAATTTCAAGCGGTGGTATTCTATCTCCTGCTGCACGGTGGATATGCAAGGAAAAGAAATCCAAGGTATCGAGATAGAGGTGATGGTATCCTGTGAAGCTTCCGGCAGCACTCATTCCTTTTCTGCTTTCATCGTTTCCAGAAATTATTAAACGTCCTTTTTACCGTAGTAGAAACAAAGGTTTCACCCTACTGGAGTTAGTGCTGGTTTGTACCATTTTGGGATTTACCATGGCGGCTATCTTTCCCCTGTATTCTTTCGGGGTGCGGGCTTTTTCGGTCGGTGTTGAAAGAACAGACCTGCAGCAAAACGTGCGAGTCGGGGCGGATTATTGTACCAGGGAACTGCACTTTGCCGAAGATATACAACTGCTTAATGGCGGGACCAGGGTCAAGTACAGCAAGCTCCATGATAATAATAGTTATCTACTGCATAGAAAAGGCAGTGAGCTCGTTGTCTTCGTCAATAATGTCGAAAACAAAGTGGCCTACAATATTCGCTCCTTTGTTATGGAGCTTGATCAGGAGAAAAAGCTTCTCCGCTTTACAATCATCGGAGAAGATGGAGAAGAAGGCTTCAAAATCCGCTCAGCGGTTTCTTTGAAAAACTTGTAACCACTGAATGCCAGGTGGGGAGGAGGCAGTAATGCTCGTCTTTGTAATTGTTTTATCTTCCTTGTTGCTTTTACTCGGTTCTTTTTTGGTGAACCTGAGTGTTACGGAATCGATGATTGCTTCTAACCAGGAAAGGGGCCTCCAGGCTCTCTACCTGGCAGAGTCAGGGGTTGAAGCAACCCTGGGCGTCCTCCTGGAAAACAACCTGTCTTTAAAGGGGAATATGGGTGCGGCGCTGGGAGGAGGGCATTTTGAAACGGAAACGAGTGGGTATACCGACGAAAGAGGAAGCAGGTGGGTGCGGGTAACCTCACTTGGATATTCTGATAATATTAGCAGGGAGGTTATACTCGAATTCCAAGCAGTGCCGGGAACTCCACCTGAAGCCTTAGATGGGGCTTTATTGGGCTGGGTGGAAGAGGAATGCGGCGAAATCAAGGATGGCCTTCAGGATAGTTCTGCAGAAGCTGTGAAAATATTTACCATGGCACCGGGAAATGGCGCCTGGCTGTCAGAGGAGAGCAGTTCCTCATTTGCCTCCCCCGGGTTCTACTTTGAAGGCGATCCTGCCCTGGAACAATTTGGCGCCCTGGTCCTTTCTGCCGGGATAGTTGTAATGCGCGGGGAGGTGGTGCTGGGGGAAAACGCTGCACTTACTCTGGAGCCAAAAGAAGAAGAACCTCTCCGGCTCTACCTGGAAGAACCTATCAGGACCGCCAATTTTTATGTGTTAGCAGAACCCGGCGTTTACAGCTTTACAGGTGCTTTTATACTGAACAGCAGTACCACCTCTTCTGAAATGGAACATTTCCGGGTTGCGCCCCAAGTACCAAATTCGGAGCGGTGGTTTTTCCCGTTGCATGAATAAGAAGGTGTTTCATTTCTTTTCGGTTAAAAAAGGAAGGGTATTCCCAGGCGTCGAATTATTTATGCAGGGCGCAGGGATATCTTTTAGGAGCTTGAGGTGAGCTTACTTGATGAACTACTAAGAGGAGGCGAGGTCGTGATTGACAAAATTGCCAATTATTTGCGTGACGAGGCGGATTATTTATTAAATCATAGCTGCAGAACTATCCCTGCAGAAACGCTGCAGGCACCGTCCCCGGATTATGTGGAAAAAATCTTTGTTCCTTCTGACAGGCCGACACCGGTATTGAAGAGCTTGCAGCAGCTATTCAACACGGGACGCCTTGCTGGGACGGGCTATCTCTCTATTCTCCCCGTGGACCAGGGAGTGGAACACACCGCAGGTGGTTCCTTTGCTCCCAACCCCATCTACTTTGACCCGGAGAATATTGTGAGGCTTGCCCTGGAAGGGGGCTGCAATGCCGTAGCTTCTACACTGGGTGGGCTGGGGGTTTTGGCCAGAAAATACGCTCACAGGATCCCGTTTATTTTAAAAGTAAACCACAATGAGCTTTTGACTTACCCCAACAAGTATGACCAGATTCCTTATGCTAATGTGGAACAGGCGTTTGAAATGGGTGCCGTTGCCGTTGGTGCTACTATCTATTTCGGCTCGGAAGAGAGCAGCAGACAGCTGCAAGAGGTTACAGAGCTTTTTTACAGGGCTCATTCTCTAGGGATGGCCACTGTACTGTGGGCTTATTTGCGCAACCCCGCTTTTAAAGTTGGAGATACCGATTATCACGTTGCTGCCGACTTAACGGGCCAGGGCAATTACCTGGGGGCTACCATTGAGGCAGATATAGTTAAACAAAAACAACCGGAAACCAGTAAGGGAGGATTCCAGGAACTTAAATTCGGCAAGACACATCAAAAAGTCTATGACGATCTTACTTCTGAGCATCCCATAGATATGACCCGTTACCAGGTGGCAAACTGTTTTATGGGTAGGGTAGGCCTTATTAATTCAGGTGGTAGTTCGGGGGAAGATGATATCGGACAGGCCGTTAGAACTGCCGTGATAAATAAGCGCGCAGGGGGGATGGGACTTATCTCCGGCCGCAAAGCTTTTCAGAAACCCATGCAGGAAGGTGTAGAGATTCTGAACGCCATTCAGGATGTTTATCTTTGCCGAGATGTGACCCTTGCCTGAGTGTTTCTGGGGAAAGTAGAGGGATAAAAATGTTTGTTGGACGCTACAAACGCTACACCCCTATCGGTATTGATTTCGGTGATAATTACCTGGCTGCAGCGCAGTGGAAAAAAGCCGGGGATTCTCTCTTCTTTTCCGGTTACACCCTTTTGGAGGAAGTGCAAGAGTATCCGCTTCCTTTCCACAAGAACCATGGGTGCAGGGTAGAGGTTCTCAAGATGTTGCAAAAAATAAGGAAAAAGGGCTACAAGGGCCGGGAAGTGGTTTTCACCCTTAATTCCGGCCAGGTTTACTTGCGTTCTTTAACTTTGCCGGTGATGCATGCGGAGGAGCTAAAGGAAGCTGTCTACTGGGAGATGGATAGGTATCTGGTGGGAGACCTGCAGAAGGATCCCGTAATCGATTATATTACTGTTAGAGAAACCAATGAAGAAGGGCGACCTTCTCTCGAGGTTCTTGCGGCCGCAGTCTCTAAACCGATGGTAAAGGATCACTTTGAGCTTTTGTGTGAAGCCGGTTTTGAGCCGGTAGCGATGGAAATAAGACAACAGCCCCTTTTCCGCCTTCTGCCTTTTGCAATGGGGGAGAGGGTAGCGCAAGACGAGAATGAGTGTGTCGTTATATTGGATATGGGCAAAGAGGAAAGCTTCCTGCTTATTGCCAACACAGGAAGAATTCTCTTCGCCAGGACATTGGGAACGGGGACAGGGAAGATTAAAGGGATGCAAAAAAACAAAACAGTTCAAGTCGATCGTTTTGGAGGCAAGTCTGATCGCGCCTTGAAGGAAGTGAGTGACTTTGACATGGCTTCAGCGAAGATAATGCTGAACGAAATAGAGCGATCCATAGAACATTTCACTTACCATATGAAAAACAAAGACAAAGTTCTCCGTTATTTGTTGGTAACAGGCCAGGGGGCATATATCCGAGGGCTTTCCAATTATTTTTGCGGCGGTTTGCAGACGCAGCTCCTGCCCAGGGAGGGTTTGGCCTTCCTTTACAAACTAGTAAATGTTAAACATTCTCCTTTTCAAGAGGATAGGTCACTCCTGGCTTTAGTGGCAGCAGGAGCTTCTCTGCGCGGCCAACGCACTTAACCAACGCACTTAAGAAGAGTTCTTTTGCTATTTGTCGGGTTGTCAGGTTTGATATTGATATCACCGGCAAAATCTAAGGGGGGTGCGGTCGCTTGTGGAGAGATTTTTTATTTATAAGCCCGGGAGCAGGAATGGTTATACCTTGCTAGAGCTTCTTTGTGTCCTGGCCCTTATGGGAATACTTTCTGCCCTGGCTGTGCCCCGGCTTATTTATATTACCCACTGGGAACTGGAGGGAGCAGCACGCGCCATGGCAGCAGACATCCGCCTGGTACAGCAAGAAGCAATCGTGCACGGCGAATGCACTGAGGTTTATTTTTTAGGTTCCCACGATTCCTATCAACTGCGCCTGCCAAATGTGAACCGCATGGTATATCTTCCCGAAGGAGTAAACTACGAAGGGCAAACTTCTTTTCCTACCGATCCTTTTCTTAAATTTAATTACCTGGGGGCGCCGGGAGGAGGCGGAACCGTTACCTTGCAAACCAAAAGCGGCTCAAAAAGATATGTTATAGTAACCCCGGTTACAGGTAGGGTTAGGGTTTCAAAAACGCCTCCCTCTTATTGATTGCGCTACTTCCTTTTTATATCCTTGCCTTCTAAACTAGCTTTTTCATTTTCCCCGGCAGGATTTTACCTTGAAAAGTTGAATCTTAACAGATAAAGAAAAGTTTATATTTGTATAATGAAGTTTGGTTTAATGGGGGTGGTAGTGGTACAAAAAAGAATACACAAGCTGCGGCGAAGAATGTCTGCCCATCACTTAAAAGCACTGCTTATTACCGGGCGTTCCAATGTATTTTTTCTCAGTGGTTTTAGCGGGAGCAGTGGCTATCTTCTCATTACCGAGAAAGATGCTCTGCTTTTTACTGATTTTCGTTATTTGCAGCAGGCCCAAAAACAAGCAAACAACTTTGAGGTAGTAAAAGCTGAAGGCAACTCAAGCTTTTCACAAATTCTATCTCACCTTTCCAAAGAGGGTATTTTTGAACTAGCCTTTGAGGAAGCTTATGTTACCGTTCGAGAATATAACCATTTACATAAGGCAGCCAGTAGGTTGGAGCTCATTCCTATATATAATTGGATAGAGGAAATCAGGGCTCTTAAGGATAACGAAGAGTTAGAATATATTGCTAAAGCTGCGGCTATAGCAGATAGTGCTTGGGCAGAAGTTCTTCCCCTACTGCAGCCGGGTATTGCTGAACTGGAAGTAGCAGCAGAATTGGAGTACCGCTTACGCCGTAAAGGTTCCAGTCAAACTCCATTCGAAATAATAGTTGCATCCGGTTTTCGTTCTGCCTTACCTCATGGTGTGGCGACCTCCAAATTGATAAAAGAGAATGAGCTGGTTACGGTAGATTTTGGCGCTGTTTATAGGGGATACAGTTCAGACATTACCAGAACCTTTGTGATGGGCAATCCTAACACCGAGCAAGAGAAGATCTTTTCCCTTGTGCTGGAAGGCCAACGCCTGGCAATGGAAAATATCAAGGCGGGAATGGACTGTACTGCTGCTGACGAGCTGGTGCGGAGTTTTTTTCAAGAAAATGGCTACGAACAGTATTTCGGTCACGGTCTGGGACACGGAGTGGGGATAAATGTTCATGAACTCCCTACACTTTCACCAAAAGGAAAAGGAACCCTTCAGAATTCCATGGTCTTTACCCTTGAACCGGGGATATATATTGAAGGTTGGGGGGGTGTCCGTCTGGAAGACCTTGTTGTGTTAAAAGACGAAGGTCTGCAGGTGCTTACCAAAAGCTCCAAAGCACTGAGCATTTAATTGTGTGATTTTAGGTTTTTGTTGATTCTCTTAGCGTGGGGAGTGAAAGGCTGTATGATTTCGACCAATGATTTTCAAACCGGCCTGACCATTGAGTTGGATGGCGAAGTATATACTGTTTTAGAATTTCAGCATGTTAAGCCAGGCAAGGGAGCAGCTTTTGTACGTTCCCGCTTAAGAAATGTACGCAGCGGATCTACTACGGAAAAAACCTTCAGAGCAGGCGAGAAGATCTCCAAAGCTATTATCGAACGAAAAGAAATGGAATACCTCTACAGCAGTGGTGATGAATATATTTTTATGGATACGGAAAGCTATGAACAGTTTTCATTATATAAAGAACAGCTTGGAGATAATCTGAAATACTTAAAGGAAAATTTACACATTACGTTGCTGCTATTCAAGGAAGAAGTTATTGGAATTGAACTGCCACATTCCGTAGAACTGGAGGTAGTGGAAACCGACCCTGGTTATAAGGGAGATACTGCAGCCGGAGGGAGTAAACCGGCCAAACTGGAAACAGGACATGTTGTGCAGGTCCCCTTTTTTATTAATGAAGGGGATATTCTAAGAATTGATACCCGCAGCGGTGCATACCTGGAACGAAAATAGAGCACCCATAAATATCTACGTGAATTTTGCGAAGGATATAGTTTTTTTCAAAAAATGAAGGGGGTTTCAAAATGGACGACTTAAAAACTCAGATCGGGTACCTACGTGGTATGGCAGATGGCTTGGCAATCGGTGAAGATACGAAAGAGGGAAAAATCATTACACACATAATCGCTGTTTTGGATGAGATAGTTCAAACCATTGAAGAATTACAGGAAGACAGCAATGAGCTTTATTCCTATGTAGAATCCATAGACGAAGACCTGACAGAATTGGAGGATACTTTTTTAGACGAGCTTGAAGCCGATTATGATGAAAACGATGAACAGGGCTACGGAAACCGGGAAGTTCAGCTGCTAGAAGACATGGATGATGACGATTTTGATGTAAGTTTCTCCGTAGAATGCCCGGAATGCCGTGAGGAAGTTGCTATTGACGAAGACATCCTGGAAGAAGAAGGAAGCTTGGAAGTGCTCTGCCCTAGCTGCGGACGGGTAGTGTTTATTAACGATGAAGATTGGGAAGAAGAGTTGGACGAGTTAGAAAACGAGGGTGAAGAAGAGGAAGAGGAAGAAGAAAGCTAAACAAACTACTGAACCTTTACCCTGTGCCTCCTTCTTCAAAATTTGAAAATAGTTGTAGTATATGTTATAATGTGCACATAAGTATTTTTCGAATCAAAAAAGGAGTGAATTGAAGATGGATGAAGGACGCACACTACCATCTGAATTAGGTTCGATTCGTATCGCTGATGAAGTAGTATCTATTATTGCTGGTTTAGCTGCTACGGATGTGGATGGTGTTGCCAGCATGAGTGGTGGAATTGTCGGTGGAATTGCAGAAACTCTGGGACGCAAAAACCTATCGAAAGGTGTTAAAGTAGAAGTTGGTGAAGAAGAAGCCGCAGTTGACTTATATCTAATAGTGACTTATGGTTCACGTATTCCTGATGTTTCCTGGAAGGTCCAGGAAAAAGTGAAAGATGCAATTGAAAATATGACCGGATTAAAAGTTGTTAAAGTAAATATCCATGTTCAAGGTGTTAATTTTCCACAGCCAATAGTTGAAGAAGAAGAAGAAAAGGAAGAAGGAGTTAAGTAAGATTTCGTTGAGCTAACCTCTCTGAGTACCCGGGAGGTTAGCTCATTTATTTACCAAGGAAGGGGATTTTCTAAAATGAAAATGCTCTCACGTATTGTGTT
>SLJK01000017.1 GCA_007135125.1 Syntrophomonadaceae bacterium | reverse complement strand
GAAATTCTTTCCTGTACAACCCACACATTCTCCCAGTACCTATCAGGCCGGTATTCGGCCACAGCTTCTCTTTCCTCAACCACTTTGCAGCCAGTAAGCATGGCAAAAACGATGATTATGGCCATAATAAGGAACAGCTTTTTCAACTTGTTTGCCCCTCTCTTTGCCGGACATACCTCAATCAACAACTAACATTGCTCGCTTTTAATCTTTCAGAGCGCTCAGTATGGAACGCAACCTTTCTCGGTAGCCAGCATTTTCAATAATAGTACCGGTTACAACCACGTCTGCTCCGGCCTGCCTCACACGGCGTGCATCAATAGCAGTCCTAATACCGCCGCCGACAATAAGAGGTATGGAAATCTCTTTCTTGACTGCGCGGATCATTCCGGCAGGTATGGGTTGAGCTGCACTTGTACCAGCTTCGAAATAGACGTAGTCCATACCGAAAAGTTCGGCCCCTACAGCATAACTGGCAGCTAACCAGTAATTATCCCTGGGCACAGGCTCTACTTTTGCTAAATCCACCATTTTCATTCCCGGCTCGACAATGACATAACCAACAGAGAGTGTCTCAATCTCCATCCTCTTCAATACTATGGCAACCTTGGACTGCCCACCGCAGACAAAGTTCGTATTCTTCGAATTTAGAAGACTGGAGAAGAAAATGGCATCAAATGAAAAGGATAGAGCTTCTGCGCCTGTTGGAGAGTACACCAAAGGTATCGAAATCTTTTCTCTGATGGTAAGGGTGGTATCCAGCAAGTCCCTCTGTGTAAGTCCGCCTAACCCCGTTACCAGTATCAGGTCACTACCAACTTCCTGGGCAGTAAGCGCAAGGCGCCCAGCGACCTCCGGTGACTGTTTCATCGGGTCAATAAGGGTAATATGTACCGTTCCCCTTCCAATCCTTTCATCCAGGTAATCAATAATACTCATATTCCATCTTCTCCAGTTTTATATAATCTTTCTACTTAAATTATAATAAACTTTTGGCGGTTTGACAACCACTAACATTTTGTGAAAGAACGAAAAAGCTGACATTCTTTTCCTGTCAGCCTTTAAGAAAAATAACAAAATTGTATAATTTATATTAACGCTTTGAAAATTGTGGTGCTCGCCTGGCTTTTTTTAAGCCGTATTTTTTGCGCTCTTTCATGCGTGGATCCCTGGTCAGAAAGCCTTCTTTCTTTAAGAGGGGGCGATAATCCTCGTCAGCGACTAGAAGAGCCCTGGCAATACCGTGCCTTATAGCACCGGCCTGACCGGTAATCCCACCACCTTCTACTTTGACAAGAACATCAAATTTATGCAAAGTCCCCGTTACCTCCAAGGGGCGGCGGACCTGTACTCTTAAAGTCTCCAATCCGAAAAAATCATTAAGATCCCGGTTATTAATGAGAACCTTCCCATCTCCAGGCAGCAAACGAACACGGGCAATGGATTTTTTCCTGCGACCTGTTCCATAATAATGTAGCTGCGCCAATATCTTCCCTCCTTTCTTTTAACTCTGCCGGCACTACCAAAAAAATAACTCAACCCATTTTTATCCTTCTGCCGGTGCTCACACTTTGTGAGAGCATGGAAAGTCTGATTACTTATTGTGCAACCCTCTTGCTTACAAATTCCCACTGCTCCGGCTTTTGGGGCTCATGGGGGTGCTCCGGACCGGCATATATCCTTAATTTTTTGAGCATAGCTCTTCCCAGTCGGTTGGAAGGAAGCATTCTTTTAACGGCCAGGTAAACAGCTCGTTCCGGATTTTTCTGTAATAACTCATCGTAACGTATCTTCTTAATACCACTCGGATAACCAGAGTGCCGGTAGTAATATTTTTGGACTTCTTTTCGGCCCGTCATAACTACCCGTGAAGCATTAATAACTACAATATTATCCCCTGTATCCACATGGGGGGTATAGGTAGGTTTGTGCTTACCTTTAAGCAACCTGGCAACCTCACTGGCGAGCCTTCCCAGTGGAAGGCCATTCGCATCTATTACATACCATTTACGTTCAATATCTTCTTTTCTTGCCATATATGTCGTGCGCATCACTTGAATCCGCCCGGCGTACCACAATATCCTGCCGAACAGAAACTGCACACCTCCTTTCTCCTAGAAATGACGACAATTTCCTTCTAAAGCACTACAAAGCATATTTTAATACATCAGTTCCCACCAGTCAAGTTTAAGTTCTTCGCGTTCAGCTGGATACACTACTTTTTCCAGGCAAAGACCGGCTGCCGGTGCCGCCTCGCCTGCTTGCTGACGATCTTTGCTTTGCAAAATCTTTTGCAGCTCTTGCGGTTCTCTTTTCCCTAAACCCACCTCTACCAGGGTGCCGGTAATATTCCTCACCATTTTGTAGAGAAAACCGCTTCCTTCGTAGGTTAGCCGCACTAAAGAGCCATGCTGTTCTATCTCCAGGGAAAAAAGGGTTCGGACAGTACTTTTTAGAAAAGTGCCTGTAGACTGGAAGGCTTTGAAGTCATGTTTACCCAGAAGATGACCGGCTCCCTCCTTCATTCTCTGCAAATCAAGAGACTGGGGAATATGCCAACTATATCGTCTCCAGAAAACATCGGGGAAAAAACTGTTATCTATAGAATAGGAATAGAATTTTTTTTCAGCTTCTCTCCTGGGACTGAAGTGTTCTCCAACCCGTGCGGCATCTAAGGTTACAATATCTCCCGGTAGTACTCCGTTAAGAGCTAAGGGTATTTTTTTTTCCGGAATTACAGGTGGCGCAAAAAAACCGATGACCTGCCCCCTGGCATGGACACCTGCATCAGTCCGCCCCGCAGGTTCAACTCTTGTCTTACGCCCATATAGTTTGGTCAAGCTTTTTTCTATAACTTCCTGTATGGTCAAGGCATTTAATTGTACCTGGAAACCATGATAATCGGTACCATCATAAGAAATAATGGCTTTATACTTAGGCAAAAGACCCACCCGCTTAAAATATGATGAAACGTTATATTTTTAAATAATACATATTTACCGTTTGAAAAAACCCGGCTGGAACGCCTTATATTTGTCTCTATCTATACACCACTCACTATTATCCCCGCCAATAAAGCGCCAACCGTTAAAACCCCAATATAGTCCACCGCTCCTGTGTGCAATTCCCGCATCTTGGTTCGACCTTCCCCGCCCCTGTAACAGCGCGCCTCCATGGCCACAGCCAATTCGTCGGCCCTGCGAAAAGCACTTACAAAAAGTGGAACCAGCAAGGGAACCAGGTTCCGGGCACGACGAAAAATATTTCCTGTTTCAAAGTCGGCTCCCCGGGCCATTTGAGCCTTGCGGATCTTGTCGCTTTCTTCCATTAAGGTAGGAATAAATCTCAAAGCTATAGTCATCATCATGGCAATCTCGTGACCGGGAACACCAAACCTCCGCAGGGGGCGCAACCAATATTCAATCCCGTCTGCAAAAGATATAGGAGAAGTGGTTAAAGTAATCATGAGCGTAGTGATAACTAACAGGGCCAATCTTAGGGTCATAAATGAACCCATTACCAATCCGGCTTCTTCTATGGTTAACACGCCCCAACGCCAATAAACCTGCCCCCCCTTGGTAAATATAAAATGCAGCACAAGGGTAAATATTATTATATAGAGCACCGGCCTTAATCCCCGCAAAAAATAACGCCATGGAAGACCTGAAGAGATAAATATGGCAAATATAAAAAGCCCGTAGAGAAAAAAACCTGTAAAAGATTTGATCATAAAAAGGGCGACGATCAGTGTAAAAAGTGTTACCAGTTTTACCCGGGGATCAAGGCGGTGCAAAACGGACTCTCCAGGCAGATAATGTCCCAGTGTTATACTGCGCATGCTCACCGGTTAGCCTCCCCGCAGAAGCGCAGAATCTCCTCTCCAGCTTCTTCCACAGTAAAAATATCCGTCCGAATCTCTTTCCCGGACTCTCGCATCCTGGTTAACAAGTAGGTAAGCGAGGGTATATCCAGACCTGCCTCCCTAATAGTGTCCGGAGAGTTGAAAACTAGGGAGGGTTTACCCTCTAAAACCATTTTGCCCTGGGAAAGGACAAAAAGTCTGTCTGCCAGACGTGATACTTCTTCCATGTTATGAGTAACCAGTATCACAGTAATTTTCTCATCCCGGTGCAGCATGCAGATCTTTTCCATGAACTTTCGTCTTCCCAGGGGATCCATGCCTGCTGCAGGTTCATCCAGAATAATAACTTCCGGATCCATGGCCATTATCCCGGCCATAGCAGTTCTTCTTTTTTCGCCGCCGCTCAGGGAAAATGGGGAACGATCCTTATATAAGGAATATTTTAGCCCCATCAGCTCCATACTGTAGCGAACCCTTTTCTCTACTTCACTGCCTTCCAGCCCCATATTACGCGGTCCAAATGCAATATCTTTAAATACCGTTTCCTCGAATAGCTGATGCTCGGGAAATTGAAAAAGAAGGGCAATTCGGGAGCGCAATTGACGCAGACCCGTCCCTTCAGTCCATACATTTTCACCGTTAACCAAGAGCTCTCCCTCAGTAGGTTTTAAGAGGCCGTTAAAGTGTTGTATCAGGGTTGTTTTGCCGGAGCCTGTTTCACCAATTACCCCCACAAACTCACCTTTGTGGACAGTCAAATTAATATCTTTCAATGCCTGAATCTGAAAAGGGGTTCCCGGCATATACGTATAAGACAGGTGGCGGGCTTCAATTAACATAAACTATTCACCAGTTGTTCCATGCTTAAAACACCGTCGGGTATTTTTAGCCCCCCCTGTCTGAGAATATGTGCCAGTTTAGGGACAGTGGGAACTTCTAAGCCAAGTTCTTCAAGATTCAGTTCCCCGCCAAATATTTCTTGCGGCTCTCCAATCCGCACTATTTTCCCCTCGGCCAAAACAACCACCTGGTCAGCCTCTAAAGCTTCTTCCATAAAATGGGTAATATGAACCACGGTGATCTTTTCTTGACTATTTAGCTGTTTAACAGTACCCAATACTTCCGTGCGACCACGTGGGTCCAACATTGCTGTGGGTTCATCAAGTACCAGGCAGCGGGGTCTCATGGCAATTATTCCTGCGATGGACAATTTCTGTTTTTGCCCCCCCGAAAGCAGGTGAGGAGGCTGCTGCGCATAAGAACTCAGACCGATCATATCAAGGGTTTCTGCTACCCTGCGTCGGATAAGTTCCGGCGCCACACCCAGGTTCTCCAAACCAAAAGCCACATCTTCTTCTACAGTAGTAGCCACAATTTGATTATCCGGATTTTGAAAAACCATTCCCACACGCCGCCGGATCTCCCAGCAGTTTTGTTCATCTGCGGTGGAAAGGCCATCTACCATTACCTCACCGGAAGTAGGGGTAAGAATCGCGTTAAAATGCCTGGCCAGGGTAGATTTTCCTGATCCGTTCGGTCCTACCAGGGCGACATAACTACCTTCCTCTATCTCTAAAGAAAGGTCCTCAATAGCCCTGATCATTTCATTTCCACTTAACTGATAATCATGGGTCAGGTTTCTTACCTGGATGATGGCTTCCACGTTTACACCACCTAAGGTGCAATTAAGCACTTTTACTTCGGCAGCTTAAACCAGTTCTAAAAGTACCATCGGAGCGCTATCACCCCGGCGAGGTCCCTTTTTCATAATCCTGGTATAGCCGCCGTCCCTTCCTTCAAAACGAGGCCCTATTTTTTCAAAAAGCTTTGTAACCGCATCTTCGTCTAAAAGGTATGAAAGCGCCTGCCTGCGGGAATGAAGATCCCCCTTCTTGGCAGCCGTAATCATTCCTTCAATGATAGGCTTAACTTCTTTGGCTTTCGCCTCGGTAGTTTCTATCCGCTCTGCTAAAATAAATGAGGTGACCATATTGCGCATAAGCGCTTTTCGGGGCCCCTTTTTCCTGCTAAATTTTCGGTTACTCATATTAAACGCCGCGGCCTCCGCCCTATAAAAGGTCCGAAGAGACCCGGCAGCACCTCCCTTCCTTAAAAAGGTGTTTACAGAAACTACTATGACTCTTTCCTGAGACCCAAACCAAGATCATGGAGTTTGTGCTGGACCTCTTCCAGTGATTTTTTACCCAGGTTTCGCACTTTCATCATTTCATCGTCGGTTTTACGGATCAATTCTTCCACAGTGTTAATCCCGGCTCTTTTGAGACAGTTGTAGGAGCGGACAGAAAGATCCAATTCCTCAATAGTCATCTCCAAGGCTCTTTCTTTACTGCTTCCATCTTCCTCACTGCTTATTTCTACTTCGTCAACTTTTTCCGTAAGGTTGATAAAAAGCCCCAGGTGCTTGCTCATAACTTTAGCACCGAGACTAATGGCCTCGTCAGGACGAATGCTTCCATCAGTCCATACATCGAGAGTCAACTTATCATAATCAGTAATCTGTCCCACCCTGGTATCTTCCACATTAAAGTTGACTTTCTTAATAGGAGTAAAAATGGAGTCTACGGGAATAACCCCTATGGGCTGGTTAGCTGTTTTGTTACGCTCTGCGGATACATAGCCCCGCCCCAGGCTGGCAGTTATCTCCATATAAAGTTTGCCGCCTTCTTCCAGGGTAGCCAGATGTAAATCCGGATTAAGGATTTCTACATCAGCAGGAGCCTGTATATCTGCAGCAACAACCTCTTTTTCACCTTCAACGTCGATGATCAACAGCTGCGGTTCATGGGCATGAATTTTTAAACGCAGCTTTTTCAAGTTAAGGATGATCTCCGGTGTATCTTCCAGCACATGGGGAATTGTAGAAAACTCGTGCAAAACCCCATCAATCTTTACACTGACAACTGCTGCACCAGGTAATGAAGAAAGAAGAATTCGCCGCAGAGAGTTTCCCAGAGTGATCCCGTATCCTCTCTCTAAAGGTTCTACAACAAAGCGACCATATTCATCGCCTTCTTTTTCTACAAAATCAATTTTAGGCTTTTCAATTTCTATCACTAATATCTTCCCTCCTAACCATAGTTAGAGGAATTTTTTTAACGTGAATAAAGCTCCACGATAAGATGTTCCACAATTGGAATATCAAGTTCTTCCCTCAAGGGAAGGCGGACAATTCTGCCACTCATCTTCTCATGATCAACTTCCAGCCATTCCATAGTCCCCTGCGCTGAACCCCACTCCGCAATTTCTTTAAAAAGAGGGAGGTTGCGAGATTTTTCTTTTACGGAAACTTCATCCCCCGGCCTGTTCAGGTAAGAGGGTATATTGACTTTTCGACCATTGACCAGAAAATGACCATGACGAACTAACTGGCGGGCCTCCGAACGCGAACGGGCCAAACCCATGCGAAAAACTGTGTTGTCCAACCTGCTTTCCAAAAGCTGCAGCAGAGTCTCCCCGGTAACTCCCCTACGCCTGTCGGCTTCTTTGAAATATTTCCGGAACTGGTTTTCCAATACTCCGTAGACACGGCGGGCTTTCTGTTTCTCTCTTAACTGCATCCCGTACTCGGAAATCTTTTGTCTGCCCTGCCCATGTATGCCAGGGGGATAACCCTTGCGGGCAAAGGCACATTTTTCACTGTAGCACCTGTCGCCCTTCAGGTAGAGCTTTATGCCCTCCCTGCGGCACAGTCTACAAACCGCTTCTTTGTATCGGGCCATATCTTTAACACCTCCTGCTGGTAGTCTAATTATACCCTGCGCCGTTTTGGTGGTCGGCAACCGTTATGAGGAATAGGAGTAACGTCCTTGATCATGTTCACTTCTAATCCTGCGGCCTGCAAAGAACGAATAGCAGCTTCCCGTCCTGAACCAGGTCCTTTGACAAAAACCTCCAATTGCCTCATGCCGTGATCCATGGCTGTACGTGCAGCAGAGTCTGCAGCCAGTTGTGCGGCAAAAGGTGTAGATTTACGGGAACCTTTGAAACCTACTGTTCCGGCACTGGACCAGGCTATGTTATTTCCCTGTAAATCAGTAATCGTTATAATGGTATTGTTAAAACTGGATTTAATGTGAGCTATACCGTGCTCAACATTTTTCCGTTCCTTACGCTTTGGACGCCCTGCTGTCTTTCTTTTTGCCACCTTTCTCTTCCCTCCTTATTTTTTGCGGCGCACACCAACCGTTCTCTTCGGCCCTTTACGGGTGCGCGCATTGTTTTTTGTGCTCTGTCCCCTAACCGGCATACCACGACGATGCCTGATACCGCTATAGCAACCGATTTCGATGAGGCGCTTCACGTTCATCGCCACATCACGACGAAGATCGCCCTCGACTTTGAAATTTTTATCAATATATTCTCTCAGGCGGGTAATTTCATCATCAGTCAGGTCTCTTACCCTGGTGTAAGGATCGATCTGGGCATTTTGCAACGTTCCCATTGCTCTCTTACGACCCATGCCATAAATATAGGTTAAAGCGACCTCTACTCTTTTATCACGTGGCAGATCCACTCCTGCTATCCTGGCCATGTTTCGCACCTCCTTTGCTATAAAAGGTTAACGTACTTACTTAAGCATATAACCTTTGGGTAAAATCATACCCCTCTTGTTTACTGCGAACGATTATTATCCTTGACGCTGTTTGTGTTTAGGATTTTCACAGATGATCATCACTTTTCCTTTGCGGCGTATTACCTTGCACTTTTCACAAATAGGTTTTACCGATGGGCGCACTTTCACAGTACAAGCCCCCTTTATGACATTTTATTTATAGCGATAGGTGATTCGTCCCCTGGTCAGGTCATAAGGTGACAGTTCCACCAGCACGCGGTCGCCGGGTAGAATGCGAATAAAATGCATGCGTATTTTACCAGAAACATGGGCCAGAATCTTTACTCCATTCTTTAACTCTACCCTGAACATGGCATTAGGCAAAGGCTCAACAACAGTTCCTTCAACTTCAATGATGTCCTTTTTTTGGGACATTCCCTGGCATGCCTCCTTTCTCTAAGCACTTTCACAAGAAGAGATCCGGAGGCAAAATGAGTTGCCCAGTTCATTGTCCTTCTGCACTTCTTGCACAGAAATCATCTCTTTAATATATTGTCGCACAACGGTGTCATCAAGCTTGCGATGCCGGATCTTCTCCTTTATCTCACGGTCAACATTGTGATATGGCTGCAAGTGCTTTGCATTTTTACGCTTGGGCATCGTCACGGGACGATAACGTCCATCAGAAAGTAGCACCCTATCTTTCTCAAGACCGATAATAATATATAACCTGCCTTTGTCTCTTCCTGCCTTAGATTTCACCAACTGCCCTTGCTTTAGATCCACCTTGCTCCCCCTTATAATGAAGTCAGGATCTCGGGACCGTTCTCCAGTATCGCTACCGTGTGCTCATAATGGGCCGACAATTTTCTGTCCTTTGTCACCACCGTCCAATTATCGCCAAGTGTTTCTACCTCCCAGGTGCCTTCGTTAACCATAGGTTCTATAGCCAGCACCATACCTTCCTGGAGCTGAACACCCTTACCGGGCACTCCATAGTTTGGCACCTGAGGTTCTTCATGCATCTGACTGCCAATGCCGTGCCCTACAAAATTACGGACCACAGAAAAATTATGCGATTCGGCGCAATTCTGAATGGCACTGGAGATATCCTGCAGGTATTTTCCCGGACAAGCATGAGCAAAGCCTTGATAAAACGCATCCCTGGCAACCTGCACAAGCTTGAGGGCCAGGGGAGAAACCTCACCTACAGGAAAAGTGGACGCTGAATCTCCACAATATCCTTTATAATATACACCCACATCAATACTTAATATATCCCCATCTTTTAACTTTTTAAGCCCTGGTATTCCGTGTACAACTTCCTCATTGATAGAAGCACAAATACTGGCTGGAAAGCCATGATATCCCAAAAAAGCAGGCTGAGCATTACAGCTTTTGATACATTTTCGGGCCAGGTTATCCAGGTGGCCGGTCGTTACACCGGGCCTTATGGCCCTCTCCAACCTTGCAAGAGTCTCTGCAACAATCTTTCCTGCCTCCCGCATAAGCTCTATTTCCTGGTGCGACTTTATAACGATCAACAACAACTCTCCCTTATCTCATAAAACCTTGATAATTGCGCATAAGCATCTGGCTTTCGACCTGACGCATGGTTTCCAGTGCCACCCCTACCATAATAATGAGAGCGGTTCCCCCGAACATCAGGTTCAACCGGGAAACGTCCTGCAAAACAATGGGCAACACAGCAATAAAAGCCAGGGCAAAAGAACCTACAAAAGTAAGACGAGTCGAAACCCTGCTGAGATATTCGGCAGTAGGACGTCCCGGCCGAAGGCCCGGGATAAAACCTCCGTGCTTTTTAACATCTCCGGCTATTTTCATAGGATCGAATTGTATTGCCGTGTAGAAAAAGGTGAAAAGGATAATAAACACTGCATATAAAGCAGTATTGAGTACTGTCCCCCAACTTAAAGCTGCCGCAATGCTTTGGGCGATGGGATGGTCTATAAACATGGCAATAGTGGCCGGGAACATCAGTATAGCCGACGCAAAAATAACCGGAATAACACCAGCCTGGTTAATTTTCAGCGGGATATGAGTGCTCTGTCCACCATAAACCCTTCTTCCCACGACCCTCTTGGCATACTGTACCGGGATGCGCCTTCTGCTGACATCCATAGCCACAATACCCACGATCAGACTCAATAAAACCAATAGAATAGGAATCAGTACCACAAAACTCAGCTCGCCCAGCCTCAATAACTCAATAGTCTGACCTACACTGGGCGGAAGCCCGGCCACAATACCACCAAAAATAAGAAGTGAGATACCGTTGCCAATCCCATTTTCTGTTATCAGTTCTCCCAACCACATCAGAAAAGCCGTGCCGGCTGTAAGAGAAATGATAATAATTACATAACTAAGAGTGCTGTGGTCGATAACAGCAGGACGCATAATGCTGAAAGTCATCCCCGTAGCCTGCAGGAAAGCCAGCAAAACAGTTCCATAACGAATGACCTGCATCATCTTTTTACGGCCTTCCACACCCTCTTCGCTCCATTGTTTAAATTTAGGAACAACAACAGTTAATAGCTGCATAATAATGGAAGCATTGATATAGGGCATTATCCCCATAGCAAAAATTGTAAAATTACTCAGGGCACCGCCGGCAATTACGTTATAGAAACCAAAGAGAGTGTCTTCCTGAAAAAACTCCCTTAGCGCTTCTGGGTTGATACCCGGAACTGGCACGTGAGCACCTATACGGAAAATTACCAGCATAGCAAGGGTAAACAGTATTCTTTGACGCAGTTCGCCAATTTTCCATGCATTACGTACCGTTTCAAACATCTCAAATCACCTCTGCTTGCCCACCAGCAGCCTCAATCTTTGCTTTGGCCTGAGCGCTAAAGCTATGAGCGCGAACGGTAAGTTCTTTTTCCAGTTGACCTTTTCCCAATATTTTCAGGCCATCATTTACATTTTTTACAATTCCCATATCCTTTAAAAGCTGGGGCGTAACTACTGTCCCTGCCTCAAAACGGTTCAGTTTCTCGACATTGATAGCAGCCCACTCTTTCTTAAATATATTGTGAAAACCGCGCTTGGGAAGGCGCTGATATAAAGGCATCTGCCCACCTTCAAAACCACGGCGCACCCTGCCGCCGGAACGCGCTTTTTGACCTTTTTGCCCGCGCCCAGAAGTTTTGCCCAGGCCTGAACCGATTCCCCGGCCTTTTCTTTTTCGAGGGGCGCGAGAACCAAAAGACGGTTTGAGTTCATGCAAGCGCATTGAATAGCACCTCCTATTTCCTTAAACAAAGAGTCTCGGGTAAGTTGTGATTCCTGCACTCCAGGAATCCCCTAAGCTTTAAGTTCATCTACAGTCTTGTTCCTTGTTTTGGCAACATCTTCCGGGAATTTCAAGGATCTTAATCCTTGCATGGTTGCATTAACCATATTCATAGCATTGGCAGAACCCAGGTTTTTGGTAAGAATATCTTTTACCCCGGCCAACTCCAACACAGCCCTGATAGGGCCACCAGCTATAACACCGGTACCTTCTGAAGCCGGCTTCATAAGCACACTGCCCGCACCAAAATGTCCCGTCACGGGATGAGTGATCGTTGTACCTTCCATGGCAACTTTTATTAATTTCTTTTTTGCATCTTCAATGCCTTTACGTATAGCCTCGGGAACTTCACCGGCCTTACCAAGGCCAACACCCACTGCTCCTTGTTCATCCCCAACTACCACCAGCGCGCTAAAGCTGAAGCGCCTTCCACCTTTAACCACTTTAGCAACTCTGTTGATACGGACCACTCTTTCGGTAAGTTCACCTTGTGGTTCAACTTTGGGCAACCTGATACCTCCCTTCTTTAAAATATCAAACCCTGGCTTCTGGCACCTTCAGCCAAAGCCTTTACTCTACCATGATAAAGAAAGCCGCCACGGTCAAAAACAACTTCCTTGACGCCGGCATCCAAAGCCTTCTTGGCCAGGATTTCTCCTGCCTTGCGAGCTGCTTCCGCATTGCCCGTGGCTGCAGGTAACTGATCTTTTAAAGCCGGCTCCAACGTCGAAACAGAGACCAGTGTATGTCCTCTTGTATCATCTATAATCTGGGCATGAATATGTTTGAGGCTGCGATAAACATTAAGCCGCGGACGCTCAGAAGTCCCGCTGACTTTTTTGCGTACCCTTAAATGCCTCCTCTTTCTGGTCAGCTTTTTTTTCTCCTTTACCACTGTATTTCACCCTTTCGAAACTAGCTGCCTGGAGCTTATTTACCTGCTTTACCAACTTTACGCCTGACATATTCACCGGCGTACTTAATACCTTTACCTTTATAGGGTTCAGGGGGACGAACACGGCGAATTTTAGCAGCAGTGTCTCCTACTACCTCTTTGTCAATGCCTTTTACCGTTATACGTGTCGCTGCCGGCACATCCAATTCAATACCTTCTACCGGTATAAACTGAACCGGCTGGGAATACCCTACGTTCAGCACCAGGTTATCACCCTGTTTAGCAGCTCGGTAACCTACACCAACAAGTTCCAGTTCGCGAACATAACCATTGGTTACCCCTTCCACCATATTGGCCAATAATGACCTGCCGAGGCCATGCATAGCCCGGTGTTCTTTCCTGTCTGAAGGTCGTTGCACCAACATTTGTCCTTCTTCGAATACAATTTCCAGGCAGGATGGGATCTTTTTAGTAAGCTCTCCCCGTGGCCCTTTGATAGTAACCAGGTTATCTTTTTCTACATTAACTTCCACGCCTTCCGGCAGAGGAACGGGTTTTTTTCCAATACGGGACAATCTTTCCACCTCCTACCAGACGTAACATATCACTTCGCCACCCAGGCCGACTTCTCTAGCTTTCCTGTCGCTCATAACACCCTGCGAAGTGGAGATGATTGCTATTCCCAGGCCATTTAAAACCCGGGGAAGTTCTTCTTTCCCCACATAAACCCTTAATCCAGGTTTACTGATTCGTTTTAAACCCGTAATAGCTCCCTGCGCATTTTGGACATATTTGAGATAAAGCTTAAGCACTCCCTGTTTGTTGTCAGAAACGCGCTCAAAATCACGTATATAACCTTCGTTTTTTAATATGGCGGCAATAGCTTCCTTAGTCTTGGAAGAAGGAAGTTCAACCTTGCTCTTACCAGCCATATGAGCATTACGAACTCTTGTCAACATATCGGCAATCGGATCGGTCATCATCTTAAAACCTTAACCCCCTTTCTAACACTGAGCTACCAACTGGCTTTTTTCACCCCGGGGATTAAACCCTGGTGCGCCAGTTTGCGGAAGCACAAACGACACATCCCGAACTTACGGAGGTATGCTCTTGGACGACCGCAAAGCTTGCAGCGATAATAACCTCTTACTTCAAACTTGGACTTCCGTTTGGCCTTGGCGATCATAGATTTTTTTGCCACAGACGCTCCCGGTTATAAACTAACCGGCTGCACCTCCTTTCATATATTTGGCGAGCACGAGCTCGTTCCAGGTCTTCGTGGAAGGATTTCGCAGCTGTTCAGCGAGCACGGTCTCATTCCAAGTCATGATTTCAAATATTTGCTTTTTTACTTTCAGGCTGCTTTAAAAGGCATACCCAAAAGCCGCAATAATTCCCTGGCCTCTTCATCAGTTTTTGCCGTGGTAACAATAATAATGTCCATACCCTGGATTTTCTCTACATCATCATAATTAATCTCGGGAAAGATAATCTGTTCCCTAAGACCCAAAGAATAATTTCCGTGGCCGTCAAATGAACGAAGAGAGATGCCTCTAAAATCGCGTACTCGAGGAAGAGCAACATTGATTAGCTTACTCATGAAATCATACATTCTTTCTCCCCGTAAAGTAACCTTGCAGCCAATAGACATACCTTCGCGCAGCTTGAAACTGGCTACAGAGCGTTTGGCCTTGGTAATAACAGGCTTTTGCCCTGTTATCAGGGAAAGTTCACTTACCGCGGCTTCCAACAGCTTGGGGTTATCCTTGCCCTCCCCAATACCCATATTGATAACTACTTTTTCAAGTCTCGGCGCTTCCAGAACATTTTTGTAGGAAAAATGTTCTATTAGGGCCGGGCGAACTTCTTCCAGGTATTTTTCCTTCAAGGTGGACACCTTCTTACCTCCTTCCCCTGCACCTTAAAACGGGTGAGCATTTCTTTTGCAGTTTGCCATTTATTTATCAATAACTTCAGTGCATTTTTTGCATACTCTTACTTTTTTCCCTTCACTGAGAACCCTGTGCGAAATCCGCGTAGGCTTCTGACAGGAGGGGCAGATGAGCTTTACCTTGCTGGCATAGATGGGGGCTTCCATCTCTCTAATCCCCCCCTGGGTAACTTTTTGAGTGGGACGGGCATGTTTTTTGACTATGTTTACACCCTCAACCATAACCTTGTTATCCCTGGGGGAAGAGCTAACTATTTTTCCTTTTTTGCCCCGATCTTTGCCAGAAAGGACCACTACCTGGTCTCCCTTGCGAATCTTCATTTTTGCAGGCATATAAAACACCCCCTTGCCTTAGAAACCTATAATATTAGAGTACTTCTGGAGCGAGGGAAACTATTCTCATAAATTCTTTTTCCCTTAACTCCCTGGCCACCGGTCCAAATATACGCGTGCCACGAGGAGCCTTCTGCTCATTTATGATCACCGCAGCATTTTCATCAAAACGGATAAAAGTTCCATCCTGACGTCGGTAACCCTTCTTGGTGCGAACTATTACGGCCCGGACCACATCTCCTTTTTTAACAACTCCCCTGGGAGTGGCTTCTTTGACTGAAGCAACGACTATATCACCGACGCTGGAGGTTTTCCTTTTGGAGCCGCCCAGGACCCGAATGCACATTATTTTACGAGCTCCTGTATTGTCAGCTACGTTAAGGAGTGTTTGATTCTGTATCACAACGCCCCCTCCTTTCCGCGGAAGCTACAGCTGTGATCTTTCCATGATCTCTGTCAGCCGCCAACGTTTATCCTTACTTAAAGGTTTGGTTTCCATAATTTTTACTTTGTCACCGGTCCTGCATTGATTATCGGCATCGTGGGCTTTGTATTTTTTGGTCTTAACCATGGTTTTACCGAACAAAGGGTGCTTGGTAGTCCTTTTTACAGCTACCACGACCGTTTTATCCATTTTATCGCTAACTACAGTACCCACTCTTACTTTCCTGCTGTTTCTTTCCAAAACGATGCCTCCTTTCCTGGGAGATTAGTGGTTAATTGCAGCCAGTTCTCTCTCCCGAATAACAGTTTTAACCCGGGCTATGGATCTACGAACTTCTTTCACCCTCATGGTATTTTCTAATTGTCCCGTAGCCATTTGAAAACGCAGGTTAAATAGTTCTTCCTTCAATTCACGGGCTTTTTCCTGAAGCTCTTTATCTGAAAGCTCACGAATTTCCCTCACCTTCATGGGCTTCACCACCTATTTCTTCTCTTTTCACAAATTTACATTTGATAGGCAACTTGTTAGCGGCCAAACGCATAGCTTCCCTGGCTACATCCTCCGGCACACCCGCCAGTTCAAACATGATCCGACCTGGCTTTACCACAGCAACCCAGTATTCCGGAGAACCTTTTCCTTTTCCCATCCGGGTTTCTGCCGGTTTTTTTGTGATAGGTTTGTGGGGGAAAATTTTGATCCATATCTTTCCGCCTCTTTTTACATGCCTGGTCATGGCTATACGAGCCGCTTCTATCTGCTGACTGGTAATCCAGGAAGGTTCTAAGGCCTGCAAACCGTATTCTCCGGAATCAATCTCTGTTCCACCTTTGGAAACGCCTTTCATGCGCCCCCTTTGGTGGCGACGGAATTTAACCCTTTTCGGCGTTAACATGCAGTTTTTCTCCCCCCTTCCCCTTTTGGTCTTCTTTCTTGGCTTCAGGAAGAACTTCTCCCTTGTAAATCCAAACCTTGACTCCTATACGGCCATAGGTTGTATGAGCCTCCACTGCTCCATAATCTATATCAGCTCTTAAGGTCTGCAGTGGAACCGTTCCTTCATGATAGGTTTCCGTGCGCGCCATTTCTGAGCCACCCAGGCGCCCCTTGCAGACGATCTTGATACCTTTAGCCCCTGCCCGCATAGTGCGGAAAACAGACTGCTTCATGGCTCTTCTAAAAGCTATCCTGCGGGTAAGCTGCTGCGCTATACTTTCTGCCACCAGGTAGGCGTCCATTTCCGGTCTTTTGATCTCCATAATATTAATATGGACCTTCTTGCCGGTAATCTCTTCCAGTTTGCGCCTTAGTCCATCAACCTCAGCGCCTCCTTTACCGATAACCATTCCCGGTTTTGCTGTATGTACAGCAACACGCAAGTTATTAGCAGCACGTTCAATCTCTACCCGCGAGACACTGGCTATCTGGAGTTTCTTTTTTATATACTCACGGATCTTTAAGTCCTCATGAAGTAGCTCAGTATAGTCCTTTTCGGAATACCAACGAGCATCCCAATCTTTTATGACACCGATGCGGAAACCGACAGGATTAATCTTTTGACCCAAGTTATTAATCCTCCTCTCTTTCCCGTAAGGATACGGTTATATGGCTGGTCCTTTTACGAATACGCGTTGCCCTTCCCTGGGCTCTAGGTCTAAACCTCCTCAGGGTAGGACCCTCATCTACATAAGCTCTGGAAATAAAAAGGGCATCCTTGCTCATGTCGTGGTTGTTTTCCGCATTGGCAATGGCTGAACGAAGAACTCTTTCAATAATCTCCGAACCTTTTTTAGGTGTAAAGTTTAGAATAGAAAGAGCTTCGTCCACTCCCTTGCCCCTTACAAGATCCATTACTATCCTGGCCTTGCGGGGAGCTATTCGAACAAACCTAGCTTGAGCTTTTGCTTCCATTGTTTATCACCCCTTATACCTGAAAACTGCCCCGGAAGAACTTGCTTCCGATATACCTTCCCCAAAATTACTTATCTCAGGGAAGTAGATCTTTCCGTATGATGACCGTGACCACGGAAAGTACGGGTTGGGGCAAATTCTCCCAACTTGTGACCTACCATATCTTCCGTAATATAGATGGGAAGATGTTTACGCCCATCGTGGACAGCTATGGTATGCCCTACCATATCAGGGAAAATCGTAGATCGGCGGGACCACGTTTTAATTACCCGTTTTTCTCCGCTGCGGTTCATCTTTTCAACTTTGGCCAGCAAATCGGGATCCGCATAGGGACCTTTTTTTAGAGAACGTCCCATCTAATCACTCCTTCACCTCTCTGAAAATGATTACTTACGCTTCTTGACGATAAGCCTATCTGATTTCTTGGTTTTGTTTCTGGTTTTATAACCCAGGGTAGGCATTCCCCAGGGGGAAAGCGGGCTTTTACGTCCTATGGGGGCCCTACCTTCGCCGCCACCGTGGGGATGATCCGTGGGGTTCATAACTGAGCCCCTTACGGTAGGCCTAATACCCATCCAACGCGAGCGGCCTGCTTTGCCAATTGAGATATTTTCGTGTTCAACATTCCCTACCTGGCCAATAGTACCCTTGCAATTTAGAAGTACCAATCGCACTTCACCAGAAGGGAGCTTAATATGGGCATATTTACCCTCTTTAGCAACAAGCTGTGCCACGTTTCCAGCTGAACGAACCAGCTGCCCACCTTTGCCAGGCATGATTTCAATATTATGCACCAGTGAACCTACAGGAATATTCCTTAAAGGGAGGGCATTACCCGGCTTAATCTCTGCTCCAGGGCCGGAACTAATTCTTGTTCCTGTCTTGAGGCCCATCGGTGCCAAAATATATCTTTTTTCCCCATCTGCATAATGTAAAAGGGCGATACGAGCAGAGCGATTGGGATCATATTCGATAGCAGCTACCCTGGCCGGAACGTTGTCTTTATTGCGTTTAAAATCAATTACCCTGTACTTACGTTTATGTCCGCCCCCACGATGCCTGATTGTAATGCGGCCATCGCTGTTACGTCCAGCTTTGCTCTTTAACGGCTCCAGTAGAGATTTTTCCGGTTCTTTCTTGGTGACATCTTCAAAGGTGGAAACAGTCATAAAGCGTCTTCCGGGCGATGTGGGAACAAATTTTTTGGTGGCCATTGTCCTGAAATCTCCTCCTTTCCCGGATAATCTTCAACTAGCCCTCTATTTCTTTCTTCTATTCAAAGATTTCGATGGGCTTACTTCCTTCTTGCAGGGTTACTATAGCTTTCTTCCAACCCGGCCGGTAACCCCTGTGTACTCCAAAACGCCTGAACTTTCCTTTTACACGCATGGTGTTTACATCAGAAACTTTGACACTAAAAAGTTCCTCCACCGCTCTTTTGATGTCAATTTTATTGGCGTCTTTACGGACTACAAAAGAATACTTGTTTTCTGACATCAGGTTGGTAGATTTTTCGGTAATTAAGGGTTTCAATATGATATCATGTGCCACTTTCACGAGGCAAACACCTCCTCCACCCTTGCTACTGCATCCTTTGTCATTATAACCCGTTCATAACTCAGCAGGTCCAGAACATTTAACTGCCCGGCTATAACAGCTTTAAGACCCTGGATATTACGACTGGATTTATAGATATTCGCGTCCTCGCGAGCGGTTACGAGAAGAACCTTACCATCCAGGTTAAGGCTTTTCATAATTCCCACAATCTCCCTGGTTTTGGGCTGGGCCATGCTTAATTCTTCCAAGACAGTCATATTGTTCTCAGAAACCTTGGAACTAAGGGCAGAGCGTAATGCGGCTCTCCTCACTTTTTTGGGCAAGTGGTAACGGTAACTGCGCGGCTTGGGACCAAAAACCGTTCCGCCACCAACCCAGATGGGTGAACGGGAAGTTCCATGTCTGGCTCTACCGGTACCTTTTTGCCTCCAGGGCTTTCTCCCGCCACCACGGACTTCGCCCCTGGTTCTGGTGCTGGCGGTCCCATGGCGCCTTGCTGCCAGGAGTTCCTGGGAGACATCAAAAAGAAGATCTTCCCTGATGGGGGCACCAAATACTTCTTCACTGAGTTCCAGTTCGCCTGTACGTTCCCCCTGGACATTGAACACATCGACCTTTGGCATAACAAAAGCCCCCTTTCTAACTAGCTTTGACAGAATCTTTGACCATTAAAAGGCTGCCCCGAGGTCCCGGCACGGCACCCTTTATTACCAGAAGATTTTTCTCGGGATCAACCTGTACTACCTTCATTTTTTGCACGGTAACCTTTTCTCCGCCCATCCTACCAGGCATATTCCGACCCTTAAAAACCCGGGCGCCATCTATAGAACCCAGTGAACCAGGCCCCCTCTGGTAGCGAGAACCGTGGGTCATAGGGCCTCTGCTCTGGCCGTGCCTCTTAATGGAACCGGCAAATCCTTTTCCTTTGGAGATACCGCTTATATCAACAAAATCTCCTTGCTGAAAGATATCAGCTTTTATTACCTGGCCCACCTGATAATCTTCGCTTCCCTCCAGGCACAATTCACGCACTATTTTGAAGGGAGAAACACCTGCAGTCGCAAAGTGTCCCGCCTGGGGTTTAATTAAACTTTTTCTGCGGGCCTCTTCAAAGCCCACCTGCAAAGCTTTGTAACCATCTTTATCTTCTGTTTTCTTAAGCACGACAGTGCAGGGTCCCGCTTCTAAAATCGTTACCGGAATGGCACTCCCATCGTCGTCAAAAATTTGTGTCATTCCTACTTTTCTGGCCAGTATAGCTTTTTTCATGGTATCTACACCCCCTTTTCTGCACTAACCTACAGTTTGATCTCAATATCTACGCCAGCGGGCAGGTCCAAGCGCATCAATGCGTCTACAGTGTTCGGTGTAGGTTCAATAATATCGATCAAACGCTTATGAGTCCGCATCTCGAACTGCTCGCGGGAATCCTTATACTTATGGGGTGCCCTGATAACCGTATACACGGTCTTTTCCGTAGGAAGGGGGACAGGCCCCGAAACATTTGCACCTGTGCGCCTTGCCGTTTCCACAATCTTACTGGATGATTGGTCCAAAAGGTTATGGTCAAAAGCTTTCAGGCGAATACGAATTTTTTGATTGGCCACTGCTTTTCCTCCTTTGCGTCTGATTACTTATTGAGCAGACTGCTCTGCAAGAATTCCCCCCACCTGAGCAGGCAACCTCTTGCTTCATCGCTCCTTACCGACCCGTCTCCACAAATACCCTTATTACTCTATAATAGAAGTTACCACTCCGGCACCTACGGTACGGCCTCCTTCACGAATAGCAAAGCGCAGCCCTTCCTCGGTGGCAATAGGTGTGATGAGCTCTATGACCATGTTCACATTGTCTCCAGGCATAACCATCTCCACACCCTCCGGCAGGGTGATCG
>SLJK01000131.1 GCA_007135125.1 Syntrophomonadaceae bacterium | reverse complement strand
CATACGATAGCACCTTTGTCCTGGAAAATAACGCTATTTTGACTACCGGAGACGAAGAAAGCCAACTGGAAGCTTCGGTGGCCGTGACCATTGTTACAAATGATGAGCCGGAAACAGTAGTGGATGAAGTATACGAGGAAGACCCACTGGTAGTCACTCTCTACGTGAACTCCCTTGAATACGAAATCAATGACGAATCCGCCTTCATGGATGTAGCGCCCTTTATCGAAGACGACCGCACATTTGTGCCAGTCAGCTTCATTGCGGATGCCTTCGGCCTGGAAGCCGATTGGGGACCGAAAGAAGCGCTGACCGAATGGGTAACCTTTGAAAATGAGGATATGCTGGTTGAAATCGAAATCGGGTCTCCCTATATAACTGTAACCGAAGACGGTGTAGAACGCACGGAAACAGCTGATGTAGCCGCCCAGATCGTGGAGGACCGCACATTCCTGCCCCTGCGGGCCGTTGGTGAAATCTTCGGCGCCGATTTCGACTGGGGCCCCAAAGAAACTGTGACGGAGTGGGTTAGCTTCACACTGGAGTAAAATAATAAAACAACCCCAGCGCACGCAGATCTAAAAAGAAGCCCGGATGACCAGGGCTTCTTTTTTTGTATGATGTATGAAACAGATTTTTAGCGCATGGCCCGCATGGCATTAAGAACGGCCAGCAGGGCCACGCCCACATCGGCGAAAACCGCTTCCCAGAGGGAGGCCAATCCGGCGGCTCCCAGGAAGAGGACAAGGGCCTTGATACTCAGGGCTAACACCACGTTCTGGACAACGATGCCCCTGGTTTTTCGGGCGATGGATATCGCTTCCGCCAGCTTGGAAGGTTCACCGGTCATGAGCACCACGTCAGCGGCTTCCACGGCGGCATCAGAGCCGATGCCTCCCATGGCCACCCCGATATCGGCCCGGGCAAGGGCAGGTGCATCATTAATACCATCGCCGACAAAGGCAACTTTTTTCTTGCCTTTCTGCTCTCCCTGAAGCCGTTCCAAGATCTCTACTTTCTGGTGGGGAAGCAGCTCGGAGTATACACGGTCAAGACCAATTTTTTGGCCGATCCTGTCAGCAACCGCTTTTCTATCTCCTGTGAGCATAACAATATTACGCACACCCAGATTTCTCAGGGCCTGCACAGCAGTAGAAGTATCTTCCCTCAGCACATCCTCCACTTTGATGCTGCCTGCATATTTTCCCCCTATCGCCAGGTACACCCGGTTCCCAGATATTTCTTCTTGCACAGGAATCCCATACTGCTCCAGTAACCTGCTATTCCCCATAAGGACTTCGCCTTTCGGGGTCAGCAGTTTCACTCCCCTTCCCGATATCTCCGTAAAGCTAAGAACCTTATAGTGTTCCTTTTCAGCATCTGTTTTGGCTGCTGTCGTACCGTTCCCGGGCCTGCCTTCTTTTTCTTCCCAGGCCCGCAATACAGAAACGGCTACCGGATGGGATGAATAGCGGGAAGCAGAAGCAGCACAGCGCAAGAGTTCCCTTTTTGTAAAACCAGGGGTGGGTAAAATTTCATGAACCCGAAAAGACCCCTGCGTTAAAGTGCCTGTTTTATCGAAAATAACCGTACCCGTGTTGCTAAGGGCTTCCAGGTAATTGCCTCCCTTGACCAGGATCCCCTTGCGGGAAGCCCCGCCAATACCTCCCCAAAAACCCAGGGGAATGGAGATGACCAGGGCACAGGGGCAAGATATGACCAGGAATACCAGCGCCCTGTAGCTCCAGGTAGCAAAGGTCTGATCCGCCAGCAGAAGCGGGGGCAGCAAGGCCAGCAATACCGCCGCAGCTACCACTACAGGGGTATAGTAGCGGGCGAAACGAGTTATAAAGCGTTCGGTCTGTGCTTTTCGGGAAGCTGCACTTTCTACCAGGGAAAGAATCCGGCTCACTGTAGATTCTTTATATTCCCTGGATACCTTTATACTTATCAGGCCGCCCTGGTTAATAGAACCCGAAAGAACCTGGTCTCCAGGGCTTATATCTCGCGGCAGGGACTCTCCGGTCAGGGCAGAAACATCAAGGGTAGTTGAACCGTCCAGGACACTGCCGTCCAGGGGCACCCTTTCCCCCGGGCGGACTTCTATAATATCACCCGCCCGGACCAGGTGGGGAGATACTTTGGTAGTGCCTTCTGTCCCTCTAAGATGGGCATAATCCGGACGAATATCCATTAATTCCCGGATAGAACGGCGGGAACGTTCCACGGCACGTCCCTGGAGCAGCTCTCCGACCTGGTAGAATATCATTACCGCCACCCCTTCGGGATACTCCCCGATGGCAAAAGCCCCCAGGGTGGCTATGGACATGAGGAAATTTTCGTCGAAAACACTGCCCCGGATAATATTTCGCCCTGCCGTTAGCAGAACTCCGTTTCCCCAGAGCAGGTAGGCAGCGGCAAAAACAAGCAGCTCCGCCGGACCCTGCAGGGGCAAAAGAAGGCCAGCAGCGAACAATAGGGCGCCAACCCCGAAGAGGAAGGGTCTGGCGCGGGCAAAGAAATTGCTGCCGGCAACAACTATTTCCTTTTTTCCCTCCGGGCTGCCGTTGGCTGAGGAAAAGGGGAAATCTACGGTGCAACAACATCCCGCAGCGCCGGATACACAATTTTCGCTTGGAGCAGACATTGCCATGACTTCCCTTCTGCTTTTCTGCTTTATTCGTTAATATGGCTTAAACCCTGTTTAAAGATAAGCTCAACATGCTTGTCGTCCAGGGAATAATAAACCACTTTACCTTCTTTGCGGCGCTTGACCAGGCGGGCCTGCTTTAATACGCGGATCTGGTGGGATATGGCCGACTGCGACATATTCAATAGGTAGGCAATATCACAAACACACATCTCCGACTCAAACAAGGCCCAGATAATTTTGATCCGCGTAGAATCACCAAAAACCTTAAAAAGTTCGGCCAAATCATACAGGCTTTCCTCGGGCGGCATTTTCTCACGCACTTTGTCTATTACTTCCTCATGTATAATACTCGCTTCACATCTAATCTCATCTCTTTTTAAGGTCACGGTATCACCGCCATTGTATGTTCATATGAGCAATTATTCATATATTATTATAACGCCGCGTATTAAGAATTGTCAACGCCCCCTGAAAGTTTTCTGTAATATTTTCGCAGCAGCACAGGCGCAGCAGCAAGGACGTTGTTTTTCCCGGAGCTCTGCGGGCTGTGCATTAATAATTTACGGAAATATTTTGTCCTTCCGTAACAAAACGGCAGCGGCGGCGTCTTAACTCATAGAAAGAAAAATACTAAGTGCAAGACAAAGGGAGGTTTTCTTAGCATGAAAAAAAGGTACTGGCTTTTCGGAATAATTGTCCTCGTAGTTGCAGTAGCGGCCGTGAGCTTAGCCGTCCAGAATACAGGTGAGAATAGCGAAGACCCTGCCCCGGAGGAAGAAGCACAGCTCGAAGAAGGTGAACAAGGAAATGCAAGGGAAGAAACAAATGATGATAGCAGCGACAGGGAAAACGGACAGGAAGCAGGAACCGAGAGGCAAATACACAGCGCAACAGGTATGCTGACCGGTCGCATCGACAGCGGGTCGGTAGAGATCGAAATTGACGGCCAGCCCCAGGCTTTTGCCCTGAGTGATGAGCTGCGGGAAAAGGAGTTTGCCAGCGGGGCAATCAGCTTCCGGTATTTTGTGGATGAAAATGGACGTTCGGTTATCACCCAGGCTGACTTCCAGGAGCCAAGGGAAGGTGAGGTGCATACCGCGGAGGTGACTTTCGTCGGCCTGGCTGACAGCCATACGGCAGAAGTGGAGATGAACGGGGAGGCCCGGGCTTTTGGGCTGGATGAAAATATTTCCTTTACCGGCATTGACACAGGCGAAAGAATCATTATCTTTTACCAGGAAAACGAACAGGGCCGCCAGGAAATCATTAAGATAGAAAAGGTATTTTAGCTCTGGCCGGAAAGGATCAAGGAGCTTCGAAGCAGAACTTATTAAATAAATTAAGAAGGTTTCAAAAAGAAAGGGGCAAAGTGAAGACAATTATTTGTCCGGGTAACACCTTTGCTTAAATTTTCTTGAGGAGGGAGCAATATGTACTACATCTTCATCGTAAATGATTTTCCGGTAAATGAGGACAGATTAGCTGCAGAAGATATTGTCAAAAAATTATTCGCACGGGGATACTGGTTATATACCGAAAATACACCGTTTGCGGAGAACTATGCCCCGGGAGATAAAGCGGTTGTTTACGTAGCCGGAATCGGCAGAAGATATTTTAGCGGCTCATTTGAAATTGCAGGTAGTGTTGCAAAAAATGACCTGCAACCTGCCGATAAATATGAAAAAGAGCTATTCTCCTTTTTTACGCTTGCCTCTCCCATAACTGCTGTCGAAAAATGGAAAGAGCCGGTATATTTCGATGATTTAATAGGAGAACTAAGCTTTATCAACCATAAAGACGATATGGCACTGCTCATCAAGCAATCGGCCAAGTTAATTTCCAAGGAAGATTACCAGCTAATCTTAGACAAAGCAAAATAGACATTGTCTTTTTATTAGTAATCGTCAAACTCTCCCTACATAAAAACCCTCAATCATGTGTAAGATAATGATCCTCTTTATTCACCAGGGTAAGGAGGATTGTTTTATGCCAAAGAAGTGACCCTAATCTAGCCTCTTTGCAAAATAAACCAGCATAGCTGCTATTATAGGAACAATATTTAAGTTAAACATAATATAATAGCCAACTGCTGCAGCAACTATTCCCCACATAATGGAACCTGCAGCCACCCCAATATCAAAGGCTGTCCAATAAGTGGCATTTGCTACACCTCTCTTTTCTGGAGGCATTAGGCGAAGAGATAAGGATAGCATTGCAAGTTGTATTGAACTAAATCCAAGGCCAAAAAAAGCCCCTCCGATGATAAGATGTTCGACAGAGGACGTGCGCGACAAAATAAGCATGGCAATGATCTGAGCCACAACACCTAATATAACAACAAAATCATAGCCTTTTTCCCTTCTTTTATCTAAGATTCTTCCACAAACCGGCCGAAATATAATAGAAGACAACGCGAAGAATGTAAAAAACAATCCAGTGGCAGATACACCTTGCATAACAGCATAAACAGCTAAAAAAGAAAGAACGGAGCTTAAACTCAGGCAAAAAAGTAACATAACCACGGCCGGCCTGAGGAGCAACTTGTCCATAAAGATAAACTTGGGTTTTTCGACCTTTTTCTTAAATTCGGGATACTTAATTATTAGTGCTATTACTAAGGAGATACTGGTTATCAGGGCAAGTAGTAGAAATAAGGTGGGAAATGAATACTTATCCATAACCCATAAACCGAAGGCAGGAGCTGCCGCCTGGGTAAAACTCATGGTAAGGGTAAAAAACCCCATTCCCTCTCCCATTCTCTTATCAGGTATATTGTCTGCCGCCACCGTATTCATGGCAGTATTGCAGATCCCCCATCCTATACCCTGAATAAAGCGGAATACAATCAAAATGGGGGCTGGCAGCATCCAGATAAAAACAAAAGTGGGCAACAAAAACAGCAGAAGCCCTACCCAAAAAATAGTCTTACGTCCGTAGACATCAAGCACCCAACCTGTCAGAGGTCTTGTCAGCACCGCCCCAATTGTTAACGCAGCAAGAGGAAGCCCCGCTGCACCAGTTATTTCTCCATACCTTTCCATATAAATTGGAAGTGTAGGAATTAAACCATTAAATGCAAAAAATAGTGCCAGAGAAGCCAGGCACACCAGTATATAATTAGCCGTCCACAGCCTGTTTTTTTTGTCCTTACTTTCAACCTGGAGTATTTTTTCTTCCCCTGCTTCCATTCTCTCACCTTTCAGAGGGCTTTAACCGCCAAGCTGTAGCCCATGCCGGGCGCACAAAATAGCCCGCATGATTGCATCCTGCGGGACTCGTTTTTCGACCTGATGGGTGTTAAGTGGGGTGTATAAACCCCCAATTATACACCCCACTAATGTTCTCGTGGCGGAGAGAGTGGGATTCGAACCCACGAGGCGCGCTAACGCCTACTCGATTTCGAGTCGAGCGCCTTCAACCGGACTCGGCCATCTCTCCATGTACTGGTATACTTTTTGGTGCAGGTATCATTATACAGCAGGCAAAGCGGCTTGTAAAGCCATCTCCTGGCCTATCCGATATTCTCTCGCTTAAGCCTCTCTCGTTTAAACTGCCCTCAAGCGGTTGTTATCTGCTGGTGTTGGCAATGGGGGCAGGTTACCTTGAGCTTGCCCTTTCCCCTGGGCACCCGAAGTTTGGCCGAACACTTTTCACAGGGGATGATGGCCTGGCTG
>SLJK01000016.1 GCA_007135125.1 Syntrophomonadaceae bacterium | reverse complement strand
CTAACCAAAATTGACCGCTGGTTTTTAAATAATATCCAGGAAATTGTGGAAATGGAGAATATACTTTCCCAACATGGGCGGCTGTCCTTCGAGTCAGGGAAAAAGCTTTTTGAGACTTCTCCCAAAATTTTGGAGCAGGCCAAAAGAGCAGGTTTTTCTAACAAACAGCTTGCATATCTGCTTAACAGTGAAGAGGCATACCTGGATCTTATACAGAAGGAATGTTACTTGCAACCTGTTTTTAAAGAGGTAGACACCTGTGCCGGCGAATTTTTTGCACGACGTCCCTATTTCTATTCTACGCAACAGGGCGAGGATGAATCACGGGCTTCTAATAATAGAAAAGTGGCGGTTCTCGGTGGAGGCCCAAACCGTATTGGTCAGGGCATAGAATTTGATTATTGTTGCGTACATGCGTCTTATACTTTGCAGGAAGAAGGTTTTGAAAGCATCATGGTTAACAGCAACCCGGAGACGGTATCCACCGATTATGACACCTCTACACGTTTATATTTTGAGCCTTTAACCCAGGAAGATGTGCTGCATATACTGGAAAAAGAAAATCCGGAAGGAGTTATTATTCAGTTTGGCGGGCAGACTCCACTTAACCTGGCTCTTGCTTTGGAGAAAAGCCGAATTCCTATTATAGGCACCAGCCCGGACAGTATTGATCGCGCCGAAGATCGAAAACGCTTCGATGCCCTACTTCAAAAATTAGGCCTGGTTAGACCTGAAAGCGGCACAGCAAAAGCTCCCGAAGAAGTTCGTGAGATCGCCAGTCGCATAGACTACCCTGTGATGGTGAGACCGTCGTATGTGCTGGGAGGAAGAGCTATGCAAATCTGCTACAGTGAAGCCGAATTACAAGAATATATGACCAATACCGCTATTGCCTTTTACGATCACCCGGTGCTGGTGGAAAAATTCCTGGAGGATGCCATTGAGGTAGATGTAGATGCAATATCTGATGGCGATACGGTAGTAATCGGTGGTATACTGGAGCATATCGAAGAAGCGGGAATCCATTCAGGGGATAGCGCTTGTGTGATGCCTGTGTACAGCTTGATGGATGATACGGTGGAAAAGATTAAAGAATATACCCGTGCTTTGGCCAGGGAGCTTCAGGTTAAAGGACTAATGAATGTCCAGTATGCTGTGCGGAATGATATTATTTACGTTCTGGAAGTAAACCCCCGGGCCTCAAGAACGGTTCCCTTTGTGAGTAAGGCCATCGGTGTTCCCCTGGTTAAGATTGCCACCAGGGTAATGCTGGGAAAAAGTCTTCATGAACTGGGTTTTACAGAGGAAGTAGAAATGCATCATGTAGCTGTGAAAGAAGCTGTTTTTCCATTTAACCGCTTTCCAGGAGTGGATGCAGTGTTGGGTCCGGAGATGAAATCAACTGGAGAAGTTATGGGACTCGGTTATGGATTTGGTATTGCCTTTGCAAAATCACAACTGGCGGCCGGTCAGATCCTGCCAACTGGTGGCATGGTATTTTTGAGCGTGCGTAACCAGGATAAAAGAGCGGTAGTGTTTATGGCTAAAAAAATCATTGATCTGGGGTTTTCTATAGTTTCTACCCGGGGAACTGCACGCATACTGCGTCAAAATGATATAGAAGTACGGGAGGTGGCCAAACTGCACGAAGGGCGTCCTCATGTCATCGACCTTTTGAAAAATGAAGAGATACAGCTGTTGATTATAACCTCTGCCGGAAATGCTTCCAGCAGGGATCAGCGTTCAATACGTAGCTATGCTGTGCTGCACGGTATTCCTTTAATTACCACCCTTTCCGGAGCTCAGGCCAGCATAAGTGGGATAGAAGCATTGAAAAAGAGAGGGATGCGGGTAAAAGCTCTGCAGGAATATGTGGAATAAATATGTGGTATAAAATAGCAGAAAGAAAAAGGCCCCGCTCAAACTGGCAGGGCCTTTTTCGCCTCTTGATATTTTAATGACAATTTTCGCTGGCAGAAGACGTCATTTGCTTTTCATTTGAGACTTTGCGGGATTTATTATCTAAATTCTTTTTTTGAAAGCTCAACTTTTCTTGGCCATCTTCATCTATTTCTACATCTACTTCTACGATATCACCGGATGCAAAAGTGCCTTTCAACATTTCTTCGGACAAGTTATCTTCAAGTCGTTTCTGGATAACCCTCTTTAGAGGACGTGCCCCGTACTCTGGACTGTAACCCTCTTTAGCAAGGAACATTCTGGCTTCATTGGTAACTTCCAAGTCCAGGTCAAAATCTTTAACCCGTTTTGCCAGTTCTTCCAGCATTAGCCCGATGATTTGTGCCAGTTCAGCTTCGGTGAGTGTCTTAAAGACGATTATATCTTCCAGCCTGTTTAAGAATTCTGGTCGGAAAGTACGGCGCAGTTCTTCCATTAACTTATCTTTCATATCCTCGTAGTTTTTGTCAGCGTCTGCTGTCCTAAAGCCTACTACGGGCTGCTTTTTGATATAACTGGCACCAACATTAGAGGTCATGATAAGCACAGTATTCCGAAAATCTACTGTTTTACCTTTGCCGTCAGTTAACCTTCCGTCTTCCAGGATTTGCAATAATACATTGAAAACATCCGGATGAGCCTTTTCAATTTCGTCCAGCAATATGACACTATAAGGTTTGCGACGAACTTTTTCAGTTAACTGGCCTCCCTCATCGTAGCCTACATATCCTGGAGGTGAGCCTATTAAACGGGATACAGTATGTTTTTCCATGTATTCAGACATATCCAGCCGTATCATGGCATCTTCATCTCCAAAAAGCGACTCTGCCAGGCTGCGAGCAAGCTCAGTTTTACCAACTCCGGTAGGTCCAAGGAAAATGAAAGAACCAATAGGACGTTTAGGATCTTTCAGTCCTGCTCTCCCTCGCCTAACGGCCCTGGAAACCGCATGGACAGCCTCATCTTGACCGATAACCCTCTCATGCAGACTGTCTTCCATATAGAGCAGTTTAGCTGATTCTTCCTCTGTTAATTTATTAACAGGAATTCCTGTCCAACTGGATACAATTTGAGCGATACTATCTTCTGTAACCGTAGGCTGCGGAAGAGAAGTTTTGTGCTGTTCTGTATTGCTTTCCATGAGTTCATCTAGCTGGTTTTGAAGCTGTTGCTCACTATCCCTTAGTTGGGCTGCGTTTTCAAATTCCTGGTTTTTTACAGCTGTTTCTTTTTCTTGTCTGACCTTTTCAATTTGCTGTTCCAGTTCCTTTCGTTTATTCATATCTTCTTTATTAGGCAGTGCTGCAGGAGCAGCTAGCCGCACCCGTGAGCCAGCTTCATCAATAAGGTCAATGGCTTTATCGGGAAGATAGCGATCCTGTATATAGCGTCCTCCCAATTTAACAGCAGCGTCCAGTGCTTCATCCGTAATTACAACGCGATGATGAGACTCGTAGCAATCACGTAATCTTTTCAATATTGCAAGACCCTCTTCACTTGAAGGCTCACCAACCTCGACAGGTTGGAAACGCCTTTCCAGCGCAGAATCGCGCTCAATATATTTCCTGTATTCATTCACAGTTGTTGCTCCTATAACCTGTAGCTCACCTTTCGCCAATGCAGGTTTAAGCATATTGGAAGCATCAATAGCTCCTTCTGCTGCTCCAGCGCCTACGATGGTATGCAGCTCGTCTATAAACAGGATAATGTCATCACTTTCTCGCAGTTCTTGTACGAGTTTTTGCAACCTTTCTTCAAACTCACCGCGGTATTTTGTGCCAGCGATCAAGGAAGAGAGTTCCAGCAGCACAATTCTTTTTTCTTGCAAGTATTCTGGAACAATTCCTTCTACTATGCGCTGTGCAAGTCCTTCTACAATAGCTGTTTTACCTACACCTGCTTCTCCGACAAGGCAAGGGTTGTTTTTTGTTCTTCTGCCAAGTATCTGAATAACTCGCTCCAGTTCCTCATCACGGCCTACAACGGGATCCAATTTTCCTTCTTGGGCTAAATTTGTTAGATCATAGCAGTAATTGTCTAAAGTAGGAGTTGTAGACCCTTGGCTATTGTCTCCCTCTCTGCTCCTTTGCCCGGCGGTTTCCTTTTTTAGCATGTTTATTACTTCTTGACGAACATTTTTCGGTTCTACACCCAGGTTTTTCAGCACTTGGGCTACAAGATCACCTTCTTCTTTAAGCAAGCCAAGCAGAATATGTTCTGTTCCTACATAATTATGCCCCAGATTATAACCTTCTTCTATAGCATAACCTATTGCTTTCTTGGCCCGAGCCGTAAAGCCGGTTTCACTCGAAGAAGTCAGTTCTGTGTTAGCGATAGTGTTATTTACTTCAGTGCTAACATTGTCTATTTCTAGCCCCAAACTTTTTAGAGCCTGTGCTGCTATACCTGATCCTTCTCGTATCAACCCCAGCAATAAATGCTCTGTTCCTACATGCTTATGATTTAATTTTAAAGCTTCTTGCTGCGCATACGTAGGTATTTGTTGTGCATTTTCTGTGAACCTACCGAACATAAACATCATTCATTCCTCCTCTATAAACTAATAAAAAATTTTTCTTTTCAAACACATGCTCCCATTACTCTTTCTCTCAATATAAGAAATAATGTGCAAGGTAAGTGGGCAATAATAATTTGACCATCACTGACCTTAAATACATTATAACAGCATGCTTTTTATACAGCAAGAGGCAGTTTAAAACCAGAGGTACAACATGGAATTAGGCAAAGTCAACTGGTGTTACCAGCATATCTTTACTACTATTTGCACCTGTATGCTCACTTTAAGGCTCGGATTTATCCTTTATATTATCACTTATTAGCAAAGATAAGTAAAGGTCAAACATTAGGGAGGAATGTAGTTTTGGGTCCAAACCTACGGTGGAATCTTCGCCGGATTTTCATTGCAGGATGAGCAACAAAAGAGTTGGCAAGTTCAAGGAAATAATCAAAAATAAAAAGAGGGGTAAAAGGATTAATTCTCCTTTTACCCCTCTTTAATTTCCCGTTCAGAAATGGTAGCGGCATTCCTTACTCTCTGTGGTTGCCCCATGTATTCCGCTTGGCCTCAGGAAATCTCAGCTTGCCTACACCAACACATAATTGGAATTAATAATTGTTGCGGCTAATTATATGCAGCACCATTAGAGGGAAGCTACGATCATCCCGGGCCAGATTTATTGTTTTTTCACGCATTCGGTGGGGTACCGTGATCTTGTCCATCAGGTCATATACTGCGGCAATGCGGTTGTACCGCTTTTGGACATTTCTTCTTAATCTATTTATGCTGTCTTGCGCTTCCATTTTAACAGAGACGCCTTCTTTGTCCAACAAACACCTTCTTTTACTTGTGTGTTGAGGGCTGCTAGAGTACTACCCGCCTCAGCAGTTGAGCGTTGACGGCTACGATCACCGTGCTAGCTGACATGAGTACGGCGCCCACGGCAGGCGTTAGAAGTATGCCCCACGCAGCAAGTACACCCGCAGCAAGTGGAATAGCAACGATGTTGTATCCTGCCGCCCACCACAAGTTCTGCACCATCTTTCCATAGGTAGCGCGGGAAAGAGTAATAATGCGAGGGATGTCGCGGGGATCGGACCTCACCAGCACGATATGCCCGGCTTCCACAGCCACGTCAGTCCCTGCACCGATAGCAATCCCGATGTCAGCGGTGGCCAGGGCGGGAGCATCGTTCACTCCATCTCCAACCATGGCCACCTTCTTTCCTTCTTTCTGGAGCTCCCGTACCTTTGAAGCCTTATCCTCGGGTAGCACTTCGGCGAAAACCTTATCGATCCCGAGCTCTTCAGCTACGGCGTTAGCTACTGCCTGAGCGTCTCCCGTCAGCATTGCTACCTCGATACCCTTATTCTGGAGAGCGAGGATAGCCTCTCTACTCTCCTGCCGGATGCCATCAGCCACCGTGAATACAGCGATCACTGTACCGCTGCGGAGCAGGTAAATGGCAGCCTGCCCGCGCTCAGCCGCATCCTTGGCTGCCTTAGTAAACATTGGAAGCACTTCCACCTCTCCCTCTTTAAGAAGCGCTGGACCGCCCATGTGATACTCGATGCCGTCTACCTTGGCCGCTACGCCTTTACCCGTCAAGGCCCGGAATTTGTCACCAGCTGGAATGTCGATCTTACGGTCCTGTGCCGTCTTCACGATACCCTTGGCGATGGGATGCTCAGACTCCGACTCGACTCCCGCAGCAATCCGCAGTGCTTCATCCTCTGAAATACCGTCTATAGTGGACATATCTATAACCCGAAATTCACCCAGCGTTAGTGTGCCGGTCTTGTCAAAGATCACGGTGTTGAGTTCACGAGCTTCCTCTAGGCCACGGCGATCCCGCACCAAAAGTCCGCTTACGGCTCCCATCGTTGTAGAAATGGCCACGACCAGGGGTACGGCCAGCCCCAACG
>SLJK01000124.1 GCA_007135125.1 Syntrophomonadaceae bacterium | reverse complement strand
CTCTACGAAAAAGAAGGCAGTATGTTAGGTGAAATTGGATACCCTGAACGTACTCCCAATCTTAACGTGGATGTAGTCAATCAAATATCTGATATACTAAAGTTGCAATTCACTGCAGAAAAAGAAGAAACCGAAGGCACTTTTGCCCCCATTGACATCTTAGATTACATTTACGCTGTCTTGCACAGCCCCACCTACAGGGAAAAATACAAGGAATTCCTAAAGATAGACTTCCCCCGCATACCATACCCCCAAGACACTGAAACCTTTTGGCAATTGGTTGAACTTGGTGGCGAGTTGAGGCAAATTCACCTTTTAGAAAGTCCGCTGGTAGAAAATTACATAACTTCTTATCCTGAAGATGGAAATAATGAGATAAAAAAAATTCTTTATGATAACGGAAAGGTTTGGATTAACGATAATCAGTATTTTGATAATGTGCCACAGATAGCCTGGGAATTTTATATTGGCGGTTATCAGCCCGCACAAAAATGGCTTAAAGATAGAAAAGGCAGGGTTCTTGGTTTCGATGATGTTAGGCATTATCAAAAAATCATTGTTGCTTTAATAGAGACAGACAGACTAATGGGTGAGATTGATCAAGTGATTGAAGTATAAATCAGTTGAGATAACTCCGGCCGAATCGGAAGTTATCTTCAAGAAAGCCGAGCGGAAGTGCAAAGGCAAGGGGCCGCACAGGAGCGGTTGGAATTATAGCCCAAAATATAGAAAGAGAGGCATTTGATATGGGAGATAAGACCCCCAAAAGGCCGCCAAAAAAGAAGAAGATAGTTAAAAAACCCGCAATTGAACCCGAAACAGCTTCACTGAAGAAGCCCCCAAAAAAACCAAAAAAATAACAATAATCTTCTTCAAGCATAAGTTTACTTTCAAGAAGGCAAACGGAACAGGGCGCCGATCTATAGACAGTAAACAAACAGGCTTATCAGACTGGTCGGATTCTCGGAGACAGCGCTTGAAATTATTTGAAAAACTGGATGAAGTATAGGCGGAATTAGCGAGAGCAAGCGCCCCCTGCCCTTCTTCCACCCCATCGGTGCCAGGCAGCCGTTTCAGGACACCCTTTTTGGCCATTCCTTGCGGGATCCTCCGCATAAGTATGCAAAAAGTCACGGTATCCTTGGTGAGGGTTCCGGCCACAGGCCAGGGCCTGTTTATTGTCCGGGCAGGAGAACTGGCAGGGGCGGGGAGGGCGATGGTTTCAGGTTCGCGTGTTTCCCTGAAAAATTCTTCTATCGCCCTGCTCAGGGCCGGATAAGGGCTACCGCCCCTGCTATCCATCCTAAGCTTGGTACCCCTGCCAATCTTTCCTTCCTTGATCAGGTGGATAACCTGGCCAAGGCGCAACTTTTATCCAAATAGTCGCTCCTTCTGCAGGCGTGTTAATATAAACGAGTTTATTTAACGTGGCCCTACAAATAATTTTATCGCCGTTCTTTCTTCCCCATCGATTCCAATATCAACAAAGCCTGGAATACAAACAAGATCGATGCCACTGGGAGCTACAAACCCCCTGGCGATAGCGGTCGCTTTTATTGCCTGGTTTAGAGCTCCCGCTCCAATTGCCTGCATTTCGGCTTTCCCCTCTTCTCTTATAACCCCTGCTAATGCTCCGGCTACTTTATTCGGACTGGACTTTGCTGAAACCTTTAATATTTCCATGAGCTATTGGTTCCTCCTTAACAAAATTTACAGGCCTATATGTCTGCCCCTCAGGATCGATAAATACTTTTCTATTTCTTTGCGCATTCTCTATTTCTGGAGATTAAATTTCCCCTTTTTAGCAGCTATTCTTGTTTGACAAGAACTACACCGCTTAGACGGATCGCAGAAGCCAGGGTCAAACCGTCCCTGATGCCCTGAAGATAGGTTTCTTGCTGTGAAGGAATATGATTCTCCGCATCTTTTTCCACTACCTCAACATAGCTGTCTGTGTGCAGCAACCGGGCAAGATTATTTTCCATTTTTTCAATTTTGCCCAGCAAGGTTTCGTCCTGCACATATCCCCGGAGATGTGCAAAAAAATTCTCCTTGTGAGGGTTGATAAGCCCAGCAAAGTGATCACCGACGAGTCTCTTTTTTCCCATCTGTAAAACCTCCCGTAATGTTTTGATTCAAAACCAAACGTTGCAAAACCTCTTAAGCAATTCTTCTTTATCCTGCCGCATCTTTCATTGCCAGAAATGAACCCCTCCTTTTTCGAAAAATGGCTCGGAACAAAAAGGATATCTTTCGGAAAAACCATGTTTTGCCCCGCTTTTACAAATAAAAATATCCGGCAGAAAACCGGACACCGATACCGAGGCAACATTTTTTAGGTTTGACCCTAATCAAATTTCCTGTTAATCGTCATTGCGCTGCTCTTCCACAAGGGACACCGCTCGCCCCACAAAAGAAAAGAGGACGAAGAGGAAGCGCAGTGATTGACATATTAAGGCAATCATGATAGGATAAAGCCGTCAAATGGGTTGCATCTTGACCGGTGTGACCAGTTGCATTTCTCCGGAGCCCCTACTCCGGAGAAATTTTTTAGGGTACTGATTCCATGTTTAGATCGACATGTCATTTTTGGCAAAATTGACAAATAGACATGTCATTAATGACAATGCAATTGACAAGACAGTTCGTTGCCCAAACTAGAAAACCCTTCTTCTCATGACAAATATTTCATTTATTGTTCAATGTTGTTATATTCTGTCAATTTTATCATTTCTGTATTCAACTACCATGTTCGTAATCAAACGCGCAAACGTAAGGATCACCGGCTGCTAGAAAAAGAAATACGGGCCAACGAGGGCCCGTGTGCTATCAAGGATATGTTCACTACTTCCCTACGCTGGTATTACCCAGTCCACCGGCAGCCTTCGATATGAACGGTAAGTTGACTGCCAGTGTCCGCCTTGTGCGGCAGGTTCCAGGGGTTGGATAGCTTCACCGCGCCTTCCTCTCAGCCTTCGCTCGAAAGCACCCCCATATTTAGTTTTTCCATTTATTTAAGTCTACAGCAATAGGAAGCAAGTTGCAAGATATTTTTACTTTGTATTTTCTATCACCAAAGTGAAGTTGCTCTGTCCGTCAACTGCTTTAACAACTATAACATTTGCCGAAAAAGGTGTAGCCAATGTATCTATCCAACCCCATTCCTGGCTGTGGTGTTAAAATCATTGACATTAGCACTTATCTTACATAAAATAATAATAATATTTACCGCTTAATTTTTTTAAGATTATAACTGGAGGGATTAAATTTATGCTATCTGACAAAATCACCGAAAACCTGGGTCGTTCTTCATGGATTAGGGCAATGTTTGAGGAAGGTGATAAACTTAGGGCTGTTCACGGAGCTGACAATGTATTCGATTTTACTCTGGGAAATCCCGATACTGAGCCACCTAATTCTGTAAAAGAAGCATTTATAAAACTGGCCCATGATGATACCCCGGGGAGGCACCGCTATATGAATAATGCAGGGTATGTGGATGTGCGGGAGGCAGTAGCCCAACAACTTCGTAAAGAATCGGGTGTTAACCTTTCCGCAAAGCATGTAGTGATGACCTGTGGGGCGGCAGGTGGCCTTAACGTTGTTTTAAAAACCATACTCAATCCTGAAGACGAGGTAATTGTCCTTGCTCCCTATTTTGTTGAATATTTATTTTACATAGATAATCATGGAGGCAAGCCGGTCATCGTTAACACTTCGGCAGAGGATTTCCAACCGGATGTTGAGGCGGTTGCCGCAGCTGTTACCCCCAAAACAAAGGCAGTGATTATCAATTCTCCCAACAACCCCACCGGGGTGATGTACAGTGAACAGGCTTTGCAAAGCCTGTCTGCCGCGCTTAAAGCAAAAGAAAAGGAATTTGAAAGTAATATCTATGTGCTTTCTGATGAACCGTACAACAAGATTGTGTATGACGGTGCTGTTTTGCCACAAGTCCTGAAGATTTTTCAAAATGCGTTCGTTATTAATTCATTCAGTAAGTCCCTTTCCCTTCCCGGCGAAAGAATCGGGTATATTGCCGCAAATCCAGCCATGGACTTTTGTGAACAGCTTCTAGAAGGGTTGGTATTTTGCAATCGCACCCTGGGTTTTGTCAATGCCCCTGCTTTCGCCCAAAAAGCCATTGCCGGTTCACTTGATGAAGCCGCGGATGTTGAACAATACAAAGAAAAAAGGGATATCCTTTATAACCATCTAATCAAGCTTGGTTTTTCTTGCATCAAACCGGAAGGAGCTTTTTACCTGTTTCCGCAGGCCTTAATTCCCGACGATGTAGAGTTTGCCAAGCTGGCACTAAAACACAAGCTGTTGCTGGTTCCCGGTAAAGGGTTTGGCTGCCCGGGCTATATTAGAATTTCGTACTGCGTCAGCATGAAAACTGTTAAAAATTCTTTGCCAGCGTTCGAAGCGCTTGTAAAAGAAGTGCGAGGTTAATATTAGTTATGGCGAATAAAAATATGTTTTGGCAAAAACTTTGCCCTGCTTACGGGCTTATGCAGAAAGAAGTTGTAAATCCTACTCTGTAGGGGGTTATTTGACTACGGAGAAAATAAAGGCATTAACAAAAAAATGACGAATTAAAAGCTTTACTATGAATATTTGAGCAACATGTCAAGTGATGGTTTCCGGGTATTGTTTAGAAAAATTCTTACTCTAAGGAGATCTGACTATATGATTTGGGGGGAAAGGAGAGAGGACGAAAGTTCCACTAAATCTGCCGTGGGCGGGGCAGAGGAAAAGCGGGTCAAGCGAATTGGATGGATCTTGATGGCCGGATGGACCCTGATCTTGCTTATTATTCTGGCCTGGAATTGGTCTCAGATCAGTGTAAGCGCCCGGGAACAAGCTTCTGTAACCCTTAGCATGACCATAGAGAAAGACCTGATCTTGCGCCGTTGGGCCACAGCGCAAGGAGGGGTTTATGTGCCCGTTACGGAGAAGACACCCCCTAACCCTTACCTGGAAGATATTCATGAACAAAATATTGTAACCCCTTCCGGCCGCCACCTGACCTTGTTTAACCCGGCTTACATTACTCGACAGATTCATGAACTGGCCTGGGAAGAGCACGGAGTATACAGCCGCCTGACCAGTCTGAACCCTGTCAATCCCGCGAACCAGGCCGACCACTGGGAAAGGGAAGTTCTGAAAACCATGGAAGCCTCCGAGCTGGAAGAATATAGTGCCATCGTGTACATGGATGGAGAACCCACCATGAGGCTCATGCGGCCCTTTTACACCGAGGAAGGTTGCCTGACCTGCCATGCCGCCCATGGCTTTCAAGTGGGAGATATGCGGGGGGGCATCAGCGCAGCGACTGCCATAGAACCTTTTGTGGCCAGTATGCACTCCAAGCGAATCTCCATAACAGCAGGATATGTCCTGATCTGGCTGATAGGACTGCTGGGAATTGGGTGGGCGACACGGCACATTGTAGAAAGGACACGAAAGGTGGAAGCGGCCAACCAGACCAAAAGCGAATTTGTAGCCAACATGAGCCATGAAATCCGCACCCCCATGAACGTGATTATAGGGATGTCTGACTTGCTTGCCAATACAAACCTAAACGAAGAGCAGAGGGGGTTTGCAGACAATGTGAAAGACTCAGCCGAGTCCCTACTCACCATCGTGAACGATATTCTAGACTTTTCCAAGGTGGAAGCGGGACGGTTGGAGTTGGAAAACACCTTCTTTAACCTTTGGGAACTGGTTGAGAAAACCGTATCATCCTTCGCTTCTCCTGCTCACGCAAAAGAACTGGAGCTGCTATTTGATATCAAGGTCGATGTGCCTTTAGTGGTCCAGGGGGACCCGCACCGGCTTAAACAAGTTATCCTAAATCTAGTGAGCAATGCCATAAAGTTTACGGAGTCAGGAGAAGTGGTTCTCACCGTTGAAAATATCCAAGACACGCCTGATCCTGCCTCGGCGCTGCTGCGCTTTTCGGTTCAGGATACCGGTCCCGGCATTCCGGAGGACAAACAGGAGCTCCTGTTTGAAGGCTTCGAACAACTGGACAGCTCTACTACCCGAAAATTCGAGGGGACTGGCCTGGGTCTTCCTATCTGTAAAAAGCTGGTGGAGCTGATGGGTGGAAGCATAAGCCTGGACAGTCAGCCGGGAAAGGGAAGCACTTTTAGTTTTTCCATTCCCCTGTCCCTGCCTCCGGAAGATACTGCAGTGGTTCTGGGTGAAAAGGTGATCATTTCTGCAGACCTGAAAAACTTGAAAGTGCTGATCATTGACGACAACAGAGCAAATCGTATGATTGTTGAGAAGATGCTTGCCCGGTGGGGTGTCGCGGTCCAAACAGCCTCCAGTGGAAAAGAAGGGCTGGACATCCTCAAAAAAGCAGCAGAGCAAGGCGTTCCCTTTGACCTGGTTCT
>SLJK01000027.1 GCA_007135125.1 Syntrophomonadaceae bacterium | reverse complement strand
TGTTCCAGTCCCGTTCCCCCGGATATGCCCTGCTTATCTTTCTGGTCCTTTTCCTGGGAGGCTCTTTTCTCCCCGCCCTATTTCCCATGGAGGAACGGGAAGAGCCGCTGCGGGTGGCGCTGCTCCAGGGCAATATTCCCCAGGAAATAATTCTGGACCCCTCCAGGGCCGCAAGCAATTTCCAAAGATACCTGGAGTTGAGCAGTGAGGCTGCTGCGGAATACGAAGAACTCAACCTAATGGTATGGCCGGAGACCGTGCTCTCCACCAGTGTCCAGGCCAAAGTCCCCCGGGCAGAAGACAAACTGGCCGTCCTGGCCGAAGAGACAGAAGCACCGCTCCTTTTCGGAGCAATGTACAGGGATAACGCAAGCGGCGATGCCTACAATTCCATACTCATGCAAAACCCCGGCATGCCCTTCGACTCCGGGGAAAGGTACGACAAAATTCGCCTGGTCCCTTTCGCGGAGTATTTCCCTTCCCCGGATCTACTGAATGAACTCTGGAAAATCGAGGTTTCCCTGGGCAGCTACAGGCCAGGCACCGGGGTACAGCTGTTCTCGGCAGAAGGGTCCGCCTTCGGAGGCATAATCTGTTTTGAGTCCTACTTTCCCCGACCCGCGCTGACCATGGCCCAAAAGGGTGCCGAACATATTTTCGTGCTCACTAACGATGCCTGGTTCCTGGACAGCAACGGCCTGGAACAGCATGCGCGAGCATCGGCAGTGAGAGCCGCAGAAACCGGAAGGGGCGTTACCCAGGTTGCCAATACCGGTTATACGGTTTCTTATAATTACCGGGGAGAAAAAGTTTTGGAACTGCCCACCCACCAAAAAGATTTTGCCCTTTTGGAGACAGGATTTCCCGTCCGGGAAACGCTTTACCGACGCTGGGGAGATTACTTCCTGTTCCTCTGCCTGGGCCTGCTGGCCGCCACTTTTCTTGCCGCCGTCCGTTCAGGGCGCTAAAATAAACTGCACAGGCAGCTCCCAAAAAGATGGTTAGCCGGGAGTCATACCAAAGGAATACTTACGGGCTGAATACCAAGAAACAACATAAACATGAAACTGGCCATGAAGCACATGGAATAAGCTCTGCCAGGGGTCATCCTATTTAACATACAGGATGATTAATCCCCACCGTTTTCTCCACGTGAAGCACAAAAGCGACCCCTTTACCCGGCCTGCAGAGCTGACAATCATCCAGGACCGTCTGCAAGATCTGCTCCGTTTTATCACGGGTAACCAGGGTAAGGACAACCTCTTTTTCGGGTTCAATAGGGATCCCGAAAAGCTTGGCCTTCTCGTGAATACCGGTGCCCCGACCATAGGTAATGGTTCCACCTTCTGCCCCTGCAGCCTTGGTGGCATCCACCACCGTATCTGCAAATCCCTTGTCAACAATGCTAATAATCAGATCGTAAAGTGGTTCCCCGGTATTTTCGTTTTTTTCCACTGCGCTCCCTCCTTTGGGAGAAGAATGAAGAAGATGAATTATCCCTACCGCCTTCCAAATATCCAGGACAAAACATATACCCTTGCCCGGTTTCTGCAAGTTGCCCGTATCGCTGATCACCTTCAATACCTGTTCCAGCATATCCTGGTGCACCATGGTCAGGATCATCTCTTTTTCTGGATCTATGGTCATACCGAACAGTTTCTTAAATTCACGGTGTCCTGTCCCCCTGGCGAAAAGAATGGTCCCGCCTTCGGTCCCGGCTTTTTTGGTTGCACTGACTATTTTGGTAGCCACCCCCTTCTGGATAATGGTTACCACAAGCTTCTGCTGCATAATAAAATCTTGTCGGTCAGACATCTTTCTTCCCCCTTCTCCTGTCAAACACTAAACCCAAAACAAGCACGGAAAGGATAGGCGCCAGGGCCACCATGGCAATCATCCCGAATCCGTCCAATAAAGGGTCACGCCCTTCCATAACTGAAGCGGCACCGACGGCGATAGCCAGGATGAACGTCACCGTCATGGGCCCTGTGGTGACTCCCCCCGAATCAAAAGCTACCGCTGTAAAAGTAGGCGAAGAATATCGCAGCAGCAGCAGCGCCGCCAGGTAGCCGGGCACGATGAAATAATACAGCGGCCATCCGGTAAGTATGCGCAGCATGGAAAGCGCTATGGAAAAGGCCACTCCTATGGAAAGGGTATACAACAATACTTTTTGGGGGATGGAACCGCTGGAGACTCTTTCCACTTCCAGGTTCAAAATACGCACCGCCGGCTCGGCGAAGGTGGCTACAAAACCCAGGACAAAGCCGATGGGAACCATGATCCAATTGTTGCTCAAGGCGCCCAGTGTTATACCCATCTTCTCCCCTACGGGAAAAAACCCCACCTGCACCCCTTGTAGAAAAAAGGCCAGCCCCCAGAAGGCCAGGAAAGCCCCTTTTAAAATATTCATTATCTGCGCCCGGGGCAATTTCAAAAAAAATATTTGAAAAAAAAGAAAGAAAAAGAGCAGGGGTACAAGGGCCAGGGCCACCTCCAATAAGACGTGAGGAAACCCCTTCAGAATAACCAGGTTCACTGGTAGATCACCCCCAGGATAAGCACGGCCAGCACAGGTCCAATGGAAGCCAGAGCGATCAACCCGAAACGGTCGGCAGTAGTGCTCTTTCCTCCCAGCACCGAGGCCACTCCTACTCCCAGGGCCAGGATAAAGGGCACAGCCATGGGACCTGTGGTAACCCCTCCCGCATCAAAAGAGATGGGGATGAATGTCGGTGGGGTGAAAGCGGCGATGGTAAAGACAAGCCCGTATCCCGCAATAAGCAGATATTTTATGTTTAGCCTAAAAACAATTCTCAGCATGGCCAGGGCCACAAAAAGCCCCACTCCCAGGGCGACCGTATAAACCAGGACATACCTGCTGATAGCACCCCCGGAAACTTCATCCACCTGCATGGTGAGCACACGCACATCCGGTTCGGCCACTGTAGCTACAAAACCCAGCAAAAAACCGAAAAAGAGAATCATCCACAAACTTCCCCTCCTGGATAAAGCAGCGCCGATCAGCTCGCCGATAGGAAGCAGTCCGATCTGCACCCCCAGAAGGAAAAGGAACAGCCCGCCCCCTACCATCACTGCGCCGATTCCAAACTGTAAAAAGGACTCCCAGGGCAATTTTATAATAAACAATTGGAGAAGCACGATCACTACTGAAAGGGGAATCATGGCATATACAACTTCCCAAAAGACTTCCCTTACTTTTTCCAAAGACTCACTCCCTCCCGTATACCTATAGGTGGATAAAGCTTTACCCGCAGGTGGTATAACCGCAGTAGTCACAGTAGCTGCAGAGAGCATCGGGAATCATGTACCCTATCGTACAGGAAGGACAGATGCGAATATTCTTGGGCCCCCCCGCGGCATTCAGCCGGTACTGAACCTTACCGGTAGAGGCCTTGGCCAGCTCCTGGCCGATAAAGTCGGTACAGGAAAGGACGGTGGTCTCGGGGTGCATGATACAGGAAGGACATTTTTCTTCCCGCAGCTTTTCCACTATCTCCTGTATATCTACACCGGCCCGAATGGAGATAGAGATAATCTTGGCCAGGGCATTGGAGAGTGGCGGGCAACCTTCTTCCCCTACGGAAGTGAAAACCTCACAGACCCTTTCTTCACCATCTTCGGTCAATTCCTTGTTTACCGTTACATATAACCTGCCGCAAAAACCGATGGGCTTACGAGTGGTAGACCCGAAGGTGGTCTCCGGCCTGCTCCGGGGCACTTTCCCCTGTTCGCTTCTCTGTTCTTTTTTCGCCTCTTCGCTGGTAGAAGTTATGACCTGATTTTCCCGAGAACCGTCCCGGTAATAGGTCACCCCCTTGACACCCCAGCGCCAGGCCGTCATAAAGGCCTCGCGACAATCCTCCAGGGTGGCATCATGGGGAGCATTAATGGTCTTGGAGACCGCATTATCCACCCAGCGCTGCAGCACCGTCTGCATCTTGATATGTTCCAGCGGAGAAATATCATGGGCACAGAGAAAAAGGCGGCGCAGCTCGCGGGGGATCTCTTCCAGATCCTGGATGCCATCGGGGCCCTTTTCGCCGATAAGCTCCCGCAAATTCGAGGGCAGTTCCTGCTGCATATAATCCTGCCACATCCCTTCAAAAACATTGTCTACCTGAACGTAGCGGCCGTCCATAATATGGCGGGCAAATCCTACCCCGAAAAGTGGTTCTGCGCTGGGAGAAGCGTTGGCAAAGATGGAAAGAGATCCTGTCGGTGCAATAGTGGTGGTGGTGGCATTGCGCTGGGGCAGGCCCAGCCTGTCCCAAATTGAATTATCGTAATTGGGGAATACCCCTTTTTCTTCTGCCAACTGCCAGGAGCAGACCTTGGACTGCAGGGTTACCTCCTTCATAACCTCCTCCGCAGCGGCAAGTCCTTCCTGGGAATTATAGGGAAGTCCCTGCCAGATCAGGTACTGCGCAAGCCCCATTATACCCAGCCCGATTTTGCGGTTGCCTTTCATAATAGTCTCTATCTGCTCCACAGGGGCCTGGTTACGATCTATTACCCTGTCCAGGAAAATGGTGGCGATATGAGAGACCAAACGGATCATTTCCCAGTCCGGGACATAGCTGTCCCCTTCCTTTTTGAGCATCCTGGCCAGGTTAAGGCTGCCCAGGTTACAGCTTTCATAAGCCAAAAGGGGCTGCTCTCCGCAGTTGTGCACTACCATGCCGTTGGCGTCAAAGGAATTCACCCCCGGCACCTGTACATCGAAGACCTCCTCGGTGCAGTCGGGGATGACGCTTTCCACTGTGGCGGTGAATCGCTCTTGGTTTGGTCTTCGGCGGTAATCAACCATTGCCTTAGCAATCCGTTTTCTCTTTCTGCGGTCGCTAAAACCGATCTGCTCAGCAAAAACAAGGATGTTATCACCACTGATCACCAATTCGTGTTGGATCTTTATAGTGTAGTCTACGTTACCGCTACGAGCATCCCGTAGAGTGGCCGTTCCGGCTGCGCGTCTGTTGCGATAAATGGTGCTTATGATTCCCAAACGTGCAAGCATCCGCTGAACGGCCTTGAGTCGTATGGAGTCACTCTGGGCCAATCTAATGGAGACACCCTTTTGCTGAGTCCCCTGAACGGAACCGTCAGCATCAAAAAACCCACGGAGAAATCCACGGACAAAGGCTGACGATGTAGCAGTTTCCAGGTAGGGTGTAATGCTATTGTTACCCGGTATTATCCCCAGAGAGAAGGCAATCTCCTGGAGAGCGGAAAGTGAAAGTCTGTACTCGTTGCGGCTTTTCACCTTTTGCCAACCGGCAAAATCACGCCGGTGGGGAAGTTGTCGGGCTGCATTAAGTGCGGCCTCCATAACGTCTGCCACATCGGCCGGGTAGCGCTCGCTACCTGCAGCCTGCCCAACTGCAGCTTGTTTATCTTCCGTCCAAATAGAAAGAAGAGCCTTGTCGGTTTTCATTGTGCCGTCTCCCACAAGCAGACCCAGAAGGTAGCCCTCACCGTTACCATATAAACCATTCCAGTGAGCAAACCCCCGGTGGTTGTGAAGCATTACCTTGTCGCCAGACTTGAGTTCGCCCGCTGCCTTCCACTCGGCAGAGATCCTGCAGCGCCCTTCCTCTGTCGCCCGTTGCACAGGGTGATCCTCAGTGGCGCGCAAGCTGTAACCTTCTTTTGTACGAATGCGGACCAACGGTTTGATACCTGTAGCAAAGAATCCTCTCTCTGTTGTGGCATACTCTCTTCCATTGATTATAAGCGTCTGCTGTTTGCCTATACACTCCCTGATAGTCCGTGGCCCTTCGCTGGTAAGGATAAGGGTGTCGCCCGGTAAACAGGGATTGGTAGCTTCAATAGCGCCCAGGTGGGGGGTAGGGTTCTCGGCATTAATTGCATCATAGAAAAGAAGCCCCGGTTCGCCGTTAAGATGGCTGTTTTCTGCCAGCCGTTCGAAAACCTCCCGCGCTCTTAATGATTTGCCCACCGGCAAACCGTTACGCGGATCCAACAGCTCGTACTCTTCATCATTTTCCACGGCATGCATAAAAGCGTCGTCCACTCTTACGGATATATTAAAATTTGTAAGATCATCCCCCAGGCGCTTACTGTCAATAAAGTCCATAATATCAGGATGGTCATAATTCATGGTGGCCAGGCTGGCACCCCGCCGGCGCCCGCCCTGGCGAATTTCATTGCTGACTTTATTGTAAACGGATAAAAAGGAAAGGGGGCCTGATGCATATCCACCGGTGCTGTGAACGATGGCTCCCTTGTGCCTGATCTTTCCAATGAAATAGCCCACCCCGCCGCCGCTTTTCTGTATCAGTGCCGAATGTTTCAGGGTTTCGAAAATACTCTCCATGGAATCTTCGATGGGAAGAACAAAACAAGCCTGGAGCTGCTGTACCGGGGTTCCCGCATTCATCAGCGTGGGGCTATTGGGGA
>SLJK01000020.1 GCA_007135125.1 Syntrophomonadaceae bacterium | reverse complement strand
TAACAAAACCCCGGTGGGCCTGATGGAAGAAATAGGACTCTTTGAAAGGCCGGTCCTGGCCGCGCACTGTGTTCATGTTACTGATGAGGATATAGATATAATGGTTAAGCGAGAAGTCGGGATTTCCCATAATCCCGGCAGTAACCTTAAATTGGGGAGCGGAATTGCTCCTTTAACAAAGCTGTTGGATAAAAAAACCAAGGTGGGGCTGGGCACTGATGGTCCCGCCAGCAACAATAATCTGGATATGTTTGAAGAAATACGTCTTTCCAGCCTTTTACAAAAAGGTTATCACGAAGACCCCACCTTGATATCAGCTAACGAAGCACTGGCCATGGCTACCAGAGGTGGCGCCAGAGCGCTTAATACGGACAATATCGGGGTGTTAAAGGAAGGAGCAAAAGCGGATCTTGCTATACTAAATTTCAAAAAACCTCATCTACAACCTCATGCCAACCCGGTAGCAAATATAGTTTATTCAGCATCTGCCAGCGATGTTGAAACTGTAATAGTGGATGGTAAAATACTTGTTGAAAAAGGAAACTTTCTAACCCTTGATGAGGAAAAAATTTATTATGAAGCGGCTAAAAGCGCAAAGAGGTTAAGGCAGTGATTTTGAATAAAGCTATGATTTGCCATCAATAAGCACGCATAAAAAAAGCCGGAGGTGAAACAACCTCCGGCTAAATTATTAAAGCAGCAATATTTGAGTGTCTAATTCTTTTTTACTAGTAACGGTAGTGGCTTGGTTTAAAAGGACCTCCAGGTTCGTGACCGATATACTCGGCCTGTTCCTGGTCAAGCTTGGTAAGGCGAGCCCCAATTTTATCAAGGTGTAATCGTGCCACCTCTTCGTCAAGCTCCTTGGGAAGCCTGTAGACTGAACGCTCACGAGTATTTTCGGCAAAGTCCAACTGGGCCATCACCTGGTTGGTAAAACTGTTTGACATTACGAAACTTGGATGACCGGTTGCACATCCCAGGTTTACCAATCGTCCTTCTGCTAACAAGAATATACCGTGTCCATCAGGGAAAGTATAGAGGTCAACCTGAGGCTTGATGGTATCTTTTTTTATTCCAGGATAATTCTCCAGCTCCTGCACTTGGATTTCATTGTCAAAATGCCCGATATTACATACAATGGCTTGGTCTTTCATTTTTTCCATATGTTCAATTCTAATCACATCTTTATTGCCGGTTGCGGTCACATATATATCCGCATAAGGAAGCGCGTCTTCAATGGTTACAACGGAATACCCTGCCATCGCGGCTTGCAGCGCGCATATCGGATCGACCTCTGACACAAGCACACGCGCTTTAAAGGCATCTAATGCCTCAGCGGAGCCTTTGCCGACATCACCGAACCCGGCAACAAAAGCTGTTTTTCCGGCTATCATTACATCGGTGGCTCGTTTAATACCATCAACCAGGCTTTCCCGGCAGCCATAAATATTGTCAAATTTACCCTTGGTTACCGAGTCGTTAACATTGATGGCCGGAAATAAAAGCTCACCGGTTTTCTCCATTTGATACAGCCTGTTGACACCCGTGGTTGTTTCTTCGCTAACACCTTTAATATTGGGCACCATGGAGTGCCAAAAATCAGGTTTTTCAGCGAGAGTATCTTTCAGCAACTTGTTAACTACTATCAACTCGCTATTTGTAGTTGGTTCATCCAGAATGGCAGGATTATTTTCAGCCTCATATCCACGATGAATCAGCAAAGTGGCGTCGCCACCATCGTCAACAATTTGATTGGTGCCGGTACCATCAGGCCATGTAAGCGCCTGCATAGTACACCACCAGTATTCTTCAAGAGTTTCACCCTTCCAGGCAAATACCGGTACTCCTTGAGGGTTTTCAACAGTACCTCCCTTTTCAGGTGGGCCTACGACAACAGCAGAAGCGGCATGATCCTGGGTTGAAAAGATGTTACAGCTTGCCCAGCGCACATCTGCACCCAATTCTACCAGCGTTTCGATTAAAACCGCTGTTTGAATTGTCATATGGAGGCTTCCCGTGACACGGATACCTTTCAGCGGTTTATTCGCTGCATATTTTTCTCGTGTTGCCATCAGTCCCGGCATTTCTTTTTCCGCTATCTCCATTTCCTTTCTTCCCCATGGAGCAAGGTTCAAATCCGCTACTTTGTAATCCACTTTTTTCGTCGTCGTCATTTTGTTACATATCCCTCCTGCATATTATTTGACAGGCTTTATAACAGGGCCATAAGTCATATGTTATGAGATGGCTGTCCCCGACTGCACCTGCGACAGTAAGGGCCCTTTTACCTTGGCAGTTCTTATATTGAACGCCACTCACCTTCATCGATGGCCTGAATTATATTTTTTATGGCTTGTTCATTGAACTGTGCTCCAGTTTGCTTCACTACTTGTGCAGCTACATATGAAGCTATCCGTCCCGCATCGGCAAGCGAGTAGCCATTTACAAGGGCGTATAGAAAACCTGCAGCGTAATTGTCGCCGGCTCCGGTAGTGTCGACTGCATCAACGGGATAAGAGTTTACTGAGATGGATTTGGTTTCTTTAGAAGCAATGCACGAACCATCGGCGCAATTCTTCACTGTAGCAACCGCGCATATTTTAGCCAATTCATGGGAAGCTTTTTCAGGATCATCAGTTCCCACGAGCAGGCGTGCCTCATCACAATTTGCGAAAACAATATCGACGCTGCTTTTTATTAGCTCAAGAAAGTCACTGTAATGTCTTTCTACGGCAAAAGGATCGGCAACATCAAAAACTACTTTCGTGCCGGCTTTACGTGCTGTTTCAATCGCAGCTGTCAAAGCTTTTTTTTGTGGTTCGGTATCCCACATATATCCAGTAAAGTACAAGTAACTGGCTTCAGCAATCTTCCGGTGATTCACATTTGCGGGGTTAAAACTTTGGCAGGCACCTAGCCTTGTGCTCATAGTACGTTCGTAATCCGGGGTAACGAGAACAATGCAACTGCCGGTTTCAGTCGAGCAGTTTGCCAGGTCCGAGATAACGTTTTGCTCCTCGAGACGTTTGCGGTAAATTTCCCCAAGCTCGTCAGCACCAACCATCCCCGACAATGCTGTCTGGACACCTAGTGCTGCCAGGGTTATCATTGTATTCGGAGCCGAGCCGCCGCACGAATATATCTTTTCAAGATCCTTGATATGCTCCAAGATAGAGTTGCCACGTTCGGTATCGATTAGCTCCATCGTCCCCTTATTTAGTTTGAGCTGTTCGATATCGCTATCATTTACCTGTGCAAGGACATCAATCAGCGGATTACCGATGCCGTATATCTCTACTTTGTTGTTTGTTTCGTTTTTCATGTAAATATCACCTCCAGCGGTGTAGCTTGTTATTCAATTCGGCTCGGGCGTTCCCATAACGTATTTAAAAATCGGTATTTCTTTGTTTAAGTAGAGAATTTGAAGACCCGGTACAATTATTAATTATACCAAATTTCGTTTATTAAGTCAAGATTGGTCAAAAGGTCAAACTATGCTGCGCGCCCCCACTAAAGTAGATATAGTTGTATATGGCTGTTCTGATCTTCTATTCTTCACCTTTAATAACAGCCAACGGGGATAAGCGGGCAACCTTGTTTACCATACCTATTTCTGCCAAAGTGTCCAGCACATCATTGATATTTTTATAAGCTTGAGGTGCCTCATCGGTAATTTTTTGGAATTGATTTCCGTGAAAAAACACCGGTCCAAGTTGATCTTTTAACATTTCAGGTGTAATTGTTGAGCGCGCGGCTCGCCTTGACATAACCCTGCCTGCACCATGGTTTGCAGAATAAAAGGTGTGCACTGAGCTGTGATTAGCTGTTACCACATATGAAGGGGTTGCCATAGTTCCCGGAATAATGATGGGGTGGCCACTATTCATGTACGCGGCGGGGTTATTATCGTGTCCGGGGGGTAGAGCCCTGGTGGCTCCTTTGCGGTGGATTAGCAGGAGTTTTTCTTCCACCTTTTCAAACTTGGCAATATTATGAGCCAGGTCATAAACTGTTTCCAGGCCAAGCTCCGCATCCGGACAGCGAAAAACAGCACTAAAGGCATTTCTGATATCATATGTAACCAGCTGCCGGTTGGCATAAGCGAAGTTAACCGCTGCCGCCATCGCCGCAAAATAATCTTTTCCTTCTTTAGAAGAAATTGGTACTGCAGCCAGGCCCTTGGAGGGAAGTTTTAGCCCGTATCCCCCGGCAGCACGATTCATAACGGAGGAATAATCGACGCAAATCTGATGCCCCAACCCCCTGCTGCCGGTGTGCACAAGGACGGAGAGCATCCCGGTATGCAGTCCAAAAAGTGCTGCTGTTTGCTCATCATAAACCTGGTCCACCATTCCCAGCTCAATAAAATGATTACCTCCGCCTATGGTGGAAAGTTGGTTGCCGCGTTGGTAAGCCTTGCGGCTGATTTTTTCTGGTTTGGCCCCCGGGAAACTTCCTCCTTCTTCTATAAAAAAAGGGTCTTCGTCCCGGACATATCCTAGTTTCCGGAGGGGGACCAGCCCTTTTTCAAGTATATCTTCGAAATGTCCTCGAAGTTGTTGCTGGTGTTTACTTACCTTCCCAATCCCTGTAGGGACACGAGAAACGATCTCTTTCATCAGACTCCGTAAGTGGTTTTCGGTAAGTTTATTTGCTTCCAGCTCTGTGCGCAGCAGCCTTACGCCGCAGTTTATATCCATCCCCACTGCCCCGGCAGAAATGAGCCCTTCTGTCACATCCATGGCCATAACTCCCCCGATGGGCAGGCCATAACCGGCGTGGATATCAGGCATACCTACAACAGGCCCGTAAAGGCCCGGCAGAGAAGCCGCCTCGGCGAGTTGTCGGAGAGATTCCTCGTCCCGGAAATGTTCAAATAAATCGTCATTCAGGTAGAGTACGACATCTACTTTCATCGCCCCGCTGCGGGGAATCAAATACTTGTTAGTACCCAATTTTTGCAAGCGCATAATGAAACCCTTTAGGGCTATATCCCCCAGTCAATCTCTTTTAGTTTGTCCATCAGTTGGAAATTAGTCAGGTTAAATTGAATAGGGGTAATGGAAATGTTGGAGTTTTGAATGGCAAACACATCTGTATCCGCCTCTTTTTCGGGGTCCAGGTTATCAAGTAGTTCCCCTGCCAGCCAGTAATAACTATTCCCTCTGGGGTCCACTCTTTTCTGGAATGCATTATGGTAGACACGCACTCCCAGTCTGGTAACTGCGACACCCTTGATTTCGCTGCGAGTTTTCCCCGGGATATTGACATTTAAGAGTGTATCTTGCGGCAAATGGTTTTTCTTACATATTTTACTAATCATTCGTAAAATAAAATTGGCCGAAAACCGAAAATCAGGCTTTTCTCTTTCAGTAAGTGAAACAGCTAGCCCCGGGATACCCAAAATGACCGCCTCGATAGCGGCAGAAACAGTTCCCGAGTAAAGTACATCGGTCCCCAAATTGGCCCCGCGATTAATACCGGAGACAACCAGGTCGGGTTTATCGGGGAGTAGATATTCCACCGCTAATTTGACACAGTCTGCAGGGGTCCCATTCACAGACCAGCCTTTTAAGCTGGAGTTATGGAAAAACCTGGTTTCTTCCGCCCTGAGAGGACGATGCATAGTAATAGCGTGCCCGGTGGCGCTACGTTCATGATCCGGGGCTACGATAAATATTTTAAAACTTTCGTTTTGCAGTAATGTTTCCGCCAGTATTTGTATGCCTTCGGCATGTATCCCGTCGTCGTTGGTTAATAATATATTCACTTAAATCCCTCCACTGCCATGCTTTACAGTATAACTTTGCACGTATCAAGCATTAAAAGAAAAAAATCCTTCTTGCAATTAATAATCATCATAATCCCTGTCTTTTATTACCGCTCATGCTCTATTTATACTGTCCGTAAAAATATAAAAACTTTCTCCGTAATTCTTTGACCTCTTCTTTTTCCAGTAGTGCGGGAGTCCCCAACAAGTTGGACCAAAGCAGTACCTGGGCATTCCTTTCGATGACCCGGTTTCTTTGGGTCGCTGCTTCCAGATCTTCCCCAACTGTTATCAGGCCGTGGTTGGCCAAAAGAACACCGAAGGATTCTTTTCCCAGAGTTTTTGCAGCATTATCGGCAAGCTCATCGCTGCCCGGAAGTGCATACTTTGCTACAGGGATATTCCCCCCGGCCAACTGTGCAAGTTCTTCCAAGGCCACAGGGATCTCTTTCCTGGCCACCGCAAATGCGCTGGAGAAAATACTGTGGGTATGTACTATAGCTTGTACGTCTCTTCTGGATTTGTAAACGGCAAGATGCAGGGGGAGCTCCGAAGACGGTTTCCATTTGCCTTCCACTACCGTTCCGGTTTCCAGGTCTACCACCACCATATCCGTATATTGCAGATTATCGTAGGGTAAGGCACTTGGAGTGATAATAATTTTATCCTCCCCCAGTTTGCAGCTCAAGTTGCCCCAGCTTCCAAATATCAATCCCTCACG
>SLJK01000051.1 GCA_007135125.1 Syntrophomonadaceae bacterium | reverse complement strand
CGGCGGGTTATGTTATTTATGGGCGCTACGCTTTTCTTTCCCTGCCTTTTACCGTCTCGGTTCGCTTCGATGCGCTCAGTTTTTTCCTGGCCATGATTATTTCCTTCTTGTGGCTGCTTGCCGCGCTGCATTCTATCGGCTACATGGAGAAGGAACACGCTCATGATCGCTACTACGGCCTGCTCCTGATCTGTATGGGCGGCTGTCTGGGCACCGTGGTTACGGGAGACCTTATCGGGCTCTTTCTTTTCTTTGAGATTATGGCCCTGGCATCTTTCGCGTTGGTGGCTCATGAAGAACACCCTTATGCCATGTTTGCCAGTGTAAAGTATCTTTTCATGTCCGTTGGTGCGGGTCTGGCCATTTTCTTCGGGATAGTCATTACATATTTTATCGGCGGGAGTGTTTCGCTGAGTGAGTTTGGTTTGATCAGCGAGGTTTCAACCCTTTCTTTTATCGCTTTTATCTCCTTCGTGCTGGGGTTTGGCATCAAGGCCGGTATTTTCCCCGTGCATGTTTGGCTGCCGGACGCACACCCCGCCGCTCCTGCTCCGGTGAGTGCCCTGCTTTCCGGGGTGATGATCAAGGTCGGTGCATACGGCCTGCTCCGTGTTTTTTACCAGGTTTTTGGATTCGAATTTTTGCAGGCCCTGGGCTGGGAGAAAATAACGCTAATTTTGGCCGTGATTACCATATTGCTGGGTTCAGCCCTGGCCCTGATTCAGGATGACATTAAGAGGCGGCTGGCATATTCCAGTGTGGCGCAGATCGGTTACATACTTTTGGGTATTTCGATGTTGAGCGAAAGAGCTTTGACCGGCGGAGTGTACCACATTTTTACCCATGCCTTTATGAAGGGTGGGCTTTTTCTTATTGCCGGGGCTATAATTCTGCGTACGGGAGAAAGAAGGATCAGCCATATGGGAGGTATTGGTTTTAAGATGCCCTTGACCATGATCGCCTTTACCCTCTGTTCCCTCTCCATGGTGGGCATCCCGCCTTTTAACGGTTTTGTCAGCAAGTGGCAGCTGGCCCTGGGGGCCCTGGACATAGGACAGCCCATGATTGTGGTGCTGCTGATCGTTAGCAGTCTGTTGAACGCGGCCTATTACTTCCCCATTGTCATCGCCGCCTTTTTTGCGGCTCCGAAGGAAGAGGGCCTGGAGGCCGGCACAGTTTCCGGGGCACACCAGCCGGAGAATTCCGGCAGCGACAGGACGAGGATGGCCGAGGCTCCCTTAAATATGCTTATACCTATTGGGATCCTGGCCATCGGCAGTATAGCTTTTGTCCTTATGCCCCAAAACTGGCCGCTGGAGATGGCCCAGGCAGTGGTTCGGGAGCTATTTGTGAAATTTTAACCGGCACATCTGACCTGTTATTTGTGCAGCTTTAGAAAAAGGAAGTGATGAAAATAAACCTGGCCCTGTTACCAGTATTTGCACCCATAATAGCCTCCCCTGCGTTGTTAGTTCTTTCTGACAGGGGAAGACAATCCTTGATGCTAGCCTATGTAGGTGGAATGATCGCTGTTGCTATTTATATTCTTACTGCGGGAGAGTTGGGCAGCGTTTTCTTATTAACCTCGACATTTGCAGAGGACAGCGGGATGGCACCCCTGTTTTTTAGCGAGCACCCCTATGGCAAAATTGCTGCTTTCGGTTTTATCCTGGTGGGAGCCTTTGCCCTGCTTTACGGACTTCAGGTAGCCAGGGCCGGCGAACAGGCGGTTGCACTGGTCGCTATCGGCAGTGCGGTGGGGATTGCCTTCGCGGGTAATTTTCTGACCCTCTTTATATTTTGGGAATTCTTAACGGTTTCCACGGCAGGGTTAATCCTGTTGAAAGGAACGCCACAGGCTATCAAGATGGGCTACCGCTTCTTGCTGCTTCATTTAGGAGGCGGCCTCATTCTTTTCCTGGGTATAATGCAGCATTACGGTGCTACAGGTTCCTTTTTAATATCCGTCCCCGCAGCCGGGCTTCCTTTTTTCATCCTCGGTATTGGTATCAAATCTGTGTTTTTACCCCTGCACGTGTGGCTTCCCTGGAGCTATCCCGCAGCCTCTTTTGTTTCCAGTGTCGTTCTTGCGGGCCTGACGACCAAGGTGGGGGTGTTTGCTGTGGCCCGTATCCTCCCCGCCCATCACGGCATCGCTTTTATGGGGGCCTGCATGGCGCTTTTCGGAGCAATATATGCCCTGATGCAGAGTGATATGCGTCGCCTGCTTTCTTATCACATTATTAGCCAGGTAGGTTTCATGGTGGCCGGCGTGGGCCTGGGAACTTTTATTGCCGTGGACGGCGGCCTGTTACACATGGTGAACCACATGTTTTATAAAGCCCTGCTCTTTATGAGCGCCGGCGCCATTATTTATGCCACGAGCAAGGAAGACCTCCATGATATTCACCCTCACACTGCTGAAGGGCGCAACCTGCCGCCGATCTGGTTGACGATTCCCGCGGCGGTGATAGGGGCTACGGTGGGCGCCCTGGCCATTGCCGGGAGTCCTCTCTTTAACGGATATGTCAGTAAATACCTGCTGAAAAATGCCATGTACGGGGTACAACCCATGGAGTGGATGCTCTGGGTAGCTGGTGTGGGGACCACCCTCTCCTTCTGTAAATTTGTTTATTTCGGTTTTTTGAAAAGCCATGCCAGGATTTTGCGGGAGTTAACTCCCACCATGACCATTGCTATCCTGGGCGCATCTGCTTGCTGTATTCTGTTCGGCATCTGGCCGCATTTATTAAGCTCAATACTGCCTTATGCTTCTTCGCTTGATGTATATTCTTTACAAGGAGCATGGGGTGCTCTGCAGATAATCCTTACGGGGATAGTTGTTTTTACGTTTATCGCAGGAATACTTGATCGCGGGGTACATCTTCCTTCCTGGTTCAGTGTTGAATATCTGCTCTACAGGCCGCTGCTGTACGCGGCAGGAGTAGTATATACATACCTGGGCAGGTTAGTAGAAACGGTCGTGGATGGAGCCTTTGTCAAAGGGATTCCTTCTCTTTTTACGATTTCTAGCGGTGTAGCTTCTTTTGACGAAAGAACCCTGGGGTCGGTAGCAGTGGGGATGGCGGGCTCCTCCTCCAAGGTCAGCGGTGGCCTTTACGATACCTGGCTGGGAGGAATCAGTTCTTTGGCGCGCCGTTGGGGTATGGCTTTCAGGAGATTTTTCTTCTTGATTATAAAAGTGGATTATGATCCCAAGGGCGATAGGATCTTTCAGCTTTTCAATTTAATGAACTTTGATGTAGATTTTATTATTTTTATGGCCACTTTGCTGCTGCTGTTGGGAGCAAGTATCTTTCTATTTTAGTTTAAGCTAGGGGAGAGTAATAACAATGGATGCAGTCATTTCATATGCACCTCTCTGGGCGGTTGTTTTACCGATTATCGGGGCCTTGGCCATTAACCGGATTCCCGAAGAGCAGGTCAGGATACGTAACCTTACCGCGGTATTTACTGTAGGCATTAATTTTCTAATTGTGGCCTCCATGCTCCCTTTGATTTTGAACGGGGCAGTGGTGGAATTAAAATTACTCTCGTTTATCGGCGGGTTGGAGTTGTTTTTCAGGGTTGACCAACTGGGGATAATTTTTGGTTTTACCTCTTCGCTGCTCTGGATTTTTGCCATTGTATATTCTATGGGATACATGTCACGCCAGCCGGCGCAGGGTAGATACTTCTTTTTCTTTGTTATCTCTATGAGTGCTACCATGGGTGTTGCTTTTGCCGGAAACCTGTTTACCATGTATATCTTTTTTGAGTACCTGACCCTATGCACTTACCCCCTGGTAATTCATTCCCAGTCGGAAGAGGCTACCCGCTCCGGAATTAAATACATGGTTTACTGTTTTGGAGGGGGAGGATTAATACTCTTTTCCCTTATCATTTTAAACGGACTGGTTCCGGGTGCCACTTTCGTTCCCGGAGGTATACTGGAAAATGTCACAGGGGCTTCCCCTGTCCTATTAATAATCATCTTTTTTATGGCTATTTTGGGTTTTGGCACCAAAGGTGCCATAATGCCCTTGCACTCCTGGCTGCCGGCCGCCATGGTCGCCCCGGCACCGGTTAGCGCACTTCTTCACGCTGTTGCGGTCGTAAAAAGCGGTGTTTTCGGTATGACAAGGGTGCTCTATTACATTTTTGGCCCGGAAAAAACCCTGGAGCTTGGTGTTGTAGATTACCTGGCCGTGCTGGTTGCTTTTTCTATCCTGGCCGGTTCTATTATTGCACTACGTCAGAAAGTATTAAAGCTCAGGCTGGCGTATTCAACCATTAGCCAGCTGGGTTATATTACCCTTGGTGGTTTAATGTTGACCCCGGCAGGGCTTACAGGAGGAGTTATACATATCATTAATCACGCCATCTTAAAAATTACCCTCTTCTTCTGTGCCGGAACAATCATTCGCTTAACCGGTAAAACGCGGGTCGATGAATTACATGGTCTCGGGAAAAGGATGCCGATCATCATGGTTGCTTTTGCTATCAGCGGCCTGGGGTTGATCGGGATCATTCCTATTTGTGGTTACTTGAGTAAGTTTTATCTTTTGACGGGTGCGCTGGAGGGGGGCAGGCTCATTTTTGCCATACTTCTCCTGGTCAGTGCCATGCTAAACTCCATGTACTATCTTCCCATCGTAATCAATGCTTTTTTCAAAGAGGGGGAATTTGAAAAGCCGAAAGGCTTTGAAGCGCCGCTTACCATGCTTGTACCCATTATAATCCTGGCGGTGATGGCAGTTTTCTTTGGCCTTTTTGCCAACCAGACCACCATTCCACTGGTAGAAAATATGGTAAAGACAGTTTTTTAAAAGGGGGAAAGAAGTTATATGTCACAGGAAATCTTAATTTCTCTTATTCCTTTTTGGGCGACCATAGTCCCAATTATAGCCGGGGTAGCTATATTTTTGACCGGTATCAGGCCGGGTCGAGCTTTCTCCAACATAGAATATGACGGTTTACTGGAGAGTGACCCAACAGAACACCAACCTCCTGCCCTGGTGGGTGTTTTGCGCAACCTGTTTCTCCTGCTGGGGGCGATTATTCCTTTTGCTCTTGTCCTTTACATGTACCCCCTGGTCCGGGAAGGTATGGTGGTGGTCGGCAGGATTGATGTGCTGCCGCCCCTGGGGCTAAATTTTCAAGTAGATATCTTTTCCCTGTATATGGGGCTTTTATTTACTTTTTTTGGATTAATTATTGTTATCTATTCCATAGGCTATATGAAAGGTGACCCGTTACCCCAGCGCTTTTTTGGCTTTTTAATGCTCGTATACGGGGGGAGCCTGGGGGTTGTTCTGGCAGGTGACCTGTTCAGCCTGTTCCTGTTTTTCGAATTTATGTCTATTGTGTATTTCGTGCTGGTGGTTCACAATTCCACGGCCGAGCAGGTGGCCGCAGGTGTCAAGTTCCTCTTTATGACTATTCTGGCAGGGGTGGCCTTGTTCCTGGCGGTTGTAATTACGTACCGCGATACCGGCTCCCTGGCCCTGGATTCACCGGGACTTTTTAACGATATCACTTCCTTTAGCCTGTTGGCTTTTCTGGGGTTTCTGATTGCCTTCGGCACCAAGTCGGCCATGTTTCCGCTGCATTTCTGGGCGCCCGACGCCTACACTTTTGCGCCCCTGCCTGCTGCTCTTCTTTCTTCGGCGATAATGTTGAAGACAGGCGTTTATGGGTTGGTCCGCGTATTTTATAATGTTTTTGGAGTTGAATTTTGGGGAACGGTTGCCTGGGACAATGTTTTGATTGTTATCGCTGCTTTTACCATCTTGTTCGGGTCTACTATTGCCATAGCGCAGGATGACATTATTCGTCGTCTGGCTTACTCCGGGATTGCCCAGATGGGCTATATAATTTTAGGCATAGCGATCCTTACCCCTTATGCCCTGACCGGTGCCGTATATCATATCATGGCTCACGCCTTTATGAAAGGGGGCATGTTTCTCTGTGCCGGGTCCATCATCAAGGGCACTGGAAACAGGAGCATCCGTAAAATGAAAGGTATCGGTTATCAGCTACCCATAACCATGCTGGCTTTCACCATCACGGCGATTACCGCCGTAGGTATGCCGCCTTTCAACCTCTTTTTGGCAAAGTGGCATCTGAGCCTGGGGGCGCTGGAGATAAACCAACCTGTTTTGGTTTTGATCCTGCTTATCAGCAGCCTGCTTAATGCCGCTTACTATCTTCCTATAGCTTACAATGCCTTTTTCGGTGAGTCTGCCGACGGTGCAGATATACACCACAGGGACTTTAAAATCAGCAACTTTAAAGAGCCGGGCGCATTGATGCTGGCGCCGATTATAGTGCTCGCTATCGGCTGCTTTATCTTTGGTTTACCTGTTTACAACCTGCCTTTGGATATCGTTCAATCCATAACGAGTTTGCTATACGGTTTCTGATAAAGGGTTGTTTGCACAGCAGTCTTTCTCCTGTGAGAGGGAACCTGTGCTTTTTTGTCTGTATATTAAATTGACGATTTAGAATATCTCGATTATTTTGCAGAAATTTGGTAGCAGAGTACGGGAGGGGGTTCAGACGCATACATGACACCTGCTGTTTCTGAAACAGGGATGCAAATAATGGAGTATCAAAGTGTTATACCACTTTTACTGGTGCTTGTCCCCCTGCTGGGGAGCTTTCTTGTTTACTGGTCCATTCGTGCAGGCGAGGCGGTGCGCAACCTGGCGGCCATAGCCATTACGGCGGCATGTTTTTTGCTGTCTGTATATCTTTTTGTCCTGG
>SLJK01000159.1 GCA_007135125.1 Syntrophomonadaceae bacterium | reverse complement strand
CCCCCGTAACTGTTTTCGGCGCTTAGAGAAAGGGTGGTTACGTTAGTGATTCCCAAATTATCAAGGAGATGATTGATGAATACTTGGTATTGTCCAAAGCGGCAGGGACCGGAAGCATCAGGCATAAAATATACCAACTGTTCTTCTTCCTGCATATCGTTCTCTTCCAGATAGCGCAGCAGACTACCCACTGTCAACTGCAGGGGGAGGCACTCCTTACAGCTGCTGTTGGACCTTCCCAGTTTTAGCTCTTTCGCAGTCGGTGGGGGAAGAGGAATGCTATTAATTCCCTGCGAAGCCATTACAGCGGAGAGAAGAGGATTTCCTTGCTGGCCCATGGAAGGTATTAATAATTTTACCTTGGGGTCAGTCAGCGGTAACAGCCCGCCGGTGGGTAGTTGGATATATGTCCCGTCTTTTTTGATGAGCGCTTTGGGGCGGCCATTCATTTTTTCTTCCGCATGTGCTGCTTCCTTCAGGAAAGATTGCAGGTAGCTGTTGACAATATCCAGGAAAGCCTCAATCCGGGTGTCCAGACCGGCATCGGCAGTGTGCCCGTCCAGTTCCAGGGTAAGTGAAGGTTTGCTGCCCATAATTTCACGAAAGTATCCTATCAAAAAAGAATCAGGCCCACAGCTGAAATTGGTAATAAAAACCCCAAAAAGTTGTGGATGGCGTCTTACCAAGTGGGCAGCCTTTAAAATTGTTTGTCCGCTGGACCAATACATATCTTTGTCTGTTTCTTCTTCTTCAAAAGGCAGGAAGTCGTAAGGTATAATTTTCCAGTCCCGGGAAGCGAATTTATGTGGAATACTCAGGTTAGCGGTAACGGAAAAGGCATTATATGAGCGCCCGAAAAGAACGACGGCTTTTTGTTCGGGGTTAGCAGCCAACTCATCCAGAAGTTCGCGCCCCTTTTCTTTTAGCTGTTCCAGAATTTCTTTTTGCCTGGATACAGCAAAGCGGAAGGCCTGGGAGGACTCCTGGCGAGAAATTCCCAGGTGTTTTCCCACTTCGATAAATTCTTTCTCCGGGGCTTCATAACCGGAGGAAAAATCGAGCACCGGTATGAGAACCTTTTCTTTGTTCTGTAGCTGTGGGAAGGTGGCTCGCAGGTAATAGGGTTCTCCCTGGGAGAGAGGACAGGTTATAGAGACTTGATTTCCATAACTGGCCGGAAGTCCTTTTACCTGCGGTAGAAAGATATAGTCAGGTTTCAGTTTGAGTAGATCATAAATATACCCGTGGGCCAGTTCTACCGGGAAACAGAAAGGAGCTCCTTGAAACTGCTGCCCGGCAGAATCGGGATAAGAAGAAGTAATTACCTCAAAGCCCAGGAATGTAAAAAAACTATAATATAAAGGATAGAGATTGTTTGTCAGCATAGAACGAGTTAACCCTACAGTTTTGCCGCGGGGGGCAAAGCCGCTTGAAATCATTGCTTGCTGGAAAAGTGTTTTTTCACGCAGGTAAACAAGGTCCAGGTTTGCAGCTTTGCGGGTTGACTGCCTGGTAAGGCCGCTGTAACGGCTGCACCCCCCCCCAAAGGGATATTTTTTGCCCTTGATGCGCAGGACATTGATGGTGCACCTGCGGTCACACCCTTCGTCACCCTTGCAGTCGAAAGGCTTTTCATATTGGATTTCTCTGCTTGCCAGCTCTTCCAGGTTGAAACTCTGTGCAGGAAGAAGTCCCAGGCGGATTTTTTCGCTGATATCCAACGCTACCCCGAAAGCTCCCATCAATCCGGGTTCAGGTGGGACCACTATTTTCTTGTTCAGCAGTGATGCCATAGCTATAGGGACTGCCTTGTTGTAGCAAACCCCCCCCTGCATGTATATCTTTTGTCCTTCCGGCCTGTTACCTTTGACACGATTCAGGTAGTTAAGGCAGATGGAGTAGACCAACCCCCCCAGAATATCATCTGTGCTAATACCTTCCTGAACAGCAGTTTTTATATCGCTGCCGATAAAGGCGGCACATTGGTCATTGAAATTGGGAGGTGAGCTAGCTCTCATGGCCCTTGGAGCTATGGAGGTCATTTCTACCTCCAAGGTTTCACGTGCAGCTTCTTCCAAGAAAGAACCCGTTCCGGCAGAGCAAGCTTCGTTCATTGCATAATCAGCTGGGACACCGTTAACGATGTACGTGTATTTGGCATCCTGCCCTCCTATCTCAAAAATAGTATCTACCTGGGGGTCGAAATACAAGGCAGCGGTGGCGTGAGCAATGATCTCATTAATAACTCCCTCGGTGAGAGCATGCATGGAAGCAATTTGACGTCCCGAACCGGTTACTCCCAGGCCAATAATTTCCGTATCTTTAGGGACATATTTAGCCAGAGAGGCATAACAGTTTCGAGCCGCCTGAACCGGATCACCCATGGTTCGTAGATAAACAGAGCCCACCAATGCCTTATCCTCTTCCCTCAGGAGTACTGCCTTCGTAGTGGTAGAACCTACGTCAAGGCCCAGCAGAAGACGATCATTCTCCCGGGCCTTGTCTTCAAGGGCTTCCTTAAAAGTCACCAGTTCACTGGCCTCTCCCAGGGGGGGGAGAAAAGAAAAAGAACTGTGCGAAGGAACAAAAAGCGCTTTTTCGTCGATATCGACCATTTCAACTTCCTGGCGGGCACCCCATATTGCAGCACCCAGGGCTTCAAAATAGGTTGCCTCCTCGGGGATAATAACCTCCACTTCTTGACGTAGAAAGTCAACCATAAGGTGATTGCGTGACATACCACCAATTAGAAGGATACGTTTACTGCCTGTATTGCGGATCAACTCCAGGATCTTGACTGCCACCATTTTGCAGAGCCCTGCTACTACCCGCCCCTTTTTTTCCCCTTTATTTAAAGCATGAGTGCAGTCACTTTTGCAAAAAACAGAGCAGCGACCGGCCACTGGATAAGGGTCGAATCCTTTTGCGGTATCTATTGCTTTCTCCGGCTTCAGGCCCATTCTTTCAACCTGTTGCAGAAAAAATTCACCTGTGCCGGAAGCACACTTGCTACCTGTATGCACATTTACGATATGACCTTCCTGACCCAATTCGTAGAGAATTACAGTTTCACTTCCCGCACTGACGATAGCATCAACGGGGGTGCCCTTATTACAGAATTCGTAAGCCAATTCGATGGCTTCCGGCTCGGAGATACCCGGAACAGAAAGTAGGTTTCTAAAACGACGGCCTGTACTGGAAAGCCTTCCCCTTGTTTCTGTAGAAAGCATTTCCATGAGGGTACGCTGCAGCTCTCCTTCATGTGTTATGGATGTTGATTCTAAAAGATGCAGCCCATCTCTGTTCTTTTCTACCGTTACCATGCTTATGGTTGCTGCTCCCAGGCAGATTCCTTTAAATATCAATGTTTACACCTCTTCGTAGAATAAAATGCGTTTCATAGCGCAGCCTTTATTTTATAAGAAAAACTGCATAATATCAATTATTCTATATTACTTCAGTACTTCCTTTTTTCATTGTAGCATTACAAGAAAGTCTTGGGGGAGGTTATTTATAACGTTTCGTCCTTCTTCAGGTTCTTCGTTTACAGTGGCGAATTATTGTACCTTTTCCAAAACGAGCAGATATGATAATATATAGAAGCAACTACAGCCCTAATTATATATACTCATAAGGGAGGCAATATTCTTGAAAAGGGAAAGCATGGGAGAGCTAGAAACCATTTTAACCCACTCCAGTGATGCCCTTTTGATATCTGACCCATCCGGGAAGATCCTTTATGTTAATCCCGCCATCGAAAAAATATCCGGACTCGATGTTAAAACACACCAGGGGAAAAATATCCGCGATCTTTTAAGAGACAGGTTAATTAACCATTCTGCTACTCTTGAGTCTCTTGAACAGAGAAAAACGGTGACGCGGGAGGTTAAGACTATAGCAGGAAAGAGACTGCTCAATACAGCTTCGCCGGTTTTGGATTCTTCCGGAAGGTTGGAGCGGGTAGTATGCAATATTCGCAGCTTAAAAGTATATCCTTCCGGCAGTGAAGATACAGATAATCTCCAACCATATGAGCCTTATTCCTTGGAACCCGGTTTTCCTTACAGACTGGTTAGTATTGATGATGGGGAATACGAGATAGTAGCCAACAGCAAAGAGATGGAGTCCCTGGTGGAGCTTGCTGTGCATGTTGCACAGGTTGATTCGACGGCAATTATTTACGGTGAGACAGGAGTAGGGAAAGAACTCATAGCACGCTTGATACACAGCAAGAGCTCTCGCAACTCCGGAGGTTCTTTTGTTAAGGTCAATTGTGCTTCTTTTCCTCCCAGCCTGATCGAATCAGAGCTGTTCGGTTATGACCCGGGTTCTTTTACCGGGGCCTTAAAAACTGGTAAAGCGGGATTTTTCGAGCTGGCTGATAAGGGAACACTTTTCCTGGATGAGATTGCCGAGCTTCCCCTGGAGGTCCAGGCAAAACTGCTGGGAGTCTTACAGGACAGGGAAATTATCCGCATCGGTGGCACCAGGCCAAGAGCACTGGATATTCGTATTATTGCCGCTACTAATCAAAACCTGCAGGAGATGGTTCACGCCGGCTCTTTTAGGAAGGATCTTTTTTACCGCCTGCAGGTTGTACCACTGGAGGTCCCACCTTTAAGAGAACGTACTAAAGATATCCCCGCCCTCATTCAGTATTGTAGCGCTAAATTAAAGGAAAAATATGGAATGCATAAAGAAATCAACCCAGCCCTTATGGAACATCTTACCCGGTATAGTTGGCCAGGCAATGTCCGTGAACTATTTAACCTGGTGGAAAGATTGTTAATTACTGTGTCTCAACAAACTATCACTCCTGCACATCTTTCTGAAACGTATGCTGACGAGTCCAAAATGCAGTCAAATTTTGTGGTCAACGATAATGTTGGTCCCCTTAAAGAAATGGTCAGTGAATTCGAACTGGCCGTGGTCAAAAGAGCCCTCGAACAGTGCAGTTCTCACCAAGAAGCTGCAGAGATGCTGGGAATAAGTCTTTCCAGTTTTACGCGAAGGATTCGAAAAATAAAACAAAGCAGCGATAATGGCGAGGCGCCCACTGCCTAAAGTCTGCCCTTTTTTTACCAGAGTTTATTTTTTTTTGTCAAACCATTACCCGGGCACCAGTCAATTTTGATGTTCTGCAGAGCCCGGACAGTCAGAGTTGATTAAGAGAAATCGTTCCAGAAACTGCTGCGACTATATAAAGCGGGTAATTTCGAAACTGTACCCCCTGTTCATGGTCTTTGAATGTGTTGGCATGATATTTGCAATATAATTATATTAACGGTATTGGTATAAGGTATAATGGGGCATAAAAAGATGGACAGTAGTTATGAAGGCTTGATACCGGATTAATTTCCATCCGGCAGATTGTGGGGGATCGATACGTAAAAATTATTGGAAAGGAGATGTGGCGAGTGGAAGTTAAGGGTATTGACAGGTATTGGAACCCAATATTGGAAACGCTACCGCAAGAGAAATTGAGGGAACTTCAGTTCAAAAAGTTCAAACGTATTGTAGAGTGGGGCTATAACAACTCCAAGTTGTACAGGCGTATTTATGACGAAGCCGGTTTTAAACCCGAAGACCTGAAGACCTGGAGTGATATCGCGAAAGTGCCGACTCTCCAGAAAGAAGACTATCGTGATGCCCAATACAAGGAACCCTGGCCGTACGGAGACAGTCTTTGTGTGCCCCTGGAGAAGGTTACTGAATATCATCAGACCAGCGGCACCACCGGTCAGCCGGTATACCAGCCTGACACCTGGCAAGACTGGGAGTGGTGGAGCGAGAGTTGGGCCTATATTTTATGGGCACAGGGGTTTAGGGACACGGACCGGGTATTTATTCCCTTCGGTTATAATGTTTTCGTGGCCTACTGGGCAGGGCATTATGCCTGTGAGAAAGTGGGATGCGAAGTAGTGCCCGGTGGAATTTTAAATACTGAGGAACGGCTGCTGAAAATCAAGGAATTAAAAGCATCTGCCCTTATGGCGACCCCTACCTATGTACTGAGCATGGCAGAAAGCTGTCGCAATAAACTAAACATGGAAGCTCAGGATTTAAATGTGCAGAAGATCCTCTGTGCAGGTGAACCCGGTGCCAGTGTACCCACTACTAAAAAGCGCATGGAAGATGCTTGGGGCGCAAAAGTGCATGACCATGTAGGCGCCACAGAAATTGGCGGGTGGTCATACGAATGTACCGCTCAGCCTGGTGGTATGCATCCCAACGAAGCCTTTTTCCTGGTGGAGCTGGTTGATATAGAAAGCGGAGAACCAATTGAGGAACCCAACAAGCCGGGTAAAATTATTATCACTGCATTTGATCGCGAAGCTCAGCCCTGTATCCGGTTTGACTCCAAGGATGTCAGTATGTGGGCAGAAGAGCCTTGTGAATGCGGACGCACCTTCCGGCTATTAAAAGGAGGGATTCACGGCCGGGTAGACCATATTACCAAGGTTAAAGGTGTTCTATTCAGCCCTGTTTCCGTGGAAGAAGTAGTTCGTGGCATGCCGGAACTTGGAGATGAGTATGAGCTTATTGTATCCAAGAAAGGCGATACAGATGTAATCACTCTCAAGGTAGAGTTAGAGCCTGAAACCAACGCCACAGAAGAAGATGTACAGCCGGAACTGGCCAGGCAGCTGCGTCTCAAGACGAACCTTGCCTATAAGATTGAATTCCACCCCTTTGGCAGCCTGCCCCGTTATGAGATCAAGGCCCAACGGTTTAAGGACCAACGAAAACATGACTGAGTGGCTCACTTGTTTTTAAATACTAATATTTTTGACT
>SLJK01000061.1 GCA_007135125.1 Syntrophomonadaceae bacterium | reverse complement strand
TTATAAAGTATTATATTTTCAAGCCGGGTATAAATAATTTTCTTCCGTCTAAAAAAATAAGCACGTTTACTTTTTCTGCGGAGATGATCTTTCCTCGCCTTTTATAGAACGGGATTACCGATAAATTGGCTATTCCCGTTTATTTCTTTTTCTTCTAGTGCTATAATAATAGTATTATTAATCCCAGACGGAAAAGAGAAATGTTAGCTATGAAAAAAAATCGTGTAGAAAATGAAGAAGAGGTAAAAAATATCAGGGATTTTTGTATTATAGCTCATATTGACCATGGCAAATCGACCCTTGCCGATCGCTTATTAGAAATGACAGAAACCATTGATCCCCGGGAAATGAGAGACCAAGTTTTGGATCGCATGGAGCTGGAGAGGGAACGTGGCATAACGGTTAAACTTCAGGCAGTGCGCCTGGTATATTTTTCTGAAGATGGAAATAGTTATACCCTTAACCTTATTGATACTCCCGGCCATGTAGATTTCAGTTATGAGGTCTCTCGCAGTATGGCGGCCTGTGAGGGGGCTTTGTTGATTATTGATGCCGCACAGGGAATTGAAGCACAAACCCTTGCTAATGCCTACCTGGCTTTGGAACACCAGCTGGAGATTATTCCAGTTATTAACAAAATAGACCTTCCCAATGCTAACCCGGAGAAAGTTAAGCAAGAGCTGGAAGCAGTGCTTGGCCTGGATCCATCTGAAGTAATAATGTGCTCAGCAAAGCAAGGAAAAGGCATAAAAGAACTCTTGGAAGCAATAGTGAGCAGAGTGCCTCCTCCTCAACCCGGAAACAGCTCTTCTTTACAGGCCATGGTCTTTGATTCCCATTATGATGTATACAGGGGGGTTATCGCCTATGTAAGGGTAATGCAGGGCCAGCTCAAAAAAGGTGAGAAAATCCTCTTTATGAACGCCGGTCAAACTTATGAAGTCAATGAAATAGGTGTTTTTCGCCCGGCAATGGTGCCCGTGGAGACATTATCTACTGGTGAGGTGGGCTATGTAATTGCCGGCATTAAAAGGGTCAACGAGGCGCAGGTGGGGGACACTATTACTTCGGCCAGGAATCCGGCCCCCGGGGCACTTCCGGGCTACCGTCCGGTTATTCCTATGGTGTATTGCGGCCTTTTCCCCCTGGAAAATGCGCGTTTTGAGGACCTGCGGGATTCATTGGAGAAACTAAAATTAAACGACGCGGCATTGACCTATGAACCGGAAAACTCTTCCGCCCTGGGTTTTGGCTTTCGTTGCGGTTTTTTAGGTCTATTACATATGGAAATAATCCAGGAGCGCTTGGAGCGCGAATACAACCTGGAGTTACTGGTAACGGCGCCTAATGTGGCTTACCGGGTCACTTTAAAGCAAGGAGAAGTAAAGCTTATTGATAACCCCGTTAATTTTCCGGCAATGGGGGAGGTAGAGCAGGTGGAAGAGCCTTTTGTCAATGCCAGTATACTGGTTTCCGGCGACTATATCGGGGGGATAATGGAACTGTGCGAAGAAAAAAGAGGAACGCTTAAAAATATGGAATACTTAGATTCCGGGCGGGTAGTATTTTCTTACAATATGCCCCTGGCAGAAATCATTTTTGACTTTTTTGATCTATTAAAAACCAGGAGCAGGGGGTATGCCACTTTGGATTATGAGTTTGATGATTATTATCCTGCTTTTCTGGTAATGGTAGATATCCTAATTAACAGGGAAAAGGTGGATGCCCTTTCATTTATCGCCCACCAGGATAATGCTTACCAGAGGGGAAAGGAGATGATTGAAAAATTAAAAGAGGTGGTGCCACGCCAGCATTTTGATGTTCCTATCCAGGCTGCTATCGGTACTAAAGTGATTTCCCGGGAAACCATAAAGGCCTTACGAAAAAGTGTTACTGATAAATGCTACGGAGGAGATATTACCAGAAAAAGAAAACTGCTCGAAAAACAAAAGCAGGGTAAAAAACGCTTAAAGCAGATAGGCAATGTGGATATTCCCCAGGAAGCTTTTTTGGCGGCTCTCAATGTAAAAAAGCGTGATTAACATATCTATTAAAATGGTTTTATCTGATTTATAATAAGTGTTAGAAGATCACTAACGGAAAGGAAACAGCATGTACCTTTTAACACCCATTATCGCCTGGCTAACTGCCCAAAGCTTAAAATTGCTGATAGAGTCCTGGAGGAATAAGGGCATAGACTTGAAGCGGTTTTGGGGAGCAGGGGGAATGCCCAGCTCTCATGCGGCAGGCTCGGTTGCGCTCACCACAGTGTTGTGGAGGGATTTAGGTTATAATGAGCCGGTTGTAGCTGTGGCGTTCACTTTTACAGTTATTGTTCTGTATGATGCGGCTAATATTCGCCGTGAAACAGGTAGGCAGGCGGAATTATTGAATAAAATGGTTGAGGCATTTCGGCAGCAGAGTCAATTTACGGAAGAACGCTTAAAGGAATTACTGGGTCATACGCCTTTACAGGTGTTAGCAGGGACCCTGCTTGGATTTTTTATCGGTTACTTTATCTAAATGCACATTTAGGCAGAAGAGACATTAATCTTAGCATGTCTTTTTTTTTTTTGAGTAAAGGCAGGATTTTCTTCCCGCAAGGCGAATTGTTAAACCGAAGCTAAGAATGTTAAGGTTCTTTAACAAATTCACAACATTTGCTGGTGAATTTTAGCTGTATGGAACGCCAATCATATACCTTGCGGAGGGAATAAAATGAAAAAATGGACGAGACCTATCTTTTTCTTATTGCTGTTCACTGTTGTAGTATTTCCGGTTGGAGCATCTGCTGAAGATATAACTATTTTGATTGAGGAGCAGCAGCACTATTTTACTCCTTCACCTTTCATTATGGACGGCAAAATGTATGTTTCTTTAAACGAGTTTTCCGGGGCCCTTGATGCTAAGTTGGAGGAGTTTAATGATGGTAAGGCTTATTTGGCTTACCGGGGTGAAGTGGCTCTCTCAATTTCTGAAGAGAGTGCTCTACCCAAAGTTAACGGAGAAGAAGTTGAATTAAAGGATCCACTGCAAATAATAGAGGGTACTCCTTTTGTGCCCCTTCGCTTAGCCGCCGAACGTTTGGGATACAATGTGGGCTGGGACGGAGATAATCGTGTGGTAACTGTCAATGAATCCGGCGAAAAGGAAGTTGGGTTTTTGGCACTGGAAGAAGTGGCAGCGGATAATGAAGAGGGCTTGCCGGAGGGGACCGGGGAGTTTATATGGCCTGTGAGAGGTGGACAAATAACTTCCTATTATGGCATGCGCAACGGAAGGTTCCATCAAGGTATTGATATCGGTGCTCCCAACGGGACCCCGATTTTGGCTTCTGATAATGGTTTAGTCGTTTTTGAGGGGTGGTATAGTGCCTATGGGCGCTTGATTATTATTGAGCACGGTGAGTATTTTACATATTATGCCCATAATTCGAGCAATAAAGTTGGTGTTGGAGATATTGTTGAGCAGGGAGAGATGATCGGATATATTGGTGTTTCAGGTAACGCCACTGGCCCTCACCTTCACTTTGAAATCAGGAGTGGCGGAATTCGTGGCAAAACTCATAATCCCTTAAATTATATAAGCAAATAGCTGCCTTAAGCTGATGTTTATAGGGATATCTTAATTGGCAAGCTTTGCCCGCAGTTAAATATTTCAATATCGGTAAAAAAATCCTCCTCCAGCATAAATGAGGAGGATTTTTTTATGATTAATCTGGCTTTCATTTCAAGAGTATCTTATACCATAGGGGGGTATAACCCAAAAATACCACCGTATGGTATAAGGCGCGGCGGCTGCTTTGTGAGCGCTGTAAATAATAATATGGAGATAATTGAAGTTTGCCTTGAGGAGCAAATAAGTATGTAAATCTAAAAAAAAGCCAACTTTACAGGAGGATTATGATGAATATAGAATAATATTTAGGATAACAAATCTTTTGTGCATCAATTAATTTCCGTTAAAGAAATAATACGAGGTGCAGCTAATGGCTAACCAGGAACGCAAATTACAACAGCGTATTGCAAGACGTAAGGAGAAAGTCCTGCGGCAGATTGAGGAAGAGGAAGCCAAGCTTGCCGCCATGGATTCAGTGACTTACTTGCGACAAGAAGATTATGTGCATGACAAACATTTAATTCAAAATAAGATCTACCGTATGAAGCAAGAGTTAAAAAACTTGGAAAGCGGTCGCTTGCAGTGGTAAAATTAGGACGATTAAACTGCAACAAAAAAAGTGGAATTTATTAAGCGATTGGTGAGTAGTGTCCACTTACCTGCTTTAAGGGAGGCAGCTGTTTAGTTATGGGAAAAAAGATAAAAGCAGAACCTTTTAAAATTAAGGCTGTGGAGCCGCTTAATATTATTACTCGTGAGGAGAGAGATAAAAGGATAAAGGAAGCATATTATAACGTGTTCAACCTCAAGGCCGATGATATCTATATTGACCTGCTCACTGACAGCGGGACAAGCTCCATGACCGACACGCAGTGGTCTGCACTTATGCAAGGGGATGAAACTTACGCGGGCAGCAAAAGCTTTGACCGCCTGCAGGAAGCAGTGGAACGAGTTTTAGGCTACCGGTATGTAATACCGACCCATCAAGGGAGAGCTGCCGAAAACATCTTGTTTGGCACTTTGCTTAAGAAAGGGGATTTGGTTCCTTTTAATCAGCCGTTTGATTCGACAGCTGCTCACATAAACGTTAATGAAGCTGAAACGGTGGACTGCGTCGTTGATATCGCTTACGATACCCAGACTTACCACCCCTTTAAAGGTAACCTTGAACTTGAGAAATTACACCGTGTTATAAAAGAAGTAGGAAAAGAGAAGATCCCTTTTGTCATGCTTACCCTTACTAATAATAGTGGTGGGGGGCAGCCTGTTTCTATGGCTAATATAAAGGAAACCAAACGAGCAGCATCAAAATACGATATTCCACTATATTTTGATGCTGCTCGTTGTGTAGAAAATGCTTATTTTATTAAACAAAGGGAAAGCGGCTACTCAACAAAAACACTTGCCCAAATTGCAAAAGAAATGTTTTCTTACGCTGATGGTTGTACATTCAGCGCCAAAAAAGACCCTGCAGTAAATATAGGTGGTTTTATAGCAGTTAAAAATGAGAGCCTGTACCTGGATCTTATATCCAGGTTGGTTCTTTATGAAGGGTTTTACACTTATGGGGGTCTTGCCGGAAGAGATCTGCAGGTTTTGGCGCAAAGTCTGTACGAAATGACTAACGAGGATTTTATGGAGCAGAGGATACAGCAGGTTAATTACCTGGGAGAGAGCATAACCGGTGCCGGCATACCTATCGTAAACCCAATCGGGGGCCACGCAGTATTTGTCGATGCGAAAAGAATGCTTCCTCATGTGCCCCAAAGCCGTCTTCCGGCTGATGCTTTGGCCGTAGAGCTGTATCGGGAAGCAGGGGTAAGAGGGTTGGGACTGGGTGTTCTGGCTTTTTCAAAACAGGATACCGTTACAGGGGCGGTTACTTTCCCGGAAACCGAATTGCTGCGCCTTGCCGTTCCCAGGCGAGTATATACCGATCGGCACATGGACGTAGTTTCAGAAGCATTGAGTCGTGTCCGGGACAGGAAAGATGAAATTAGCGGACTAAAAATAACTTATGAACCATCCCGGTTGAAACATTTCCTGTCTCGCCTGGAGCCTTTATAATAATTATTTAATAAAAATATTAAATAAAGATGCTATTTATAAACCAGGCGCGGTTTTTCCATAAGTACCCGGGAATCTGCCGGAACGGATTCGGTAATCCAGATATTACCTCCAATGACCGACCGGGCCCCGATTACTGTGTCACCGCCAAGGATTGTGGCGCCGGAATAGATGATAACATCATCTTCGATAGTCGGGTGGCGTTTTTGGCCCCGCAATTCATCTCCGGCATTCCTTGGAAGTGATAGGGCCCCCAGGGTTACTCCCTGGTAAATGCGCACGTTCTTGCCGATGACCGTACTTTCTCCGATTACCACGCCCGTTCCGTGGTCTATAACAAATTTATCGTCAATATGGGCTCCGGGATGTATATCAATCCCTGTTTTGCTGTGTGCGTATTCCGTCATGATCCGCGGAAGCAGGGGGACGTCCAACTCAAAGAGCGTATGCGCGATTCTGTATACCGTGATGGCATATATGCCGGGGTAGCTAAAAACAATTTCATCATAGCTCTGGGCAGATGGATCTCCGGCATAAGTGGCCCGTACATCCTCCGCCAGTACTTTCCTAATAGCAGGAATGTTTTCCAGCATTTTTAAAGTAATTTCGTGCCCTTTATCATTGCATTCTTCACAGTTCAGGTTAAATCGAAAACAATCATGACGGAAGCTGTTTACCACTTGTTCTGCCAGCATGCTGAAAAGCTGGGTTACATACTGTCCTATGTTAAAGTTTAAATTTATAGGGTCAATTTTCTCAGAGCTGAAATATCCCGGGTAAAGGATCTTAAAGAACTTATTGATTATTTTAATAACAGCATCCCTGGATGGTATTAGTTCATAATCTACGTGGTTAAAACAATCGGGGTCATTAGAGTTTTCAATTATTTTTTCCGCGATATGAGGGAGCTTTTCACGGTATCCCGCCAAAGTATCAGCATCAATTTTACACGAATCCAAGATTTCCTCGTTATGACTCATAATTAATTACAATTCCTCCTTGTCTGATGTGCGTCCGAAATATGTTGTTAACAGCTTTAACTCGCCTACAAATATTTTGCTTTTCGATTATTTTGAAGATATTTCTAACCGACTGGTTATAAAATTATAGCAACATTCTGCCATACATGTCAACTGATATAATATTATCGGGAGGTGAAAACAGAGGTGCAGCATTGAGTATCTTTCTTTCTGCTTGTCACAATAACTAAGCAAGGAGTGAAATTTTATGAATTCGAAAAAACCAACCCGGGAAGAGGCCTGGGACCTCCTAAGAAAATATAATACGGACGAGGCTTTACTCAAGCATGCTCTAGCAGTGGAAGCAGTTATGGACCATTTCGCGGATATATTTGGTGAAAATGATCCGGAGAAGTGGCGTGTAGTGGGACTGATACATGACTTGGATTATGAGCAATACCCTGATGAACATTGTCAAAAAACGCGTGAACTGCTGGAAAGAGAAGGCTGGCCGGAGGAATATATAAGGGCTGTCCAAAGCCATGGTTGGAAAATTTGCACTGATATTGAGCCATTGGAAAAGATGGAAAAGGTGCTCTATACCATAGATGAACTTACAGGTCTAATCGTGGCTACTGTATTGATGCGGCCCAGCAAGAGCATTATGGACCTAACGGCCAAGTCAGTTAAAAAGAAGTGGAAGCAGAAAGGTTTCGCAGCTGGCGTAAAAAGAGATGTTGTGGAAGAAGGGGCCAACCTGTTGGGTATGGAGTTGCATGATATTATTGAAGAGACTATTAAAGGGATGCAAAAGGTAGCCGGTGAGTTGGGCCTGAAAGGAAACCTGTAATTTGCAAGATATAGTGCTCATAATAATTTTTCTCTTATATTATAACAAGCGTAGGGTGCGGTGTTCCAGTAACAAGCAGTGTATATAAAGCCTAAAGGATAGTATAAGCTACTTATCTCTATTATTTTTAAGTGATTCTAAGAACGAGGTATAAGATATAAGTTTATCCGAAAACTCATTATGACAGGATAGATAAATGTACTGCTCTCCGCTTGATAGATATTACGTTTGCACGTATAATGTTGCTGGTATGGTAATTTATAAGTTTTGACATGCGACAATGAAAGCTAGTCATGGTTGAAGCTTTATGTATGTACCGATAGTTCCAAATTTTTGTAATTAAGGAGGAAAATGTAATATGACGTCGGGAGATTTTACTGCAACCGCAAGGGAGTATTATAACAGTGCGGTTCATGAAATGTACAAGGAGTGCTGGGGAGGTGAAAATCATCACCTGGGGCTTTTTGATAGCACCGATGATTTTTTTGAAGCAGCGCGCATAGCCAATGAAAACCTGGCCGCTAAATTAGATATTAAAGACAGTGACGTGCTGCTGGATATAGGAAGTGGGTTTTGTGGCCTACCGCGCTTTTTAGTGCAAAATACTCCCTGTAAAAAGGTGGTAGCCCTAAACATTTCGGAAAAAGAAAACGAATATGCCAGGCAGAAAAATAAGGAAGAAGGGCTTGCCGACAGAATAGAGGTAATCGACGGTGATTTTAACAGTATGCCTTTTTCCAATAATGAATTCGATATAATGCTCAGCCAGGATTCCATGCTGCACAGCCCGGACAAGGGAATGCTGCTCAAGGAATGTGCCAGGGTATTAAAAGACGGGGGAAGGTTTGTTTTTTCCGATATCCTGGAAAAAGATACTTTAAGTAGAGAAGAGGCACAAAAAATATATTCCCGCGTAAAGGTACCGCACTTGGCCACATTCGATACCTATGAAAAACAGCTTCAAGAGGCCGGGTTTACGATTAAAGAGATCCAGGATTTGGGCAGCAAGAACCTGGGTAAATCTTACCAGGCAGTTCACGATAATGTGTTGAGCAAAAGAGAGCACCTTATCAACAACAGAAATATCCCGGCAGAAGTTATTGACAACGCTTTAAACGGTCTGAAGTTTTGGGTGGAAAAAGCGTCCGAAGACAAAATAGGATGGGGCCTTTTTGTGGGTGAATTGCGGTAATATCATTCTTTAAAATACAAGGTGCATTTGCTGCACGAGGTGATCTCATTGATAAATATCTTGGTAAGCGATCCTCTTTCCAAAGAGGGGCTGGAACTGCTGAAAGAAGAAGCTACAGTAGACGTAGTAACCGATTTGGACGAGAATGCTCTTGAAGAGATTATCGGTAATTATCATGCCCTTATTGTGCGCAGCGGGACCGAGGTAACCGGTTCCCTTATAGAAAAGGGGGATAATCTACAGGTAATCGGACGGGCCGGTGTAGGTGTTGACAATATTGATGTTGAAAAGGCTACCGAGAAAGGCATTATGGTAATTAATTCGCCTGATGGGAACACCATTTCCGCTGCAGAGCATACTGTAGCCATGCTGGCTTCGTTGGCGCGAAATATTCCCGCAGCGAACTACTCGGTTAAAGAAGGAAAGTGGGACCGTAAGAGTTTTACCGGAGTGGAGTTAAACAATAAAATACTGGGACTATTTGGCATCGGGCGTATTGGAAGCGATGTAGCTCGCCGGGCCCGGGCGATGGGCATGAAAACCCTGGCACATGATCCCCACATCTCGGCAAAAAGTGCCTCCAAAATGGATATTAAATTGGTGAGCAAGGAGGAATTGTTGCAGAAAGCTGATTTTATTAGCCTGCATATGCCTATCAGTTCTGCAGTGTATCATTTCCTTGGTAAGGAAGAACTTGACCAGGTTAAAGAAGGAGTGAGAATTATAAACTGTGCCCGGGGCGGGCTTATAGATGAGCCGGCCCTCGCAGAAGCTTTGCGGGAAGGTAAGGTGGCCGGGGCAGCCCTGGATGTTTTTGAAGAGGAGCCACTAGGCAGCAGTCCTTTAAAGGAGTTAAATAATGTGATCCTCACGCCGCACCTGGCTGCGTCCACCGAGGAGGCGCAAATAAACGTAGCAGTTCAGGTAGCGGAAGAGGCCTTGCGGGTTCTCAGGGGAGAGCCGGTAATTTCAGCAGTGAATGTGCCCGATTTGCCACCGCCGGGCACTCTTAAAGAAGTAAAGCCCTATCTCTCCTTGATGCGTTTGCTGGGTAGTTTTTATATTCAGCTTTACGGCGGCTCGGTAGATGAAATTGAACTGTATTACCAGGGGGAAATAGCAAACAAAAAGGTCTCACCTCTGACGACTTCTTGCCTGATCGGGATCCTCCAGGGCATGGTGGGAGAAGAGGTTAATTTTGTCAATGCCCCCTTTATTGCCAACAGACGGGATATTGATGTGCGTGAAGTCAGCTCCACCAATGTTGAGAACTATGCAAGCTTGATTACCCTCAAGGTTAGAGAGGGAGAAGAAACCAACACTATTTCTGCAACTCTGTTTAACGATAATGATATGCGTATTGTACGCATAGGAAAATATTCTATCGATTTAAGCCCTTCTCGTTACATGCTATTGTGTCTTTTAACTGACAAGCCCGGAATTATAGGCAAGATAGCTACGCTTTTAGGCAAAGAAGATATAAACATTGCCAGCATGCAGGTGGGAAGGGAGTTTGTGGGGGGCAAGGCCGTTATGGTTTTACAAGTTGATGACGCTATTCAAGCAGGCTTGCTGCAAAGAGTGAAGGTGCTGGATGGCATATTAGATACTTACTTTATAGAGCTATCACCTAAACTTTTGAACTTATAAAATGCACTTCAGAAAAGATAAGAAAGAAATGAGATTTCCAGCTATTATACACTATTTTAGTGTAGAATATAAATTTTTAAAGGAGGAAAGCATGAGAACAAATCTGACTTCTAATAAAACTACCCAGTTCCAAATTTTATCAGAAGACCAGTGTGAGGCTATATATCACAACATTCTAGAAGTTATGCAGCGCACTGGAGTAGACGTTTATCACGAAGAGGCTCGTAAAATGTTGAAGGAAGCAGGTGCCCATGTTGATGGGGTAAGGGTATATATTCCCCCCTTCATGGTAAAAGAAGCTATTGCACTGGTTCCCGACAACTTTATTGTCCATCACTGGGATGGTTCAGATGTTATAAGGTTGAGAAAAAATGAGGTTTACCCGGGAACGGGACCAAGTATGCCCAACTATATTGATCCTTATACAGAAGAGAGAAGGCTGTTTTTAAGAAAGGACTCGGCGGATGTAGCCAGGGTATGTGATGCGCTGCCTAATATCCTTTTTGTGGAAGGCCTTGGTTCTATCAGCGATACCACCGGTGATTTGGCAGACCTTTACGAGTTTGTAGAGCTTATAACCCATACCACCAAGCCCATTGCGGCCTGGTCGTTCAACCGTCAAAGCTGCGAGAGTATATACAAGGTGGCGGTTGCCATGGCGGGTGGTGAAGAAGAATTTCAGCGCAAGCCAAACTTTATGTTTTACATGGAGCCAATCCCGCCGCTGGTGAGTAACGAGGAATCCGTCGACAAAGTGTTGTTTTGTGCGGAAAAGCACATCCCGGCCATTTTCACGCCCTGCTGCATGGGTGGAGGAACTGAACCGGCAACCTTTGCCGGTGTTATAACCAACGCTGCCGTTGAATCCCTGACAGGGTTGGTCATAGCCCAGTTAAAGCGCCGGGGCGCACCGTTTATTATGGGCGGGGTTTTGACTGTGATGGATATGCTCACCAGTACTTATATATACGGCGGCCCCGAGTTGAGCATCATGTGCGCAGGTATCACCGACATGGGCAAGTACCTGGATATCCCTGTTTTCTCAACAGGCGGATGCACCGATGCAAAAATAACCGAGCCGCAGGCTGCACTTGAAGGAGCCATGTCTAATTACACCGCCGTGTTAAGTGGCGGAAACATCATACATGATACCGGTTATTCGGAATCCGGCTTGACCGGGAACCTATTTAATGTGGTAATGAACAACGAAATACTGGGCATGGCTTTTCGGATTACCCGTGGTGTGGAGGTAAACGAAGACAGCATGGCCATCGATGTGATTGAGCAAGTGGGACCGCAGGGCCATTACCTCTTGCACGAGCATACCGACAAGACTTTCCGCACAGAAATGTGGGAGCCCGAGCTTCTCAACCGCTTGCCTATCGAAGAGTGGAAGAACGCAGGAGCCAAGACTCTGGGCGACAAGGTAAAAGAGAAGACAAGGTATCTCCTGGAAAATCATAAGGGCCCTGAAGTACCCGAAAGCGCCCGAAAAGAAATCGAAAATATTTTGCAGGAAGCAGAAGATAGGGTAGCCCGGGAAAAAGCCGCAAAGCAAGAGCGATAAAAGAGCGAACGGGCATGAAGTTAAATGTACTAATACCATAAAGGAGGAATAGTTAATGATTCTTAAGAAAATTTCTCAAGCCGTTATAGAAGGAGATGTGGAGGGAGTTAAGGAAATGGCCAATCAAGGCCTGGAAGAAGGCATTACTCCCCAACAACTTTTGGATGATGGAGTACTGGCAGGAATGGAAGTAGTAGGCGAGAGATTCAAAAACTTTGATATGTATATTCCAGAAGTATTAAAATCTGCCAGGGTAATGCACACAGTCATGGACATCCTAAGACCTAAACTGGTTTCTTCCGATGGAGGGGAAAGCTCTTCCTCGAAAGGCACCGTTGTCCTGGGGACAGTTGAAGGCGACATGCACGATATCGGTAAAAACCTGGTTAGTTTAATGCTGGAAGGTGCCGGCTTCAAAGTGGTGGATATAGGAATAGATCAATCTCCCAAAAGCTTTGTAGAGGCCGTGGAAAAGGAAAAGCCCCAGATAGTAGGCATGTCGGCATTGCTTACTACTACTGCGCCTAAAATCGGTGAAACAGTCGAGGCCTTAAAAGAAGCCGGGGTACGGGACAGCGTCAAAATCATGGCCGGGGGTGCGGTTATTGATCAGGCCTTTGTCGACGAAAATGGTGTAGATGCTTACGGTCCCAGCGCAACGGCTGCTATGGATATAGCCCAACAATTCGTAAACGAGGTAAAACAAAATGCAAGTTAACCAGGTACACTACAGCACCCCCCAGTTTTCAGTACTATCGCAAGATGAGCGTGAAATGATTTTTAAAGGTGCCCTGGAAGTAATGGAAAGGGTAGGTGGACGGTTTTTTAACGAAGAAGCACTTGAACTTTTTAGGAATAGTGATGCCCAGGTAACTGAAGACAACCTGGTGAAAATTCCTTCCTGGATGACTATTCAGGCCATTAATGATGCTCCCAACACAATTACCCTGTGTTCCAGGGATGGCGAGCGTAACGTCCACCTGGGGAAAAATCAAGTGTATTTTGGAACGGGCTCCGATTGTCCTTTTATCTATGATCGCAACAGCGGGGAGCGCAGGCGTTATACCTGTGAAGATGTTTACAATGCGGCAAGGGTGGTTGATTCCCTTCCCAATCTTGATTTTTTCATGTCTCTGGGTCTCGCTTCTGATGTTCCTCATGACGAAACATACGACCGTCACCAGTTTTTCTCTATGGTAAGAGGAACTAAGAAGCCGCTGGTGGTAACGGCTGTGGATAAAGAAGGACTCCATGACCTTTACCAGATGGAGTTGCTGCTAACAGGCAGTGAAGATGAATTCCGCTTAAATCCCAGGTTTGCTGTTTATATAGAGCCAAGTTCGCCACTGGCCCACAGTAACGAGTGCCTGGAAAAGCTCCTTTTCTGTGCCGAAAATTCTATACCGGCTATTTACACCCCGTGCCCCAGTGCCGGTGCAACTGCTCCGGCAAGTATTGCGGGCATGCTTATTCAAACCCTGGCCGAAAGCCTCCAGGGATTGGTCCTAAGCCATCTTAAAAAGCCGGGTATGCCTTTTATTATGGGCGGCGTAGTAACTATTATGGATATGAAAACTTCCAACTACTGTTACGGGGCTCCTGAAATGAGTTTGGCATCGGCTGCCTTGACTGATGTTTCCAAGTACCTGGACTTACCCATGTTTTCTACGGCAGGATGCAGTGATGCCAGGGTTCTGGACGAGCAGGCTGCCATAGAAGCACAAATATCTATAGAAACCGCTTTTTTATCGGGGGCCAGCCTAGTACATGATATTGGCTATCTCGATAGCGGGCTGAACGGTTCTTTGGAGATGCTGGTTCTTTGTAACGAAATCATCGGCATGGTAAAGCATTTAGGTAAAGGTATTACCGTAGATGAAGATCACCTGGCCGCCGACTTAATTGATCAAGTAGGCCCGGGAGGGAACTTTTTGACTACTTCACATACCTTTGATCACTATAAAAATGAGTTTTTCTTTCCCAAGCTGCTGGACCGGCACAATGTAGAAACCTGGGCAGCCCAGGGCAAGAACACAATAGTTGATCATGTAAATAAGAGCCTGGACCAGATCTTGAGCACTTATGAGCCGGAACCGTTGCCTGATGGCGTAGAGAAGAAAATGAAAGAGATCATCGAAAAAGCTGATAAAAAAATGGAGCAAAAAAAAGGTTAAAAAGTTAATATGAGGTTCACATGAAAAAAGTAAACGCGGTGCAGGATAATCAGTTCATGATACTGCACCGCGTTTATCATGCATTAAAATTTAGTTAACGGCAGAAAAGGAGATGATCGCGTGTCAGAAAATGATAAGAAGGAGCAAGTATACCGTTTTTTAGAAAACCTGGAAATTCAATATACTGCTCACCATCACCCTCCGGTTTATACCGTGGAAGATGCGGAGAAATACTGGAAGGAGATAGAGGGGGCGCATACCAAGAACCTTTTCCTGCGTAATAACAAGGGAAATCGGCACTTTCTAGTGATATTGGAAAAATCTCAGGCTGCGGATTTAGGTTCAATATCCGAGAAACTCGGAGCCGGTAAGCTTAGCTTTGCCTCCGAAAAAAGGTTGGGCAAATACCTTGGCCTGGAAACGGGAGCTGTTTCACCTTTTGGTCTCATTAACGATGAAGAAACACAGGTAGAAGTGGTTATTGATAAGAGTTTAAAAAAGACGGAAAAGATAAATTTTCACCCCAACCACAACACCGCTACCCTGACTATAACATACCAAGATTTCGAACGTTTTTTGGAAGCCTGCGGCAATGATGTTCATTATATCTGATAGGAGAGCAGATGGCCTACTATTAACCCGTTTTTAACAAAGGGATAATCTATTTAACAAGGCTTACATTCCCTGATTTATGTTGTTTGTTGGCCTTGGCTCTTTCCTGTCTGCAGAGAATTTTTTTGCGCAACCTGATACTTTTGGGAGTTACTTCCACATATTCGTCGTCATTAATAAATTCTATTGCTTCCTCCAGGGTAAGAAGACGAGGTTCCTGTAAGCGCAGTGTATCATCCGAGCCGCTTGCCCGCATGTTTGTTAGTTGCTTTCGTTTGCAGACATTAATCTCCAGGTCCTGGTCCCTGTTGTGCTTTCCGACAATCATTCCCTCGTAAACCCTGGTGCCCGGTTTAATGAAAAGTGTGCCCCTGTCTTCAAACTGAAGCATACCATAAGTAACAGATTCACCGGTTTCAAAGGCGATCAGCGCCCCCCGGTGCCTACTTTTAAAAGCACCTTTATAGGGCTCGTAACCGCTAAAGGTATGGTTCATTACACCCCGGCCCCTGGTATCGGTAAGAAATTCGGAACGGAAACCGATCAATCCCCTGGCCGGAACCTTATATTCCATGCGCACCTGGTTCAATTCACTTTCGCCCATGTTGATTAAATCGCCCTTGCGTTTGGCAAGATTCTCCATAATGGGTGACCTGGTATCTTCAGGGACATCAAGAATAAGATGCTCCATGGGTTCCATGAGCTGACCATCTACTTGTTTATAGATAACTTGCGGCTTGGAAACTTGCAGTTCGTAGCCTTCTCTGCGCATGGTTTCAATCAAGATGGAGAGGTGAAGTTCGCCCCGCCCGGAGACAACCCAGACATCGGGGCTTTCGGTATCTTCAACCCGCAGGCTGACGTTGGATTCCAGTTCTCTGTAAAGGCGCTCCCGAAGCTTGCGGGAGGTAACATAATCTCCTTCCTGACCTGCAAAAGGGCTGTCATTTACCACAACAGTAATGGCAAGGGTAGGTTCATCCACGGTGATAACCGGGAGCTGTTCAGTCGCGTTAATATCAGCCAGGGTCTCGCCGATATTAACTTTGTCAAGCCCGGCAATAGCAATAATATCACCTGCAAGTGCTACAGGCACTTCTACTTTTTTTAACCCCCGGTAGCTGAAAAGCTTGGCAATTTTGCCGCGCCTTACCTGGCCGTTATAGCCAATAATGGCGATGGTCTGGCCGGAGGAGGCGCTGCCGCGATTAACCCGGCCGATCGCATATTTGCCCAGGTAACTATCGTGCTCCAGGTTGGCCACCAGCATCTGGAAAAGCCCTTCTTTTGTGACCTCCGGAGGGGGTACACAATTGATGATAGTTTCAAAAAGGGGTTCCAGATTTGTTGATTTATCTTCAATTTCTGTTCGGGCATGGCCGTCCCGGGCAGAGGTGTAAATAATGGGAAAGTCCAACTGCTCGTCGTTGGCTCCCAGTTCCAGAAAAAGCTCGAAAACTTCGTCAATAACTTCGTGGGGACGAGCGTCGGAGCGGTCGGTCTTATTGACAACCACCACCGGACTAAGGTTTTTTTCCAGGGCCTTACGCAGGACAAATTTCGTTTGGGGCATAGGCCCTTCAAAAGAGTCCACTACCAGCAGAACTCCGTTAACCATACTCAGCGCTCGTTCGACCTCACCGCCAAAATCAGCATGCCCGGGTGTATCGACGATATTTATTTTAATCCCTTTATAAAAAACAGAAGTGTTTTTGGCCAGGATTGTTATGCCACGTTCACGTTCCAGTTTCATAGAGTCCATAACCCGTTCGTTAACTACTTCGTTTAGCCGGAAAGTGCCGCTTTGCCTTAACATAACATCTACCAGCGTAGTTTTTCCATGGTCCACGTGGGCAATTATAGCAATATTCCTGATTTCCTGCATGTTTATCCTCTCCTTCAAGATACCGTAACTTATTAAGTATAACAGTTGCTATCGTAAGTGACAAGAAAAAATTTCGCACCTTCGCACCTCCATACAGGCGAATCATTTATACTTTAATTACAATTACCGAGCCTTGTTGAGGATTACAAAAAATGGTGATATTTAGAAGGAATATTTATGTAGTAGTCGAAATGGAAAATGATAAGCTAAATCAATAACCTTGCCTTTTGGCAGTCCGGTGAGGCAATTATATTTTTTGCTAAAGGACTTTCCTTCAGGGATAAATAGGAGGATATGCATGAAAATCATGTGTGTTGTTGGCAGCCGCAGGAAAAAGGGGAACACATCTATATTAACGCAAGAGGTTTTAAAGCCTTTTGAAGCGCAGGGTGTTGAAACTGAATTAATTTTCCTTGGCGATTACGATATTGCGGGCTGTAGTGGATGCGAAGGGTGCAGGGATAGCTATAAATGTCTCATAAATGACGATATGCAGAAACTATACCCAGCTTTAATAAAAGCTGATGCGCTTATTTTAGGATCACCTACATATTTTTATAATATATCTGCGGACATGAAAGCTTTTATTGATAGATGTTATTGCCTTGAAGTATTCGACGAAAGCGATCGCTCAGTGTGGATGGGTATAAGCGAGGCTCTAGGCGGAAAATACGCCGCCGTTATTGCAGTATGTGAACAAGATAATGAAGAAGACATGGGGTTTACCGTTGAGGCGATGGTTAAACCGCTTGAAGCTTTAGGGTACAGGATAGTTAGTGTAGTTAAAGCGTTGCATGCTTTTGCGGAAGGTGATGTATCGAAAAATGATAGAGCTATGAAAGAAGCGGAGCAAGCCGGAGAAAAACTTTTAAAAACTTTGCGACTGAGAGAAAAAATAAAAAACAGTATAGGAAAAACTTTCCCGGGCATGACACAAGGGGAAAAGAACTTGCAATAAAAATGCACAGCATAGGTGTATTTCAGAAAACTGATTTTTTACCGGCCAAATGTTTCACCCTTGCTGTGAGATTGATAAGGTAGGGAACCTCGGGTTGCTTGGGTTCGGGGAGGCTATCATAACGCGCTGCCTTAATTCTTCGGACAACACGGTCGGTAGAGCCCTTTTCCTCATCCAGCAGCCTGTAGACCTCTTCTTTAAAACGTATGGCTTCATTCAGGGAACTTTCAAAAAAAGCCATGACTTCTTCCCGGCCCACCAGGACGTTGCGGTGTCCCTGGCTAAAAATTTCAACTGGAAGTTTGGCTAATTTTCTTATGGTGGATACATACGCATAATAATCGCTGAGGAACTCGCACACCATTCCTCCGGAGTTGTCGATGCTCCCTGCCGAATCTCCGGCGATTAGTATTCTTTTATCAGTTACATAATAGCTGTGGTGATCCCGCGTATGGCCGGGAGTGGCTATGGCTTCAACAGTAGTGCCGTTACCCAGGTTCAAAACTTGTTTGTCTTCTATTTCCAGGTCAACCTCAAAGGGTTGGAAAGAGCCGTCAAGCAGTGAGGAAGGATGAATTTCCGGATAATTACTTACAATACCTCGAGCTTCTTTATTGAACTTTGTAATCAGCTCCAAAGCTCCGGGCCTCTTCAGTATTTGCGCCGCCTGCTTCGGGGCGGCAATTTTCATAGCGGGAAAAGCCTCTTTGATGTAAGAAACTGCTCCGCAGTGGTCCCAGTGGGCATGGGTAAAAAACAGTATCTCCGGGTGTCGCGCACCCAGGACGGAACGAATGGCATCTACATATAGTTTACCCGCGCAACTGGTGCCCCCTTCAAAGAGCACAGGGTGAGGGCCGTCCAAAAGGTGAACCGGATAAGTGGGCAACCCCAAAACATAAAATTGTTCTGTTAGCTGACCTGTTGAACTAATAAACATATTTTGCCTCCAACCTTCCGGGAATGTGCCTATTATACCTTATCTAAGCCTGTACGGCAATTCTTCCAGTCCCATGCCTGCTTGCGCACGTCCTAATTTCCGCACTAGATCGAAACTAACAAGGGGGTTGAATTATCCCCAGGAGATGCAATTCTTCCAAATCATAAATAAATATCAGGGAGGTAGATTATCCATGTCAAAAAAACAAGATTTGGGAACTGCAAGAGCCCCCAATGCATTCAAGGTGTTTCCGGCAAATTGATGAAAGGGATGGGGAGGGTTGGCCAAAGAATGGGCTGCCCTGGCTGACCATGTTGAGGACTTTTTCATCATGGGACCTGCTACGGTTAACCGCGGGTATAATTTCTTCACTTTCTCCTGTCCAGGACATCGAAATGCAGTCCATACCGATCCCAGGCAGGTAAAACGTTATAACTATGAAAAACCCAGGAGTTTATTGAAGGTATCTCTTCAGAAGAAAAAAGGATGCACGTTTTTACGCTGGAACAAGACGGTTCCCATGATCACTGCATGTTGGATAATCATTCGCGGATGCAGCAGGTTATGTTTGAATGGCTTGACACGATATTCAAGAAAAAATAAATATGCTGAGATGGAAGGAAGTTCGTCTCTTTGGGGAAAAGTAAACGGGGGGCATATGTATGATGAAGGAGTACATGAAAGAAAAGGCCTTTTGTTACCTAAAAGAATTGTGCATGGATATTCCAGAAAGGCCCGTAGGGAGTAGAGGGAACCGGGCGGCGGTGGAATTAATTGAAACCTATTTACGCTCATTTAATTTCGAAACCTCTATGCCCGTTTTTGATTGTATGAATTGGCAGGGGGAGTGGGCAATTCTACGCGTAGAGGGAGAGACATTTCCCGTTTTAATCAGTCCCTATTCCCCGGGAGGAAGGGTACGAGCTCCTCTTTGTACGGCATCCACAGTGGACGAACTAAAACAAATTGACGGAGAAGGCAAAGTGGTATTATTGAAAGGGGAAATTGCACAGGAACAGCTGCTGCCCAAAAATTTCCCTTTTCTCGACCTACCGGAACACCGACAAATCCTTGATCTTTTGGGAAACAAGGGCTTTAGAGCGGTTATATCCGCTACATCCTATAATCCTGAAATGGCCGGAGGAGTGTACCCTTTTCCGCTGATTGAAGATGGTGATTTTCATCTTCCTTCTGTATACTTAACCGATCAAGAAGGAGAAAGACTGGCCGGCAGTGAGGGAAAAGTGGTATCTCTGGAGGTTAAAGCTACCCGTGAACTGAGCAAAGGACACAACGTAGTTGCTCGTAAGGGAGCGTCTGCCATTCCCAGGGTTGTGTTTTGCGCCCATCTAGATAGCAAACAGGGCACCCCCGGAGCTATTGATAACGCCACGGGAATAACCGTGCTTTTGCTTTTAGCCGAAATTCTAAAAAAATACCAGGGCAGGCGGCCTCTAGAGATAGTGGCTTTAAACGGAGAGGATTATTACTCGAACCCGGGTGAGGTCCTCTATATGGAGGAAATACAAAACCACCCTGAAAATATTTTTTTGGGCATCAATATAGATGGGGTGGGTTATAATAAAGGTAATACGGCCATTTCTACTTATGGTTGTTCTGCGGTAGTGGAAGAAATTGTACTCCGGTTAATCTATAGCTATCCAGGGATCGTGAGAGGGGACCCTTGGTACCAAGGTGATCACGCGTTATTTCTTCAGAACAAGAGGCCTGCCCTGGGAGTGACCTCGGAGCTTATGAAGGATATTCTTGCAGTAGCCCATACTCCCCAGGATAAGTTGAACTTGGTGGATGTTGCCAAACTGGCTGATATAACAGACTTTTTACGGGTTCTTATGCATGAACTGGAAGGTATAGAATTAAAGTGATTTGTAGGATAAAAGCGTAAAACCTACCCTGTTAGATAGTATTTTTGGAGTGATAATTTTGAGCCTATGCTTGCAATTTGTAATTTTTGGCATGACAGGTTTGTCAATTTATCTAGGGATATTCTACGGTGTTCCCATTCTGGCAAAAAGGGGAGCACCGGTAATATATTCTTTTTTCGGGTTTCTCTGGACACCGGTAATATTGTTGTTGCCCTTGTCCCTCTATTTCTTTGCAACAATGGAAGGAGGGGTTATCACGGCAGATGCTGTAGCCGAAAGGTTCCGTTTCCATCCCATTCGAGGTTGGGACTGGTTTTGGGTGGGTGGTGCAGTTTTACTGACAGCCTTTGCTGATCAGGTCCTTGAGCCATTGGGCAAGTACTTTGCCAAGAAAAAGGCTTTTGCACCTCCTGATTATTTACCCGCCCCTTTTAATCCTCTTAAACAATTTACTATACCTCCCCGGGAATTCTTTGGGGTCCAATTAAAAGGGAACTGGAAACTACTTATTATTTTTGTTGTATTACACTTAATGGCCATGTTTAGTGAAGAGATAATGTGGCGGGGTTATCTGCTGCCCCTCCAGGAGCATATGTTTGGAGAGCTGGCCTGGGTTTTGAATGGCCTGCTTTGGGGCTGGCTGGTTCATGCTGTATTGAAATGGCATTTTATGGGTATGCTGCCGGGAATGCTCCTCGCACCCCTAATAGCACAATATACCCAATCCACTTGGGCTTCTTTCATCGTTCACGCTGTTCCAAATTCTTTTTTATGGATATTACTGCTGTATGGAGTGCTTGGGCCGGATAGTGACTAAAGCGGGCAAAATTGCACATATGCCGTTCCTTTTATTACGGCGGAAGAAAAGTCCATGATGATTGAACTGGCCCTGATGCCGCAAGGGGTGATGAGCTATCCGTGAACAAAACAAGATTTCAGTTGCTTGACAGGGCACTAGCCCATGATACAATAAAAATTAAACATTAATTATTTGCCTGAGGGTGATAAACATGAGAAAAAGCGTGTTTATATACGTATCTATAGCTGTCGTAATATTGGCAGGTTTGACATACTATATCGTGCAGCAGAGCATATTTGAAGACGAGAAGACCCGCGTTGATACACCAATTGCCCAGCCGGTCAGCGAGGTAGAACCTGTACTCGAAGTAGTCGCTGAAGACCTGGGGCTTATCTGGGCCATTGACTTCCTGCCCGGCACATCCAGGTTACTGGCCAACGAAAATTCAGGCTCTATGTTCCTCATTGATACCGAAACACTCGAAGTTATGGAAATTACCGGCGTGCCTGAGGTCGTATCAAGCGGTCAGGGCGGCCTGCTTGATGTGACGGTGTCGCCTGATTTTGACGAAGATAATCTCGTTTATCTAACATATTCTGCCGCGAATGAAGCTGGAGACTCGACAACCTATCTGTCCCGTGCGGCACTGGATTTAGAAGAGCAAAGATTAAGCGGCCTGGAAGAGCTGTATGTTGCCAAACCATTCCTGAGCGGCACCTCTCATTATGGGTCCCGGGTGGTAATACAGGGCGACTACCTCTACATGACTATCGGTGACCGCAGAGACACGAACTTCGACGATCACGTATCGCAGGATACGACCAATGTACTCGGCACGACCATTCGGATCCTGCGTGATGGCACTATACCTGAAGATAATCCCTTTGTAGATGACATAAATGTCCTCGATGAAATATACACATATGGCCACCGCAACTCGCAAGGGATGACTATACATCCAGAAACCGGAGAGATCTGGCAGAGCGAGCACGGAGAGCGGGACGGTGATGAGATTAACATCATCTACGGAGGCAACAACTATGGGTGGCCGATAGCCACCTATGGCTG
>SLJK01000107.1 GCA_007135125.1 Syntrophomonadaceae bacterium | reverse complement strand
GCAAGCAGCCACAAGAAGGAAATAATCATGGCCAGGAAAAAACTGAGCGCATCGAAGCGAACCGAGACGGTAAAAGGCAGGGAAAGAAAAGCGTAGCGCCCATAAATAACATAACCCGCCGTTACTGTACTGTACATAGAAAAGATAGCAGCAAAAACTACCGCTATCGATGAAACAGTAAAGATCTCACCAGCCCGACGATTGAAACGTGTCAAAAAAAAGGCGATTACGGCAGACAAAAAAGGTATGAGTACGACAATTGCCGGCAGAACGCTGGTAATCCTTCCTCCTGAGAGCTCTTCCATATATCTTTCACCTCTTAACTACATAAAGTAAACACAGTTAAGTCAAATCAATACTGCTAAAAACAATGTCCTGGAGAAAAGAATAAGCTACTTGCTATTCGTATTTAATATGTAATAAAAAACCCCCGGCTACGAACCACAAACTATTAGTCATATGCCCTCAAATTTTCTGAAATGTTATTATATTCACAAACAGAATTTCAATTCCCGGCAACGTTTTGGATTATAACACAACTTGAAACTTTTGAAAAGCTATCGTCTTAGATTTCGATACGATTTTAGAAAATCCTTTTTGTAGGGTTAAAAAAATAAATTGAATTCATATGGCAAAAACGAGGAAAAGTGTGGTAAGGCGTGGAAGACTAAAAGTGAAAAATATGAAGAATATAACTGGAAGGCAGATGATTCTCTAAATCTTTCAGAAAGGTGATGGCCTTGCATTTACAAGAAAGAAAGGTAAAAATGGTCATAGACGGCATGACAGGGGTGGGGAAAAGCTCGCTGGTTAAAATAGCCTCCGGGAAATTCCGGCTTGAGCCCTACGAAGAAATTTTCCTGGATGAAAACAAACTCCTGCATAAATTCTTTCGAGACAGAGAGAAATGGGCTTTTCCCATGCAAATAAACTTCCTCACCAACCGCTTTCGTCAGTATAAGGAGGCTTCCAAAATCAGCAAGGTGGTTATGGACAGGTCTATCTATTCCGATGATATATTCGCCCGCATGTACCTGGAGCTGGGCTATCTAAAAACTGAAGAATACAATGTTTACCATAGCCTCCTGCAGTGCCTCCTTGAAGAGCTCTCCCCGCCCTCGCTGATGGTCTTTCTTAAAGTGGAAGCAGAAGAAGCCGTGCGGCGGATCAATGCCAGAGGCAGGGCGGAGGAGCTGGAGGTAGAAAAAAGCTACTGGCTGCAGCTCCATAACTTTTACAATGAACATTACAGCCGCTATCAGGAAGGAAAACTGCTTACCCTGGACGTGACCGATCTGGATTTTGTAAACAATGAGCGTGACCGCAGCTATATTTTGAACGAAATTGAAAAAGCGCTGTGAAGAAAAATATTTTTAGCGCCGAGGAGGCGTAGAAAGCCGCGACCTTTTATACTGTTTCCGGGCAGCGTCCCGCAAGCAGTTGGCGGACATCGCTGATCAGGTAGAGAGACCCGGCGATAAGGATAAGATCCTGTTCACCGGCCAGGGAAAAGGTAAGCTCCACCGCGTCGGAAATCTCCTCCCGGACCAGGACCGGTTTGGAAATTATTTTCTGTGCCATAACTTTTAGAGTTTCGGGAGCGGCGGCTCTAGGGCTGTTGGGTCTTGTAAAGACAATTTCATCTGCCAGGGGCAGGATCTCTACCAGTATCTCTTCCGCAGCCTTATCTTCCAGGAGACCCAGCAGTAACACCAGTTTACGGTAGGAAAAAGTATTGGACAGTGAAGTGCACAGCGCTTTAAAAGCTTCGATATTGTGAGCACCGTCGATCACTACCAAAGGTAAATGCCCTATTACTTCCATTCTACCCGGCCACCTGGTACTTTGCAGCCCCCGGCGGATACTTTCTTCCGGAAGTTCATACCCTTTTGCGCTTAATAATTCCAGGGCTGCCAGTGCCATTGCCGCATTATCAACCTGGTAACTTCCCAAAAGAGATATTTTTAAATTGGCATAGTCCCATGAAAGACCCCTATAGTGCATTTCCTGCCCCGATAAACCATTTGCAGTTCCTGCGGCCCTAAAATCTTCGCCTAACCTGTACAGGGAGACCTGTTTTTCGACACATTTTTCCCTGAGCACCTCCAGGACAGACCCGTTAGTTCCTGTCACTACAGGTGCCCCTTCTTTAATGATCCCTGCTTTCTCACCGGCGATAGCTTCACGGGTATTTCCCAGGACGTGCGTATGTTCCAGGCTCACTGTTGTAATAACGGTAACCAGGGACTGCACAGCATTGGTAGCATCCAGCCTTCCCCCCAGCCCCACCTCCAGTACCACCAGGTCAGGTGCTTCCTGGGCAAAATAAGTCAGTGCCAGGGCAGTCACCACCTCAAACTCCGTCGGCTGCCCCAAATCCGGATCGGAAGCGATCTTCTCCGTCAGGGGTTTGACCCTTTCTACCAGCTCCACCAAACGCTTTCGTGGTATATCCCTTCCATTTATGGACATGCGGTTGGTAAATTGGACCAGGTAGGGAGAAGTGTACAGGCCCACCTTATAACCGGCCGACTCCAGGACGGAAGCGGCAAAGGCAGCTGTTGAACCTTTGCCATTGGTGCCACCGATATGTAAAAAATTCAATTTCGCTTGCGGATCCCCCAGGTAACTTAAAAGAGTCTTTATTCTCTCCAAGCCCTGGTTCATTCCAAAGCGGCTGATACTGTGTATCCAGGAAAGTGTTTCCTCGTAATTCAATCTCTCTTCACCACGCTTATAGTGAACTCATACCTCTTAATTCTTCCAGCCTGGAGAGCAACTTTTCACGTCTGGCGTTGAATTCCTCTTTTTTTGCCCGTTCTTTATGCACTACTTCTACAGGAGCCCGCCGCAAAAAATTTTCGTTGGCCAGCTTCCCGACCGTCTGGTTTAAATCCTTTTCCAATGCATAAAGCTCCTTCTCCAGCCTTCCTATCTCTCTTTCCAGATCGACCAGGCCTTCCAGGGGAAGGTAGACCTCTATCTTATCGACCAGGGCGCTCAAAGCCTGAGAGGGTTTATCTTCCCGGGCTTCTATTATAGTAACGGGATCGGTCCAGGACATATCGGCGATAGCCTCACGCTCCTGGTGGAACAGTCCTCTGTAATCCTCCGGCATCCTTAAGACAATGCCTGAGTTCTGCCCGGGCGAAAGATTGACCTCACTGCGTAGATTTCTTATGGCCCTGATCACGCTCATGACCATGCTCATCTCTTTTCTGGCTTCCTCATCAGCAAAGCGGGGCAGCGCTTCAGGCCAGGGGGCCTTCACTATGGCCTCCTCCCCCTTTTCATGAGGGAGGTACTGCCATAATTCTTCGGAGATAAAGGGCATAAAAGGATGCAGTAACTTCAATGTGCCTTTAAGCACATAATACAGGACCGCTTTTACTCTTTCTTTCTCCGTATCATCACCGCCCTGCAGAGGCTTCTTGCTCAATTCAATGTACCAATCACAGAAATCGCCCCACAGGTAATCGTAAACCGTCCGGGCAGCTTCCCCAAGTTCATACTGGTCCAGCAGCTCTGTTGTTTTACGGGCCACGTTATTAAAGCGGTCCAGGATCCAGCGATCATGACGGCTTAAGGTGGCAGGAAGCCCGGAGGGATTAAAATCTTCAAGGTTCATTAATACATAGCGGGAAGCATTCCAGATTTTGTTGGCAAAATTGCGGCTGGCTTCTACGCTTTCATCTCTAAACCGCTGGTCATTCCCTGGGGCCTGGCCGGTAATCAGGGTGAAGCGTAGGGTATCAGCGCCGTACTGGGCGATAACCTCCAGGGGGTCCACACCGTTCCCAAGTGATTTACTCATTTTCTGCCCCTGGGCATCACGTACCAATCCGTGGACACTGACATCTTTAAAAGGTACATCCTTCATAAAGGTCTGCGACATAAAAATCATGCGAGCCACCCAGAAGGTAATAATATCATAACCAGTAACCAGGACACTGGTCGGAAAATACCGCTGCAGATCAGCTGTTTCCTGCGGCCAGCCCATGGTTGAAAACGGCCATAAAGCCGAGCTAAACCAGGTATCCAAAACATCGGGATCCTGTTCCAATTCTATCCCTCCACAAAAAGGACAGCGGGTGGGGTCTTCCCGGGAGACAATAATCTCACCGCAGGAGCAGTACCAGGCCGGTATACGGTGCCCCCACCAGATTTGCCTGGAGATACACCAGTCCCTGATATTTTCCATCCAGTTGATATAAAGACGGCTAAAACGCTCCGGGACAAAACGGATTAAGCCTTCGTTAACTGCCGCAACGGCCGGCTCAGCTAAGGGGCTCATTTTCACAAACCACTGTAAGGACAGGAGAGGTTCGATCTCTGTGCTGCAGCGCTGACAGTGCCCAACCGCGTGGGAATATTCTTCGACCCTGCTTAAAAAACCCTGCTTGTGCAGGTCTTGTAAAACCTTCTCCCTGGCTTCGAAGCGATCCATTCCGGCATAATTGCCCATATCAGCGGACATTTTGCCATCACTTGCTATAGCCTCGATGACTTCCAGGTCATGCCTGATCCCGATTTCAAAGTCATTGGGATCATGTGCCGGGGTTATCTTCACCGCCCCCGAACCAAAAGAGGGATCTACATATTCATCTGCTATAATGGGGATCTCCCTGTTCATTAAAGGCAAATGCACTTTTTTCCCAATAAGCCCGCTGTAACGTTCGTCCTCCGGATGAACAGCTACCGCCGTATCCCCCAGCATGGTTTCCACCCTGGTGGTGGCTACTACAATTTCACCTTCCCATCCCGCACCGAGATAACGAATATGGGAGAGGGTTGAGGGCTTCTCCTCATGCTCCACCTCTATATCGGAGATCGCTGTATGACAGCGCGGGCACCAGTTGATCATATAGTTTCCCCTGTAGATGAGGCCCCTCTCATAAAGGGTGACAAATACCTCGCGGACCGCCTCCGAACATCCTTCGTCCATGGTGAAACGTTCACGGGACCAATCACAGGAAACTCCCAACTTGTGCAGCTGCCTGATAATACGGCCGTGATATTCTTCTTTCCAAAGCCAGGCTTTCTCCAAAAATGCCTCCCGGCCTACCTGGTGTCGGCTCAGACCTTCAGATTGCAGGTGCTCTTCTACTTTATTTTGGGTGGCGATACCCGCGTGATCGGTGCCGGGAAGCCATAGCGTATCATAACCCTGCATCCGTTTAAACCTGACAATCACATCCTGAATGGTATTATTAAGTGCGTGACCCATATGCAGGGTCCCTGTTACATTGGGAGGCGGAATTACCATGGAGAAAGGCTCCTTATCTTTCTCGCGCTCTGCCCGGAAATAATTCCCCTCCAGCCAGAACTGGTAGATCTTATCCTCAACCTTTTCCGGCTCATATACTGTCGGAATTGTGGCATTCATAATCTATCTTGACCCTTCTTTCCCTGGTACTTATACTCGAACGATTATAATATTACAGCTTTACATAAACGAAGTCAACCGCTCTTCTTCAATAAAGCGTAAACCATCACAATTAAAATGGTTGACAATTTAACCTTCAACTTTTACAATCATAAACAAAGTGGGTGAAGAAACTAAATGCACTGGAAAATACTACAACTGCTCAAGAATAGAAGTCCCGCTTACCTCTCCGGTGAAGAAGCAGCCGGATTGCTTGCAGTTAGCCGTACGGCTGTGTGGAAAAATATTAAGTTGCTGCAAAAAAAAGGCTACCGCATTGAAAGCAGCACCCGCCGGGGTTACCGGCTGCTGGAAAGCCCTGATCTTCTTTACCCCGCCGAAATCTCGGAGCACCTTGCCACTTCTCTTATCGCTGCTGCTCCATCTCTTATTAAACACCATGCACAGGTCGGTTCTACCAACACCATTTTAAAAGAATTGGCTGAAGACGGTGCCCCGGAAGGCACGGTAGCCTTAGCGGAAGAACAAAAGCAAGGAAAGGGAAGATTGGGGCGCAGCTGGGCTTCGCCTTTCGCTAAGGGTCTCTGGCTCTCGATCCTCCTAAGGCCCGCAGTAGCTCCCCAGGAAGCGCAAAACCTGACGCTTCTCAGTGCCACTGCTACGGCTAAGGCGATCGCCAAAACGGCCCCTCCCCTGCAGCCCGGAATTAAGTGGCCCAACGATCTTCTGCTCAAGGGACGTAAATGTTGTGGCATACTGACAGAGCTTAAAGCAGAAGCGGACCTCTTACATTACATTATTATCGGAGTCGGCATTAATGTAAACGCAGACAAAAAAGATTTTCCGGAGGAATTGCGGGAAAGTGCCACTTCTCTTTCCTTGGAAAGTGGAGGAGTAGTGCCGCGGGTCAAGCTTTGCTCTGCGGTGCTGCAGGAACTGGACGATTCCTACCGGGAATTTCTCCTGCACGGGCCCGAACCTGCGCTGGAAGAGTGGAAACGCTGGAATATCACGCTGGGTAAAAGAGTAACGCTGAAAACAATGAGCGGTATTTTTGCGGGCACAGCGGTAGATTTAGAAAAAAACGGGGCGCTGGTGATAGAAGACGATTTCGGCCACCAGCAAAGTTTTTTGGCAGGAGAAGTCTCTCTGATACCGGAAAGGAAAATCACAAATTGAAAAAGGGCAACACTAATACTCCGACCCGCAACCTTATCTTGAGCGGCCTTTTTGCCGCACTCCTGGCACTGTTAGCCCAGATCTCCATTCCTCTACCTTTCAGCCCGGTTCCCGTAACCGGGCAGATGTTTGGTATTTTTTTGGCAGGAGCCTTGCTGGGAGGCCGCTGGGGGGCCATTTCCATCCTGGTATACGTCCTTCTCGGAGCGACAGGCTTCCCTGTTTTTCATCACGGACAGGGCGGTCTTCATATTATCCTGGGCCCCACCGGTGGTTACCTCTGGGGATT
>SLJK01000104.1 GCA_007135125.1 Syntrophomonadaceae bacterium | reverse complement strand
GAGGAAATTCCGGGGTGATACTATCTCAACTTTTTCAAGGTATTGCCAGGGGGCTTGCTTCCAAAGAACAAGCGCAGCTTTCTGAACTGGGAAAAGCCTTTCAGTACGGAATTGTGTACGCCTATAATGCAGTTTCCGAGCCGGTTGAAGGAACAATACTTACTGTTGCCAGGGAAATTGCCAGAGGAAGCAAAGATATACTGAAAACGCCCTTAAACCTTGGTGAGCTTTTGGAAACTGCCATTCAAAGTGGACGAGAGGCACTTGAAAGAACCCCTGAACAACTTCCGGTTTTAAAAGAGGCGGGAGTTGTTGATGCCGGTGGACTGGGCTTGGTGGTTTTTCTGGAAGGTTGCCTGCAGAGTTTTCTTTCTGCAACTGCAAAGGCGGATTACGTGGAAAGAGAATCAGTGGTAGGAACAATCACTACGCTGGATCTGGCAAATAAACCTGACAGCGATATTTTGGAAGATTTTGATGCACGCTATCCTTACTGTACTGAACTTGTTATCAAAGGAACTGGTATTTCTCTTGAAAACCTGCGAAAGATTATGGCGCACTGGGGAGATTCTTTAGTGGTAGCAGGCAATGAAACAATAACAAGAATCCATATTCATACCGCTAATCCCGGTAATGTATTGGAAATGTGTCTTACATATGGGAGCATCCATGAGATTAAAATTGATAATATGATGGACCAGTTCCAGGAAACACATTGGAGCAGTACTCCTGAGCATAAAGCTAACGATTTGCTGCCACAGAATATGTCTCCTGGCATTGGTGTGGTTGCTATAGCTTCCGGAAACGGCCTTGCCGCTATCTTCTCAAGCCTTGGCGCTGACAAAATCGTTTCAGGAGGACAGAGTATGAACCCCTCGGTGCAGGAAATCAGGGATGCCATAGCTGATATACCTGCTACAAAGGTTATTGTTTTACCCAACAATAATAATATTCGTTTGGCTGCTGAGCAGACTTCCAATCTCGTGGAAAAAGAAATTGTGGTTATCGACACCAGGTCTGTTCCGCAGGGTTTGTCTGCTTTACTTTCTCTAAATAGAGAGAGCTCTTTGAAAGAAAATTATCAAGAAATGTGTAAAAGAGCGGAGCAGGTAAAAACAGGAGAGATAACTTATGCCACCCGGGATGCGACTATAAATGAAATGCAGCTCAGAAAAAACAGCATTATCGGCCTGGCAAATGGCAAAGTGCTGGTCAGTGGAGAGGACATAAATACTTCGACACGCCGCTTAGTTCAGTATATGCTGGAAAACGGCGATGAAATTCTAAGCCTTTTCTACGGAGAGGATGTATCAGTGCAGGAGGCTCAAGAATTAGCCGAAGAGTTGGCCACGGAACATCCTGATGTAGAAGTTGAATTGCACTACGGTGGGCAACCCCTTTATTATTATATATTTTCTATTGAATAATAGCAATATCTTGCTGCTGTAGCTATAATGCAGTGGCAAGAAAAATAAGAGAGGCAGGAAGGGTTCAAGGTTGTAGTGTCGAATATAAACCATTAATAATAAAAGCAATTAAAGAAATGGAAAGTGAATCTTGGAGGTTGCCAGATGACACTACCGGTTTATAAAAGAATTGTTCTGAAGTTAAGCGGTGAAGCACTCGCAGGTGAAACAAGCAGTGGCATAGACTATGTGGTGTTAAAGAGTATAGCAGAACAATTAAAAGAAGTAAAAAAATACAATGTGGAGATAGCAGTAGTAGTTGGAGGAGGAAATATATGGAGGGGAGCAAAAGCCTGGGAAAGGGGTATGGACAGAGCAACAGCAGATTATATGGGTATGTTAGCTACAGTTATCAATGCTCTAGCTTTACAGGATGCCCTGGAAAGCATTGATGTAGATACCAGGGTGCAGACGGCCGTAGAGATGCAGCAGGTAGCTGAGCCTTATATCCGAAGGAGGGCTATCAGGCACCTGGAAAAAGGCAGGGTGGTCATATTTGCAGGAGGAACCGGAAATCCTTATTTTTCTACAGATACTGCTGCTGCACTGCGGGCAGCGGAAATAGAGGCCGAAGTGATCTTACTGGCGAAGGGGAAAGTGGATGCTGTTTATGATATGGATCCTCTGCTAAATACAGAAGCCAAAAAGTTTACAGAACTAAGCTATATTGATGTAATAAAATGGGGTCTTGGGGTGATGGATTCGACTGCAGCTTCTTTATGTATGGATAACAAGATTACCTTGGTAGTTTTTGGTTTAAACAGATCGGGAAACATCAAAAGAGTAATAATGGGCGAAAAATTAGGAACAATTGTAAGGGGGGAAACAATCTAAATGGAAGAAATTTTGGAGAATTCCCGCAAAAAAATGCAAAAAAGTGTCGAAGTGTTTAAGAATGAACTGGCAACAATAAGGGCAGGCAGAGCAGCCCCGGCACTGCTGGATAAAATTACTATTGACTATTACGGCGCTGCTACACCTCTTAACCAACTGGCCACTATTTCTGCTCCAGAGGCGCGGCTCCTGGTTGTTCAGCCGTGGGATAAAGGAATTATAAAAGAGGTGGAAAAAGCTATTTTGAAATCCGACCTTGGGTTAACTCCTAATAATGATGGTAGTGTAATCAGGCTTTCCATTCCACAATTAACTGAGGAGCGCAGAAAAGAGTTAAATAAGGTTGTTCGCAAAAAAGCTGAAGAAGCCAGGGTAGCTATTAGGAATATCAGGCGAGAGGCAAATGACCAGTTGAAAGCTGAAGAAAAAAAAGGCAACCTTACAGAAGATGATCTTCGTCTTTACCAGGAAGAAAATACCGAGATTACCAAGGAGAAGATTGAAGAGATAGATGCTTTGTTAGAGGCCAAAGAAAAAGAGATTATGGAAGTTTAATTAATTCTCACAAAAACTGGGGCTGATTAAGAATGTTTCCTGATGTAACTGCATACCCTCTGCATAGGGCTCTGGAAATTCTGGGGGATGAGCATGTCGATTTTTATTTAAAAAAAAGTGCTCCAGTTAATGCGGTTGATGAATATAAAAAGCATTGCATACCAGAAAAATTTCGTGTCGTTCGCCAATCAGAGGTTAGCGATGCCTTAATAGAATTGGTTATTTCCATTCAAGACTAATAAAGGGTGATTATGTCTTCTTTTTTTGTACATATCGATTAGTATTTTATAAGTTTCAGGTGGAGTGCTAAATGAGTAGTAATGCCAAAAAACTGGAAAGAGAAGCTAGGCTGCTGGGGCAGGTATCTCGTGAAAATCTGCCTTTTCATATTGCTATAGTGATGGATGGAAATGGGCGATGGGCTCGTAAAAGAGGATTGCCCAGAATAGCTGGACATAGAGCAGGTATGAACGCACTGAAGGAGATAGTTGCCTCTTCACACGAACTGGGAATAAAAATATTGACTTGCTATGCTTTTTCTACAGAAAATTGGAAAAGGCCCCGGTGGGAAGTAGATTTTCTCATGAGGCTTCCAGAAGAGTATTTAAGAAAAGAACTACCATCTCTGGTCGAAAAAAATATTATTATACGAGCTATGGGTGATTTAGAACGACTTCCTGAAAGAACTTACAGAGCTGTTAATAATGCTCTTGAGAGCACCAGGGATAATTCCGGGATGATCCTGAATTTTGCCATAAATTATGGAGGCCGTTCTGAAATAGTTAAGGCGGTAAAAAATATTGTTCAAAAAGCTTTGGCAGGAGAACTTGTTCCTGAGGATATATCTGGCGATGTGCTGGAAAATCATCTTCACACTGAGGGACTTCCTGATCCGGACCTGTTGATCAGACCCAGTGGAGAGCTTCGCATAAGTAATTTTTTACTTTGGCAAATGGCTTATACAGAACTTTGGTTTACCACGATCCTCTGGCCTGATTTTAACAAAGAACAATTTTTGAGAGCGATACTGGATTACCAGAACCGAGACAGAAGATTCGGCGGAATTCATTCCGGGGATGATGAGACGGGGGATCAAAGGCAGTCATTTTGATTTTTTTGTTGCTAAGTATCGGCTTGGTCGAGGCGGTGTTTATATGTTGAAAACCAGGTTCATTACAGCACTGGCAGGGGCGCCCCTACTGCTTTTTTTTGTTTATCTGGGGAAATATTGGTACGGTATTGTAGTGCTTGTAATTGCCCTGATAGGTATGAGAGAGTTTTATGGTTTAATGCGTAAAGGAGGATGGATCCCGGCAGAAACAGCCGGTTATTTGTTTATTCCGCTTTTGTTTTTTGTCGTTTATCGAGAGAATTTACCAGAGTTAATTTCTCTTTGGGTTCTTATTTTTGCCGCGTATAACCTCATTCCGGTTATTTTCTATGGCAGGATACAATTCTGGGAGTCAGTATTTTCTTTTTGGGGGCTTATGTATACTGGCGGATTGGCCAGTTTTTTGCTCTACATCAGGGGGTTGCCAGAAGGGTTTTATTTAACTGTATTTTTGTTGCTTGTTATCTGGGTAGGTGATATAATGGCCTACCTGGTTGGAAGTGCCGTAGGAAAGAATCCCCTTGCTCCCCTATTAAGCCCCAAGAAAACCATAGAAGGAACGGTCGGCGGATTAATGGGTAGTATGCTGGTCGGCATGCTGCTCTCCATTTATTTTCCGGTAGAGTATTTAAACCTTTTGACCGGAGCACTTTTAGGACTTTTTACAGGTGTAGCCGGAGCGCTAGGAGACTTAGTCCAGTCTGCATTAAAAAGAAGTGTAAATGTCAAGGATTCAGGCGATATTTTACCCGGTCACGGAGGTATCCTGGACCGGTTTGATAGTCTATTGTTTGCAGCTCCTTTTTTTTATATTTATCTCTATTATCTTATATAAATTATTCTTCTGAAATATGTCTGAAATATTCTTGAAAAATAGATAGTCAGTATTGTTTGCTAAAATTCAAACTTTGATATAATATTATAGACAAGGTGAAGCGTGATGGTACAGAAAATTATCGTTTTGGGTTCAACAGGCTCAATAGGTACTCAGAGCTTGGAAGTGATAGATTATTTTCCCCAAGAATTTGAAATTTTGGGTATGTCGGCCGCCAGCAATATTGATCTGTTGGAAAAGCAGCTCCGTCGTTATAGGCCGCAGTTTGTTGCTGTGTTGGACAAAAGAAAAGCGAAGGAATTGAGGCAGCGGATAAGAGATATACACATTACTAATGTTTTAGAAGGAGAGGACGGGATTATTGAGCTGGCTTCCCTGGAAAGTTCTAACATTATTATTGTGGCTTTGGTAGGGTTCAGCGGTTTAAAGCCTACCCTGGCAGCTGTCCGGAAAGGTAAAAAGGTTGCCATAGCTAATAAGGAGGCACTTGTTACAGGTGGAGAACTTATTATGTCGGAGGCTAAAAAGAATAACAGCTTCCTCATTCCTGTTGACAGTGAGCATTCTGCCATTTTCCAGTGTCTACATGCAGGTAAGCCTGAAGAAGTTGCAAGAATTATTTTAACAGCTTCCGGGGGACCTTTTAGAGATTTTACAGAGGAAGAGTTAAGGTGGGTTACTCCTTCTGAAGCCTTGAAGCATCCCAACTGGGAAATGGGAGCCAAGATTACTATTGATTCTGCCACTTTGATGAATAAAGGGTTTGAAGTTCTGGAAGCGAGCTGGCTTTTTCAATTGCCTTTGGAACAGATAGAGGTGGTTATTCATCCGCAAAGTATTATTCATTCCATGGTAGAATTTCTGGACGGCTCTGTTATCGCACAGATGGGCATACCTGATATGCTTTTACCCATACAATATGCATTGACTTATCCTGAAAGATGGGAAAGCCGATTTCCGCGACTGGTGTTTAAAGAAATACTTAACCTCGATTTTCTACCCCCTGACAAACAGAAATTTGCCTGTCTGGAACTGGCTTATCAGGCGGGTAGAATAGGAGGCACTATGCCTGCTGTTCTGAATGCGGCTAACGAAGTAGCAGTTGCCAAATTTTTGCAGAAAAAAATCAGTTTTGTGCAAATTCCGGAACTGTTGGACACGGTAATGAGCAGGCATGCATTATCTAAATCCTCCTCCCTGGAGGAAATTGTCCAGGCAGATGAATGGGCCAGGGAAGAGGCGGCAGCGCTTTCGCTATAATTTTGAAAGGAGTATGGTGTTGTTAAATACAATTATTGCTTCGATAATTATGTTTGGTATTTTGATCTTTGCCCACGAATTTGGTCATTTTATAGTAGCCAAATGGGCAAGAATAAAGGTCCTGGAATTTGCTATAGGTTTTGGGAAAGAGCTTATAGGTTGGCAAAGAGGAGCAACTCGCTTTACTCTCAGGATTGTTCCTTTAGGGGGTTTTTGTCGCCTGTTTGGCGAGGATCCAGAAGAAGCCGGGGGCGAGGGCAGTTTTCAATCTAAACCATTGGGCTGGCGCTTTGCTGTAATAAGTGCCGGTTCTCTATTTAACTTTTTACTGGGGGCGCTCCTTCTTACTCTTCTTTATTTTTTCTTTTTAGGAGCCCCTCAAACAGATTTAACCCGGATCGGCGAGGTCCTTCCTGAAGGAAGAGCTTATGAGGCAGGTCTAAAAAGTGGAGATAAGATCCTGGCTATTAATAATAATCCAGTGCAAAACTGGGATGCTGTTGTTTCTAAAATCAGCGCATACCCGGAAGAAGAGATAACCATGCTCCTGGAAAGGGATGGCAAGGAGATCGACTTTACTTTAGTGCCAGCAGAACAGGAGGGTCTGGGAAGGATTGGCATAGCTCCCGTATTTGAGAAGTATGCTTTTTTCACTTCAATTTATCTGGGCTTTTCTTATACCTGGTTTTTTATCCAATTGGTATTTGTGAGCCTTTTCCAAATGATTGCAGGGACCATCCCTGCAGATGTGGCCGGCCCTGTTGGCATTGGTGCTGTAGTTGGAGAGGTGATGCAGGAGGGTTTGAGTAATTTATTATCGCTAGCGGCGATAATAAGTATCAACCTGGGAATTATTAATTTGTTACCTATACCTGCCCTTGACGGCAGCAGATTGGTTTTTCTTGCGCTGGAAGGAATCCGGGGTAAACCGGTGGATCCTCAAAAAGAAGGTTTTATTCATTTTATAGGGTTTGCGCTACTAATGATGTTGATGATATTTATTATCTTTCAAGATATATCTCGACTCGTGTAAAGCTCAAAAGAGATGAGGGAGCCAAGTGGCGCATAAATCGCTTCCAGTTAAAGTGGGTAAACTTATCATTGGGGGAGATTCCCCAGTATTGATCCAGTCTATGACTAATACGGATACAGCAGCAAGCGGTCCTACCCTGGAACAGATTAATGCCCTTGCTCGGGCCGGTTGCGAATTGGTTCGGGTAGCAGTTCCTGATGAAAGATCTGCAGCAGCGTTGGAAATATTTAAAAAAAACACCACGGTACCCCTTATTGCTGATATACATTTTGATTACCGCCTGGCCCTGCTTTCTATAGAGAAAGGGGCAGATAAAATACGTATAAATCCAGGAAACATTGGTAGCAAGGATAAACTTGCTCGTATTGCTTATGCTGCCGGGGAAAAGGGTATTGCCTTGCGTATTGGAATAAATGCAGGTTCACTGGAGCGGACGCTTGGGGAAAAATATGAAAGTAACCGTGCAGAGGCGCTGGTAGAATCGGCATTTAACACTGTAGAATTTTTGGAGCATAAGTGTTCATTTACTGCTATTGTTATCTCTCTTAAGGCCAATGATGTGCCAACAACTGTAGATGCTTATGAAAAAGCTGCCACCCAGCTATCATACCCTTTTCATTTAGGTGTAACCGAGGCAGGAAGTGGTTTGACGGGTATTATCAAATCATCGATAGGGATCGGAACGCTTCTCTTAAAAGGGATTGGAGATACTATTAGAGTCTCCCTTACGGGAGATCCTATCGAAGAGATAACCGTTGCCAAAAAGCTTTTACAGGCTGTCGGTGTAAGAAAGTTTGCTCCGGAGATCGTGTCTTGTCCCACCTGTGCCAGGTGCAAAATCAATGTTGTACAGCTGGTGGAGAGTGTGGAAAAATTAATAAGTAAAATTTCCTGCCCTATCAAGATCGCTGTGATGGGATGCCCCGTTAATGGGCCTGGTGAGGCCCGAGAAGCAGATATTGGTATCTCCGGAGGTGAGGGGTTCGGGATTATTTTTAAAGAAGGCAAAGTTTTTAAGAAGATACCTTATGAAATGATCCTGACGGAACTGGAAAAAGAAATAAAAGACCTGGTAGCATTGAGACATCATTGTAAAAAACAGGAAAATAGATGAATGGGGGAAAACAGATGAAAGTTGTAGCCATTATACCCGCTTACAACGAAGAGAAAACCATTGGTGTGGTGCTTTCGGTTTTAAAAGAAGCACCCCTGGTTAATGAGATTATTGTTGTAAGTGACGGCTCCACCGATGATACCGTGAAAGTAGCCCAGGGTTATGATGTTAAAGTGGTGGAGTTGAGTGAGAATCGGGGTAAGGGAGGAGCTCTCAAAGCCGGTCTCAGTATTTTCCCGGCAGATATAGTTCTCTTCCTGGATGCAGATCTTCTGGGTCTTAATGCTCAACATGTGCATAATTTGTTGGCTCCGGTTATTAATGGAGAAGCAGATATGACTATTGGCATTTTTGAAAAAGGACGCATCACTACCGATTTAGCTCAAAAAATGGCCCCTAAATTATCCGGGCAGAGAGCTTTAAAGTTTTCCCTGTTGGAAAAGATTTCTGATATAGATGTTGCAAGGTTTGGAGTGGAAGTTGCTTTGAATCGCTACATGGAATCAGAAGGAATAAGAGTGAAAGAAGTTCTGCTTACCGATATGTCACATGTCATGAAAGAAGAAAAACTTGGTGTTTGGAAAGGTATGGGCGCGCGGATGAAAATGTATTGGGAGATTATTAAGTATTTTACCCGTGTTGATCTGCCGAAATGAGCTGTACTTGCATGGATAGCCATGATGTGGTAAAATATTATCCGTGGAAGAGGAATTTGATGTATTTTTCATTAAAGAGTGGGCCTTACCCACTCTTTATTCTTAGAGAAGCTTTAAGGGGATGTTGTAATTGGAGGTTAATGGCAAGACTCGTGGGAAAAAAATAAACCAGGTCGTAGAAGAATTGGCCCAGGAAGTGGTAGAAGGAAGCGATCTAGAAGTGGTGGACGTCGAATATAAACCTTCTAAAGGGCGTTCTCAGGTCATTGTTTATATAGATAAACCCGGTGGAATAACTATAGAAGATTGTGAAGAGGTAAGTAAATCTCTGGGAGATCTTCTTGATATTGAAGACCCTATAAAATCCGCTTATGTTTTGGAGGTATCTTCTCCAGGGGTGGAGAGAGTCCTTAAAAAGGAAGATGATTATAGAAGATTCGTGGGCCATTATGTAAGAATTAAAACGTTTGCGAAGATTGAAGGGCGTAAAAATTTTGCTGGACTGTTGCAAGATTTTACCGGGGGTATTATACAGCTGCAAACAGAAGAAGGTGATATCTATAAAATAAATATAAAAGATATCGCCGGCGCCAACCTCTGGTTTAAATAAAAAATAGGGGGTTAAAGAGGTGAACCAGGATTTTCTCTTAGCTCTGGAAGCCATTGAAAAGGAAAAAGGTATTGCAAAAGAAACTTTATTTGAGGCTATTGAGGCTGCGCTTATTTCTGCATACAAACGTAATTTCAGCTCTGCCCAAAACGTGCGGGTTAATATTATAAAAGAAACTGGTGAAATAAAGGTTTTTTCCTGCCAGGAGGTAGTAGATAGTGATGTTATCAATCCTCATCAGGAGATTCATCTGGAAGAAGCCAAAAAAACAAATCCTAACGCCCAGTTGGGTGATATCGTAGAATTCGAAGTAACGCCAAAAAATTTCGGCCGTATCGCAGCTCAAACTGCCAAACAGGTGGTTATCCAACGGATCAGGGAAGCCGAACGCGAGCTGATCTATGAAGATTACATTGATAAAGAAGATGATATTGTTACGGGAATCGTGCAGCGTTTTGAGCAAAGAAATGCTATAATTAACCTTGGCAAAACTGAGTCTGTTCTTCCTCCTTCCGAGCAGATTCCAGGGGAAGTATTTGAAAAAGGGGAACGGATTAAGGCGTATGTCCTGGAAGTTAAAAAAACAACCAAAGGACCACAAATCCTTCTTTCCAGAAGTCATCCGGGATTGATTAAGCGTCTTTTTGAGCTGGAAGTTCCTGAGATTTATAATGGCATTGTAGAAATAAAGAATGTTGCCCGAGAGCCGGGTAACCGTTCAAAAATTGCAGTTGCTTCCTCAAATAAAGATGTTGATTCTGTAGGTGCATGTGTGGGTCCGAGAGGATCCCGTGTTCAGGCGATTGTCAACGAACTAAAAGGGGAAAAGATAGACATTATTGATTGGAATGAATCGCCGGAGGTTTTTATCGCCAGCACTCTCAGTCCAGCAAAAACAATAAAAGTGGAAATAGATGAAAACAATAAATCTGCGGTAGCAGTAGTGCCAGATTATCAGCTTTCCTTAGCCATAGGGAAAGAAGGGCAGAATGTCCGGCTGGCTGCAAAGTTGTCCGGCTGGAAGATAGATATTTTGAGCGAATCCAAGTACCTGGAGATTCATAAACCTGATGACGTGGAAGAAGAGACTGCAGAAATACAAGAAATATCGGATACACTTACGGAAGATGATGAAAGCACAGTAAATGAATGATTTGCTTGTCCTAATTTAAATCCATCTATTCCAGGGAAAAGGGGGCCTGGTTGTGGTTAAGAAGAGAAAAACACCTTTTAGAATGTGCTTGGGCTGCCGCGAATACAAGGATAAGAGACAACTTATCAGAGTTGTAAGAACTCCTGAAAAGGAAATAATCTTAGATTTTAGTGGTAAAAAAGCCGGCCGTGGAGCTTATATCTGTTCTGATGTAGAGTGCTTGCGAAAAGCTGTTAAAGGGAAGGGAATGGAAAAAAGCCTGCGCAGCGCTATACCGGAAGAAATTCTCTTTGAACTTAAAAATAAGTTAGAAATGAGTTCTGCTGCTGAAAATGAAAGGCAGTAGAATCCATCCGCTATCACTACAACTTAAACCTGTTTAAGGGGGTAAAAAAATGGAGGTGTAATACTTTGGGAAAAGTTAGGGTCTATGAACTCGCCAAAGAACTGGGGATTAACAGTAAAAAGTTAATATCCATATTGCAGGAAATGGATGTAAATGTGAAAAACCATATGAGCACTATGGAAGAAGAAGTAGCCCAAAAAATTACAAAGCAATTAACCACAGGGGCAATTAAACCTGTCACGGAAGAGCATGCGGGAGTTGATGCGCCGACTGAAGCTGCGAAAGAGGAAGCTCCAAAACAGGATAAGGGAGCTGAGAAGAAAAAGAAAACAGACAAAAGGGCGCGTCCTGCCAAAGAGAGCCGCAAAGCTAGAAAAGCAGCGCGGAATGCCGCATCAAAAACAGGCCAGCAGGAAGAGCTACTGCAGCTGGAAGGTCGGGTAACTGTTGGAGAACTAGCGGGACGGTTAAATGTTTCTGCCTCAGAAATTCTGGCCAAATTATTGGAAATAGGAATTATTGCCAATATTAACCAGCAGCTTGGTGAGGATATACTAGAAATTCTTGCGGAAGAGTATGGAATTAAATTTTCAATTATTCCTGATCCTGATGAAGAAGAGCTTCTTACCATAATGCAAGAGGAAGAAAAAGAGGAAAATGCACTTAAGACCAGGCCACCGGTTGTTACAGTTTTAGGACATGTTGACCATGGCAAAACTTCTCTCTTAGATGCTATAAGGGAAACAAAAGTTATGGACTCAGAAGCGGGAGGTATTACTCAACACATTGGTGCTTATGTAGCTGAGATTAACGGTAAAAAAGTCGCCTTTTTAGATACTCCGGGCCATGAAGCTTTTACGGCGATGCGAGCCAGAGGAGCACAGGCGACAGATATTGTTGTGTTGGTAGTGGCTGCTGAAGATGGAGTTATGCCGCAGACTATTGAGGCCATAAATCATACTAAAGCAGCAGGTGTTCCTATTATTGTGGCAATTAATAAAATCGACAAGCCAAGTGCCAACCCTGATCGAGTGAAACAACAGTTATCTGAAGTTGGATTGGTGCCTGAGGAGTGGGGCGGGGATACAATATGTGTTCAGGTGAGTGCCAAGAAAAAAGAAGGTTTGGCCGAACTGTTGGAAATGATATTGTTGGTAGCTGAAATGGCTGAACTAAAGGCAAATTATTCGCGTCTGGCCAAAGGAACAGTGATTGAAGCAGAACTGGATAAAGGCCGGGGGCCTGTAGCCACTTTGCTGATTCAGGATGGGGTTATGCATGTTGGTGAACCAATTATTTGTGGTAATATTTATGGTAAAATAAGGGCCATGTTGGATCAGCAGGGTAAAAGAATTAAGAAAGCGACGCCGTCAACGCCGGTCGAAATATTGGGTCTTACAGAAGTACCTCAGGCTGGAGACACCTTTATTGTAGTTAAGGATGAAAAAATGGCCCGGCAGATAGCATTAAAAAGAGGGGAGAAGATTAAGGAAGCCTCGAGGCAAAAAATACAAAAAGTTTCCCTGGATGATTTGTTTAATCAAGCTCAAGAGGAAGAGGTCGAACTAAATATCATTATTAAGGCTGATGTCCAGGGTTCTGCTGAAGCTTTGCACGAATCATTAGAGAAGATAGAAACTGAGCAGGTAAAAATAAAAATTTTGCATAAAGGTGTAGGAGCCATAACCGAATCCGATGTTATGTTGGCTTCTGCTTCCAACGCCATAATTGTTGGCTTTAATGTTCGAACTGAGCCTAATGCTCGTAAACTGGCGGAGAAAGAGCAAGTAGATATAAGGCTTTATAGAGTTATTTATGAAGTTTTGGATAATGTGAGAGCGGCCCTAAAAGGCATGTTAAAGCCAGAGTATGCTGAAGAGATTCAGGGCCAAGCCGAAGTGCGACAGTTATTTAAAGTTTCTCGTGTAGGCACTATCGCTGGTTGCTATGTACAAGAGGGCAAGATAACCCGTAACTCTACCATCAGAGTTATTCGTGAAGGAAATATAGTTCACGAAGGGGGAATTGATTCCTTGAAACGTTATAAAGATGATGCAAAAGAGGTTGTTTCTGGTTTCGAGTGTGGGATACTCCTGGAAAAATTCAATAATTTTAAAGAAGGAGATATACTTGAAGCTTATATCATGAAGGAGATTTTACCGTCCTGAATCGGTTTTGGTTAGTTGTGTTATATGGAGGTATTCAGATGGCAAGGCAAAGAACGCAGAGAGTTGCAGAAGAGATAAAAAAAGAAGTAAGCGATATAATGCGTATGGAATTGAAGGATCCTGGACTGATGAAATTGATAAGTGTTACTGATGTAGAAGTTACCAGGGATTTAGGATATGCCAGGGTTTATGTCAGTATTTATGGAGAAGCCAAGGAACAGGGTGATATCCTCAAGGTATTGGAAAAAGCTACCGGTTTCATCAGAACAGAGTTGGGAAAGCGGATCCGTTTGCGTCATACACCTGAGCTACAATTTCGTTTAGATCGCTCCATGGAGTATGGCGATCATATCAACAAGGTTTTAAAAAATCTTGAAAGTACCGACAAGGATCTTGGAGCTGAGGAATAATAACAATGAAAGAACAGGACCTGTTTCCTCTATTGGAGGGATACAATAATATTTCAATTTTTACCCATGTTAGACCGGATGGTGATGCCATTGGATCTTCCCTGGCATGGGCAAAGGCATTAATAATGTTAGGGAAAAATGTTGAAATTTACTGTCCCGATGTTATACCAGAAAGATATTCCTTTCTTCCCGGTTATGAAAGGTTCCAAGACCAATTTTTACCCCATAAAAAAGAAAAATTGCTGGCATTTGTGCTGGACTGTAGCGACCTTGCCAGACTGGAATATATGGAAAGTCAAATGTCCCAGGTGGAAAAAATAGTAAACATTGATCACCATATTACCAATGAATGTTTTGGAGATCATAATTTAGTTAAGACCTCTGCGGCGGCGACAGCCGAAATTATTTTCCAGCTGATCCAGGAAAATAATCTGGAATTAGACCAAGAAATAAGCCTTTCGCTGTATGCAGCTATCTCTTCGGACACCGGCTCTTTTCGCTATAAAAACACTACTCCACAGACTATGAGAATAGCTGCTCTCCTTTTAGAAAATGGGGTCAATCCTTACCTGGTTAGCGAAAAATTGTTTGATGAACTTTCTTTGAACAAGTTATTGTTACTACGGGAAGCCCTTTATACTTTGAAAGTCGATGAAAAGCATCAGGTTGCCTGGATGAGCATGAAAGAATCAACGGTACGGAAATATAACGCCAGCCCTGCGGAATTGGAGGGCTTTGTTAATTACGCCAAGAACATTAAAAATATGGATATTGGGGTGTTTTTTTATCATGGGAATGATGGTGAAACAAAAGTAGGGTTACGTTCTAAAAATAGTGACGTAGCCCGTATGGCCAGTTATTTTGGAGGGGGCGGGCATCCATTAGCTGCGGGTTGTACAGTTAAAGGCCGTGCCGGTCAGGTAGAAAAGAAAGTTCTTAAAATCATTAGAGAAGCCTTGTAGCAAAAAGAAAACAGGGCTGGGAAGGCAGTTTTCTGGTGGGATTGAGTTTAGACGGTTTTTTAAGTTTATTAAAGCCCCCTGGCATGACTTCTCATGATGTGGTAGACTTCGTAAGAGTTTTGCTGCCTCGAATAAAGGTAGGACATGGAGGAACCCTTGATCCTTCTGCTGCAGGAGTTTTGCCTCTTCTACTAGGAAAAGCTACCAGGCTTTCTTCTTTCTTACTCCATTCCCACAAAGTATACAGGGCAGAATTATACCTGGGTACTACTACTGATACAGGTGATTCTAAAGGAAATGTTCTTGCCGAAAGTTCTGCTCCACTTCCCGGGACCGGTATAATTGAAAAGGTGTTGCAGTCCTTCACTGGGGAAATTGAACAGGTACCCCCCATGTATTCTGCTGTAAAGCATAAAGGGAAAAAGCTGTACCAGTATGCCCACCAAGGCGAGGAGGTCAAGCGATCTCCTCGCAAGGTAACAATTGATTATATGCAAATGGTGGAAAGAATAGATTCCCGAAGGGTGCTGTTCGAGGTAAAATGTTCTGGTGGGACCTATATTAGAAGCCTTTGTGCTCAGATAGGGGAAACGCTGGGATGTGGAGGGCATATGTCTTTTCTGTTACGCAAAAGGGCAGGAAAATTTGATCTCGCAGAGACTGCAACTCTTGAAGAGTTAAAATATGGAGCTCCAGAAAGTTTTCTTTTCCCTCTAGATTATCTTTTCCAAGATATGGAACACTTGAAACTTGGTGATAATAATATCAAAGCACTTTGTCAAGGGCGCACTATTCCTTGGGGGTTAGCCCTACGAGATGAGAAAATAAATCTTCTTTTTAAAGGTGACGGCAAAGTGATACCGGTATATAATATGGAAAATGAGTTTGTGCTTTTAGCAAAATGGGAGAAAGACAAGGAAGACAGGTTTTTTCTAAAGCCTGACAAAGTTTTTAAGTGAATATTATTAAATATAAAGGTGAAACAATGCAAGTAATTCACGGAGCACATAATTACCAGGACGGACCATTAACCCTTGCTTTAGGAAATTTTGACGGAGTGCACCTTGCCCACAAGGAAATAATCCAGCAGACCGTTAACAAAGCCTCCAGGGAAGGAACCACTAGTGCAGTTTTTATTTTGGATCCTCATCCGGTAAGGGTTTTGTACCCGCAAAAAACCTTTCTCATGCTTTCAAGTCTACAAGAAAGAATAGAAATGCTTGAACAAATGGGAATTGATTTTCTTATCGTAGAAGAATTTACTACTAAAACATCCCAACTGTCTCCATTTTGTTTCGTCCGTGAAACTCTGGTTGAGTGCTTGAAAGCAGAAAATATTATTGTCGGTTTTGACTACACCTTTGGCAGGCGAGGTCGGGGAAGAGCAGTGCATTTACTAAAATGGGGTGAGAAATTAAACTTCAATGTAGAGATAGTAAAACCTGTAATTATCGATAATGAAGTTGTCAGTAGTTCGCTTATCAAAGGCCTAATAAGCCAGGGAAAAGTCTATAAGGCCTCCCGTTACCTTGGATATTATTTCAGACGGAAAGGAACTGTGGTAGGTGGGGAGGGAAGAGGAAAAGCACTGGGTTATCCAACTGCAAATTTAAAGATCCCAGGTGGACTGCTTCTTCCCCAAAACGGAGTTTACCTGAGCATGGTAGAATGGCGGGGGGGCGAATATTACGGAGTTACTAATGTAGGTGTTAAACCAACATTTCATACCGGCGGGGAGGTCGTAGTAGAAATTTATCTCCTGGATTTTAACGAAGATATTTATGGTGAAGAATTAATAGTTCGCTTTTTACATAGAATTAGAGAAGAAAAAGCTTTTTCAAGTGGCACCCTATTAAAAGATCAAATTGAAAAAGATGTTCAAACAGCCAGAAAACTACTGAGCAGTATGGATAATTATACCATTATCACGGCACGCAGTAGTGAGAAGGATAGCGAATAAGAGCTGCAGGTATGTTTACAAACAATTATCATTATGATAAAATCTGAGTATCTCATGAACAAAGAAAGGATGGGGGGTGAAGGGCTTGACATTATCCAGTTCAGCAAAAGAAGGCATAATTGATGAGTTTAAAATGCACAATAGCGATACGGGCTCTCCAGAAGTTCAGATTGCCATTCTTACCAAGAAAATAACGTATTTGACGGAACATCTAAAAAAACATAAGAAGGATTTCCATTCCAGGCGCGGCCTGTTGAAAATGGTGGGAAGAAGAAGAGGACTTCTTAACTATTTGAGGGATAAGGACCCAGAAAGATATAGAAGCGTAATAAGTAAGCTTGGCCTTAGAAAATAGGATAGAAAATGAAAGGCGGGGCTTTCCCCGCTTTTTCAAAGCAAAGGGGTTTATTATGGATAAAACGCAAATGGAATTAAGAGGAAGAACGCTATCCCTGGAGACGGGAACGATGGCCAGGCAGGCCAGCGGTGCCGTGATGGTTCGCTACGGGGACACCTCCCTGCTTGTAACTGCCACGGTGTCCAAGGATCCTAGAGAAGGGGCAAGTTTTTTACCTCTAACCGTCGATTACGAAGAAAGGCTTTATGCAGTGGGACGTATTCCCGGTGGATTCATTAAGCGAGAAGGAAGGCCCACCGAAAGAGCCACCCTTGCCGCAAGACTTACCGATAGGCCAATAAGACCGCTGTTTCCCAAAGGATTTAATCACTCCTTGCATATCGTAGCAACCGTTCTTTCTATTGATCAAGATTGTGCTCCGGAACCTTTAGCCATAACCGGTGCTTCTGCAGCTCTTTCCATTTCCAAAATACCTTTTGCCGGGCCCATTGCAGCAGTAAATGTTGGACTGGTGGACGGGGAACCTGTTGTTAATCCTACGGTGGAAGATAGTGAGAATAGTGTTTTAAATCTTATGGTGGCTGGCACTGAAGAAGCTATTATGATGGTAGAGGCCGGTGCTCAAGAGATATCAGAGGAACAGATGTTAGAATCAATTATGGCCGGGCATGAAGCAATTAAAGAGATAATCAAGAAACAAAGGGAACTGGTAGACAAAGTTGGTGTGCCAAAAATGGAAGTAATTCCATTTGAACCCGACCCCCAGATCAGCAAGGAAGTACAGGATTTTAGCGCAGCAAAGCTTAAAACTGCACTGCAGACAGAAGATAAGCTTGCCAGAGAGGAAGCCATGGATGAGGTTAAGGAGGAAGCCAGAAAACACTTCCTGGAGCTTTATCCAGAGAATGAGGCAGATATCAACGCTACACTGGATAACCTGACCAAAGAAATAGTACGCAGCGCTATTTTGGAAGACAAAGTGCGCTCAGATGGCAGATCGTGGTCTGAAATTCGTCCTGTCTCGTGCGAGGTTAAACTTTTCAATAGAACACATGGTTCTTCACTCTTTACGAGAGGTCAGACCCAGGTTCTAAATATATGCACTCTGGGAGCATTAAGCGATATGCAGCGCTTGGATGGGTTGGGAATTCAAGAAACAAAGCGGTTCATGCACCACTACAATTTCCCTCCTTATAGTGTAGGAGAAACAGGATTTATGCGCGGGCCTGGAAGAAGAGAAATAGGTCACGGATCACTGGCTGAACGGGCACTTGACCCAATTATCCCCGATGAAGAAGAGTTCCCTTATACTATTCGCCTGGTCTCGGAGGTCATAGAATCAAACGGCTCCAGTTCTATGGGAAGCGTATGTGCGGGTGCACTTTCCATGATGGATGCCGGAGTACCTATAAAGGCTCCTGTAGCCGGCATAGCTATGGGATTGGTAAAGGAAGACAATAAAGTGGCAATACTCTCAGATATACAGGGTCTCGAAGATTTTTTAGGCGATATGGATTTTAAAGTCGCTGGCACGCGGAAAGGAATAACCGCTTTGCAGATGGATATTAAGAGCAAAGGTATGTCACGGGAAATTCTTTATAAATCTCTGGAGCAGGCCCGGGAAGGATATTTTTATATCCTGGATAAAATGGAGCAAACTCTTGTTGAGCCAAGGCCTTCTCTTTCAGAATACGCGCCCCGAATTATTACCTTGCATATCGATCCCTTAAAAATTCGTGATGTTATCGGCCCCGGAGGAAAAGTAATCAATAAGATTATTGCCGATACAGGCGTAGAAATGGATATTGAGCCTGACGGCAAGGTATTCATTGTCGCTCTTGATATGAAAGCAGCTGATAAAGCTGTGGAAATGGTGAAGAATCTAACCACTGATGTCGAACCGGGAAGTCTTTATCTCGGTACGGTTACCCGTACCGAAAAGTACGGTGCATTTGTGGAAGTATTGCCCGGGAAAGAAGGGCTTGTTCATATTTCCCAGTTGGAGAATTATCGAGTTAATAAAACTGAAGATGTAGTTGGTGTCGGTGACCAGGTGATGGTTAAAGTACTTGATATTGACGAGAGGGGTAGAATAAACCTTTCTCGTAAAGATGCTTTGCCTGCCGATTCTTCTGAAGGCCGAGAGAAAAGTAGCAGTAGAGATGCAGGTAAGGGAGGCAGTTCCCCACCACGCGATAGACAAAGAGACTACAACAAGAAACATAAACCTGAATAAGGGTTTATGTTTCTTGCTATATTGAGTAATTTTAAATAAATGTGGACTTTCAACCTTTTGCAAGACAAGAAGGCAGGTGGGGGAAAAAATGTCCGGAAGAATTACTTTACTGGTAAATAGATTGTCTCATGCAGAAGGCTTGCCACTTCCTTTGTATATGAGCGATAATGCTTCGGGGATGGATCTTTGTGCTGCCGTAAATGAAGAGCTTATATTAAAGCAAGGGGAATACAGATTGGTTCCTACCGGAATCGCTGTGGCAATACCTGTCGGATATGAAGGTCAGGTAAGACCCAGAAGTGGCCTTGCTTTTCGGCATGGGATTACTATTTTAAATTCTCCGGGTACTGTTGATGCCGATTACCGCGGCGAGATAAAAGTTTTGCTAATAAATTTAGGCTCTGCCAGTTATGTTATCAAAAGGGGGGAAAGAATTGCCCAAATGGTAATTCATGCGGTCACACAAGCAATAATTAAAGAAGTAAATGAGCTGCCTGCTTCTGCCAGAGGAGATGGTGGGTTCGGCCATACGGGTTCCTTTTAGTAATTATACCTGTCCCCGAACAACCTGGCGCGGTATTTGAAAGTAGCATACTCTTTTGATATAATATCAGTAAATATTGGCGGGGAGAGTGGGATTCTTGGAAAATATTTTTGGCTCTGTTGTTACTGCCATGGCGACTCCGTTTGATGGAGAGCTGCATGTAGATTATAATAAACTGGCCGAACTGACGGATTGCCTTTTCAATAGCGGCTCTGATGATGTCTTGGTAACAGGTACCACAGGAGAATCTCCCACACTAACAGGCCATGAAAAGGTTAAAATATACAAGAGCGTGGTGGATGCGGCTGCTAAAAGGGGAAAAGTTATTGCCGGAACAGGAGTTAACTCTACCCGAGAAACAGTCGAGCTTACCAGGGCTGCCGCTGATGCAGGTGTTGATGGAATCATGCTGGTTGTCCCTTATTATAATAAACCTCCCCAGGAGGGTCTTTACAAGCACTTTAAAGAAATAGCCCGGTCAGTTTCTCTGCCGATCATGCTTTACAATGTTCCGGGTCGAACTTCTGTAAACCTTACCCCCGATACAACCCTCAAATTGGCAGAAATTGATAACGTTGTTGCTATCAAAGAAGCCAGTGGGAACCTGGACCAGGTGTCTGCTATTTGTAGAGAAGCTCCTCCTGGATTTGCAGTGTATAGCGGTGATGATTCAATGACCCTTCCTGTATTAAGCGTTGGCGGATATGGGGTAGTTAGCATAGCTTCCCATTTTGTCGGTATAGCCATCAAAGAGATGGTCACTGCTTTCAAAGAGGGCAAAATCGATGATGCTGTGCGGCAGCATCAAAAACTAATGCCTCTATTCAAAGCGTTGTTTATGCTTACAAACCCTGTTCCCTTAAAAGCAGCACTTGCTTTGACAGGCAGAGACATGGGAGAGCCCAGGCTACCTTTGATCTCCCTTCCGGAAGACATGCGTTTGGAGTTAAAAGCATTATTATCTAAGTACGGGCTAACAAATAGTTAGGAATTGTCAACAATTCTTAAATTAAGAACATTGTCAGACAAGTAAAGAGGCAAATGTAGACCTTCATGAAATACTAGTCAAAGCTCTTTCTTACAAAGGGCTTTTTTTTATTATTTGCTAATGTCTACGATTTAAAGTATAATGAGTTTAGTTCATGTGCGACGTGTCTTGACCTTAGTTAAGTAGTACAATGCTTTATTTATATTCCAAAATAGGAGGAGTGTATTTTTTACTTAAAATGAGTAACAAAAAAAAGAAAAAAGAAGTAACCGAGAAGTTAAACATTATTCCATTGGGTGGAGTAGGGGAAATTGGAAAGAATATGTTTGTTATTCAATACCAGCAGGATATAGTTTTATTAGATGCCGGACTAATGTTTCCGGAAGATGAGATGCTAGGTGTGGATATAGTCATTCCAGATATAACATACCTGGTTGAAAACAAGGATAAAATTAAAGCTATAATTCTTTCACATGGGCATGAAGATCACATTGGTTCACTGCCTTTTATCCTGCCCAAAATTAATGTTCCTATATATGGAACAAGATTAACTTTAGGGCTGCTCAAAATTAAGCTTGAAGAGGCAGGTTTGCTTGGGCAGGCTTCCCTTAATGAGATTAAGGCTGGAGATGATCTTTCCGTGGGGGCTTTTGACCTCAATTTTTTCACCACCAATCATAGTATCCCCGATTCAGTGGGTATAATCCTTAAAACGCCTGTGGGGAATATTGTTTATACTAGTGATTATAAATTTGATCACACTCCTGTTGATGGGAAAATTGTCGATTTTAACGCTCTAGCGGAAATAGGCAGGGAAGGTGTCCTTGTAGCTCTAATGGACAGCACAAATGCTGAAAGAACAGGTTATACCCATTCTGAAACTGAAGTAGGTGAAAACCTTAATAAAATCTTTCTGGCGGCTGAGGGAAGAATAATAATCGTTACTTTCGCTTCAAATGTACACCGTATACAGCAAATAATAAATGCTGCGGCTTCTGCCGGCAGAAAAGTTGTTGTTGATGGTTGGAGCATGGTGAATGTTGTAGCGATAGCACAAGAACTTGGCTATTTGGATATTCCGCCGGCAACACTTATAGATCTTGAGGAGCTAAAAAGACATCCTCAAAATCAGGTAGTTATATTAACAACAGGTACACAGGGTGAGCCAATGTCAGCACTGGCAAGGCTTGCCAATGCTAACCACCGCAAGTTGGAGATCAATCAAGGCGACACGGTAGTTATTGCTGCTACACCGATTCCCGGCAATGAGAAATTGGTATCCAGGACAATCAATAACCTTTATAAACGTGGAGCCCAGGTGCATTATGAGGCCATTGCCGGTGTGCACGTTTCCGGGCACGGGGGTCAGGAAGATATAAAATTAATGTTAAACCTGTTACGTCCCCAATACTTAATTCCTGTGCATGGAGAGTACCGTCATTTAATCCATCATGGAAAACTGGGAGAAAAAATGGGGATAAAGAAGGAAAATATTTTTATAGTGGAAAATGGCACGGCGATGGAATTTGCACCTGCTCAGGGAAGAATTGCTGCTCCTGTGCAGTGCGGAGTGGTTTATGTCGACGGTCTGGGTGTGGGGGACGTTGGAAGTGTGGTGCTGAGAGACAGGCAGGTTTTGTCACGGGATGGCATTTTTATTATCTTTATGACTATAGATACTAAGCAGATGAGAATCCTATCCGGTCCCGATATAGTATCCAGGGGATTTGTATATATTAAAGAATCGGAAGAATTGTTGGAAGAAGCAAGAGGTAATGTTACCCTGGTTTTGGAAAAATTATTGGAGAAAAAAATAGCAGATTGGCCTACAATTAAAACAAATATAAAAGAATCTGTGGGAAAGTTCTTGTGGGAGAAAACCGGCCGGAGACCAATGATTCTTCCTGTTATTATGGAAATATAGTTTCAGGAAATAAGAAGCACCGGG
>SLJK01000150.1 GCA_007135125.1 Syntrophomonadaceae bacterium | reverse complement strand
AGACCAGGATTGAATATTTTTGGCCATGGTCAGTTTTCTTTCCACTGCTTGCATTTCAATGCTGTTAAACCAGCATCTCATCCAGTTGTCCTGGGCATACTGTACCACATCCAAAAAGGGAGGAGAAGTAACCGTGAGTTGCACAGAATCAGCAGCAATCTCGCCGGTATCAGCCGCATCTTTTTCCAGAAAAAGGGCTGCCGGAGCTGCCCCTTTTAGGTTTGATCTTTCCCGGCTATTTAATCTGTTGAGCAGGCGATGTGATTTTTTCAAAATTAGGGCTTTCGTGTCTCGGTATTCTGGTACCTGCTTTTTTTTAGCATTGATCTTGAGTTGCCGTTTCTGGGAGGCCGCCTGGTTGGGAGGTAAAGTATAGACGGAAAAAAACCCCGGGGAGTGCCCCGTCAATCTATTGGTGGCCACCATGCGGATCCAAAGATCCACGGCATCTTCCGCACCACTTTTCCTGCGGTCATAAAAGTACTGCTGCAAAGAAACTATTTCAGCCTCGGTTTGTGGATGAAAAAACATGGAGAGATCCAAATCAGCCTTTGCACCATCCTTAATCCTGATCTCCCGCAAACGGCTCTCAACCTCTTTCAATGCAGGAATATCAATACGCGGCTTTGCAAAAACAAAACTCAAGGGGTTAATATCATTGGAGATCACCTGTCGGCCCAACAGCGCCGCTTCAACGGCAGACGTTCCCCTTCCGCTAAAGGGATCATAAACCACATCGCCCCCGGAAGTAAAAAGCTCTATAAAAAAACGCGGAAGCTGGGGTTTAAAACAAGCGCGGTAAGAAATTTCCTGGATGGAAGCAGCATTTCTCTGTTTCGAAGTCCAAAACTCATTAACATAGCGGGTAACCGTCTCGCCTCCAACCTGCAGCTTATCCACACAGGTTGCTTTTTCCCCGGCGGGAAAGAGAGACAAATTTCCCGGCTCAGCAAAGGAGAAATGTTTTAAATATTGTTCAACCTCCCTGGCATTGCTTACAGGCAACCGGCTTCACCTCCCTGTATTTGCATTCGACAAAACCTGAAATTTTCCTTTAATAACAAAGCTTGCTGTTGGTTTAAAGTTAGAATAAGCATAAAAAAATTTGATTTTTTTGCCCTGAGTTAAAAGTTTGCAAGAAGATATTTTTTTGGCAAGAAGATCTATTTGTTGACAAATGTTCATAGGTAATTTACGATAAGTATTGGATGTATTATTTTAATCGGTTTAATAGGAAATTATCAGGGAATGCTTATTTTTCGTACTGTCTCTCACGAGTGCAGTTTTTTTTCATGGATAATGGAGGTGAAGCGTGATTTTTTAATTTAAGTAACTTTGGTAAAGCTGCACTAAATAAATGAGAACATTTCCTATATATCTCTGAGCACCACCGATGATAAGATTATTATAGATTTGCAATAAACATGGCCTGTGGGGAAACACCCAGGAAATAAACTTTTCTTAATAATGCTTCAACCATTCGGAAGAGTGAGGAGGTAGAATGGTATGGATAAGTGGGATTGCAATGCTTGCGAATATGTTTATGATCCTGCGAAGGGAGATGATACGGCGGGAATCCCCCCGGGTACCGCCTTTGAAGATCTGCCCGAAGATTGGTTTTGTCCGATTTGCGGTGTGGGAAAAGATGATTTCACTAGAATTTAAAATCCTTGGACACTGCAAGATATTTTTAAAAAATTTATTTAGGAGGAAACTAAATGAAAAAATTTTTGGTTTTATTGATGTCACTGGTTTTGCTGGTTATTCTAATTGGCGGTTGTGCCGAAGCCCCGGTCGAAGAAATTCCAGAAGAAGAAAGCCCCGCAGCAGGTGAAATTGCAACACTAGGTTTGGGTATTGTTACCTCAATCAACAGATCACAAAGTTTAAGTGAGGACGAAGAAGGTGAAGTGGAAAACCTGGCCATGGGCCAGGTGGACAGCGTAATTGCCACTGCTGCTTTCGATCAAGAAGGCAGGGTAGTAGATGTGATTATCGACACGGCTCAAACCAGGGTTCATTTTGATGAAGATATGCAGCTTGATTCTGATCCAGCGGAAGAAATCCTGACCAAGAAAGAACTCGGCGACGATTATGATATGCGCCGGGCCTCGGAAATTGACAAAGAGTGGGATGAGCAGATTGAAGCGCTGGAAGAATGGATGGTCGGCAAAACCGTTGAGGAAATTAACGCCCTCGATATGGATAACGGCTATCCCGCAGACCCCGACCTGACAACCTCGGTCACCATTACCGTGACCGACTATCTCGCAGCACTCGAAAAGGCATACCATAATGCCGTTAATGTTCAGGCCGGGGCTGAAACACTTGGTCTGGGACATAATATTTCTATCGGTAGATCGGTCGGTTACGATGCAGATAATGACACTATGCCCATGGCCCAGGTCGATACCGTTATTAGCGGCACTGTCTTTAATGACGCAGGAGAAGTCGCCGGGGTACTTATTGACACGGCTCAAACCAGGGTAAATTTTGATGGCGAAGGACAGCTCACATCTGATCCGGCAGCTGAATTTCCGACCAAGAAAGAACTCGGCGACGATTATGACATGCGCCGGGCCTCGGAAATTGACAAAGAGTGGGATGAACAGATCGAAGCGCTGGAAGAATGGATGGTCGGCAAAACCGTCGAGGAAATTAATGCCTTAGATATGGATAACGGCTATCCCGCAGACCCCGACCTCACAACCTCGGTCACCATTACCGTAACCGACTATCTCGCAGCACTCGAAGAAGCTTATGACAGAGCTCGTTAATACACCAGGTTAAATGAATTTATTATGCTCCCTCACCTTGTTAAGTGGGGGAGCATATATTTGTAAAGCTTTCCTTTATCGTTAAGTTTTACCCGGAAAGTAAGTTATTACGGGGTATAAATTGAGGTGGCCCGATGAAAACAAGAATTACTGTGTTAATAGTCGTATTACTGTTTTTCATAAGCGGATGTAACTTAAGCGATAATGAATATCAAAGGTACAACAGTAGCTTTCTTGATACTTTTGATACCATGGTTCAAGTAATTGCCTATACTCCAAGCGAAGATGAATTCAATCAATATGCTGATTTAATCCATTCTCGGCTGCAAAACCTGCACAAACTTTACGATATCTATAACACTTATGAGGGTCTTAATAATATTAAAACAATTAATGATAACGCGGGTGTTAAACCGGTTGAAGTAGAACAGGAAATAATTGAGCTGATCTTGTTTGCGAAAGATTGGTCTGAGCACAGTAACGGAGCAGTAAACATTGCCTTGGGTCCAGTTTTGCGGATCTGGCATGATTACCGTGAAGAAGCACACTATGACCCCGGAAAAGCCGAGCTCCCTCCCCTGGAAACACTTAAAACAGCGGCAGAATTTACCAACCTCAACTTGCTGGAGGTCGATCCTGAAGAGATGACTGTATATCTACCCGCCTCCGAAATGAGCCTCGATGTGGGGGCAGTGGCCAAGGGGTTTGCCCTGGAAATTGTGGCTCGCGAAGCCGCAGATGCAGGAATGAGTTCTGGTTTAATTAGTGCCGGTGGAAATATAAGAGCAGTTGGCAACCCGGAGGATAGTGAGCGTGACCGCTGGCAAATCGGTGTACAGGATCCTGATGCTTCAATAGTCGGCGGTACTGATCGCCTTCTCGATGTAATTTTATTAAGTAACGGCAGTGTGGATACAAGTGGAGATTACCAGCGCTATTATAAAATAAACGATGAGATTATCCACCACCTGATTGACCCGCAAACCCTGATGCCCGCTTCACACTACAGGTCAGTTACGGTAGTGGCAACCGATTCCGGAGTATCGGACTTCATGTCCACATCACTTTTTCTAATTCCTTACGAAGAAAGTTTGGCTATGGCAGAAAGCCATGAAGAGCTTGAAGCACTATGGGTCATGTCCGATGGTGAAGTACGAACAACCCCGGGCATGGAACAGATGCTTCAAAGCTACGGCGCATCCCCGGAGCACAACGAAGGGTTGGAATAAATAAAACATGTAGCGTTGCCGAATTTTGGAGCTGCAGAAGGAACCCCCGTTTAGTTTAGCGAATCTTATTATATAGGAGGTGCTGATGTGGATAAAGAGGTGCTGGACCGGGCACTGCAAGAGATCAGAGAATACTATTCCTCCCAGGGCATGGCGGCGAAACTGGGATTTGGAAGACGGCCTGCTGTATTAGTAATAGATTTTCAGAAAGGAATTACCGATCCGAGTCGCCCTGCAGGGTGTAACCTGGACAGGGAGATTGAAAACACTACCATACTTCTAAAAAAAGCCCGCCACAAAGACATCCCTGTCTTCTTTTTTGCGCTGGGGGGCTACCGTGAATCACTGGTAGATGGCGGACTGCTGGTAAAAAAAGTGCCCCTCCTGCAAGATTTTAAAGGTGAAAGCGAGCACATCGAAATAGATGAACGCCTGAATTTGCAACCGGGCGAAATGGTTATCGTAAAAAAATATGCTTCCTGTTTTTTCGGCACCTCCCTGGCTTCCACATTAACAGTACTGGGGATTGATACGGTGATCATAACCGGGTGTATCACCAGCGGCTGCATCAGGGCGACCGCTAACGATGCCCTGCAGTATGGTTTTCGACCCATCATCCCCCGGGAATGTGTCGGGGATCGTGCGCGCATCCCTCACGAGGTAAACCTTATGGACATCCAGGCCAGGTGCGGCGATGTGCTTCCGACAGAACAGGTTATGGATTATTTTGACTCTTTATGATTCAGGCGGATAAATAGAAGCAGTATGGCAGTGTTATAAATCACAGAAAAAGGAGGGTTACAATGAACGATATTCCTGCAAGGGATATTATGACCACCAAAGTTGTCAGCGTCAACCGCAATACACCCCTTAAGGAAATTACCAGGTTATTAAGCAAATATTTTGTGAGTGGTCTTCCCGTAGTGGACGATGATGGAATAGTGGTGGGTATTATATCTGAAAAAGATGTGTTGAAGTACACACGCTGGGTGATCGGACACCCCCTGAAAGACCCCCTGCAAGTCCTGGAAGCAGATGAAGAACCTTCCTCTGTGGGCAGTCAAAGAACCCATGATCTTATCCAAACGGTAATGTCTGTTAAAGCCGAGGCCGTTATGACCGATGAGATTATTACTGCCACGGAAGAAACTACATTTCTGGATATTGTACGCCTTATGAATAAACACGATATTAACCGGGTGCCCATAGTTGATGAAGCAGGAATGCTCAAAGGCATTATCGCCAGGGCGAATATCCTGCACATATTAGAAAAAAAGGCAGATGAAAGTTAACGAAATAAGGGGGTTTAGCAGGTGAAAACAAATATAGGCGGCACATATCACGTCTTGACGGATAAAGAAACCCAACAGGTACATGATACAAGCTTACGTATCCTCCGGGAAATTGGTTTCGAGATAGCCTTTTCTCCCCTACTGGATCTACTTGAAGAAAGAGGAGCCGAAGTAGACAGGGAAACACAGAAGGCTTATGTACCCCCTGATTTGGTTTCCTGGTGTATTAAGCAGGCCCCGGGGGAATTTACCTTTTACGGGTTGGAAGAAGGCCAAGAAATCCATCTTGGTGGTGAAAAAGTCCACTTCGGGACAGGAGGGAAAGGTATCTCTGTTCTTGAACTGGACCGTAAAAAAAGACCGGCGCTTCTGCAAGATGTTGCCAATTTTGCGCGCCTGGCCGACAAGCTTGAATACATCGATTATTACATTATCCCCACACACTCCCATGATGTAAACATCAACCACCTGGATATTAACGATTTCTATCAGTCCTTAAAAAATACCGGTAAACCTGTAATGGGAGGCATTTTCAACAAAAAAGGACTGGACCGGGTTATTGAACTTTCTGCCCTCTTGGCAGGAGATGCGGAGAAACTGCGCCGAAGGCCATTTGTCGGCTTTATTACTTCGATTCTGAGCCCCTTGCGCTTGGAGCAGGATAGGGGGGAAATACTGTTCGAGGTAGCCAGACAGGGGCTCCCCCTGGTCGTTTCCACAGCCCCTATCGCCGGGGCGACAGCACCGGTAACCCTCGCAGGCACCCTGGCCCTGCAAAACGCCGAAGCTTTGATGGGAGTTGTGTTGAGCCAGCTGGTTAACCCGGGCACTCCGGTATTTTACAGCGCCGTACCCTGCACCATGGATATGCGCACCGGGTCTTTCCTTATGGGCAGCATTGAATCAGGATTAATGAATGCCGCCGTCTCACAGATGGCGCACCACTATCGCCTGCCCAGCTATATAACCGTGGGCACAACCGATTCCAAAATACCTGACGCGCAGTCTGCCCACGAAAGCGCTACCAATAACATGCTGGCAGCTTTGGCAGGGGGAAATTTTATTCACCAGGCCTTTGGGTTTTTAGACGGGTCTCTCACCATTTCCTATGCCAAGTTTGTAATTGACAATGACATAGTGGGCAGCTGTATGAGGGCACTGCGCGGTATCGATATCAACGAAGATACCCTGGCCTTCGATGTAATAGCAGATGTAGGGCCCGGAGGAAACTTTCTGGGAGAGAAACATACCGCCGAGTTTATGCGTAAAGAATTGTACACACCCCGGGTTAGTTTTAGGGAAGACTATCAGACCTGGCTCAAGGGGGGTAAGAAAGACAGCTGGGAAAAAGCTGAAGAAATTGCCCGCCAACTCCTTAACGAACCTGAAAATACTTATATTACCGCAGAACTCGAACAGAAGATCCGCTCGTTATTCCCGGAACTGGTTCGCCTGTTTTTGGCAGCCTGAGAACTTACTAACTGAAAACCGTTCTGGTAGAAGACTGCACACCTTTGATGCGCCAATCATATTACCTCTTTATTAGGGTTTTGCATGCCGCCATATGCTATTACCAGAAGGTGGTTTTACATAAACACTTCAATCTCGCTTTCTTGCCTCAGCTCTTCCAGCAGTTGCTGTACCTGCTGCTGCTCTTTTTCGTCCTGAAGCATCTGTTCCAGCTGCGGTCGCATCTCTTCATACTCTT
>SLJK01000055.1 GCA_007135125.1 Syntrophomonadaceae bacterium | reverse complement strand
CCCGGAATTTGTCACCAGCTGGAATGTCGATCTTACGGTCCTGTGCCGTCTTCACGATACCCTTGGCGATGGGATGTTCAGACTCCGACTCGACTCCCGCAGCAATCCGCAGTGCTTCATCCTCTGAAATACCGTCTATAGTGGACATATCTACGACCCGAAACTCACCCAGTGTTAGTGTGCCGGTCTTGTCAAAGATCACAGTGTTGAGTTCACGAGCTTCCTCTAAACCGCGCCGATCCCGCACCAAAAGTCCGCTTACGGCTCCCATCGTTGTAGAAATGGCCACGACCAGGGGTACGGCCAGACCCAACGCATGGGGACAAGCAATGACAAGAACGGTTACGACCCGGACGATGGTAAAATTGATGGGCATACCGAGAAACTGCCACACAATTAATGTAAGCACACCGGCGAGAATGGCTACACCTGTAAGAAGCTGGGCGGCACGGTCAGCCAGATTCTGTGTCCTGGATTTGGACTTCTGTGCGTCGGCCACGAGCCGCATGATACCGGACAGCTTGGTATTCTCACCGGTACCCGTAACTTCGATGTGGAGCGAACCCTCGCCGTTGTTCGTGCCGGCAATGACCTCGTCTCCTTCTATCTTTTTTACTGGCCGCGACTCGCCGGTAATCATGGCCTCGTTTATATCACTTTTTCCCTTACGCAGCAATCCGTCCGCAGGAATGCTCTCACCTGGGCGAACCAATATCATGTCGCCTTCTTTGAGCTCACTTACCGGGACCTTCTCTTCTTTCCCGTTAGAAAAACGTGTGGCGGTATCCGGGAGTAGTTTTGCCAGTTCCTGTAATGCCCCCTGCGCCTGAACAATGGAGCGCATCTCCATCCAGTGGCCCAGGAGCATGATAGTGACCAGGGTGGCCAATTCCCACCAGAGTGCTTCTGCCTGGATAAGCCCGAGCTGTACAACCCAAGAGAATAAGAAGGCAACGGTTATAGCCAGGGAGATGAGTGTCATCATTCCGGGCAGCAAGTCCCTAAGCTCCCGCCACGCACCTTGGAGGAAAACCCATCCACCATAAAAATAGATTACTGTACCGAGAACGGGGGGAATCCAGTCCGATCCGAGAAACTCCGGCGCTTGGTATCCCAGCAGCAATTGGATGTGTACCGACCAGAAGAGCACGGGCAGGGTCAGGATCAGGGAGAACCAGAATTTATCACGGAACATAGCGGGACTATGACCGGCGTGCTTGTCATGACCTTTGTGTTCCTTAGAAACATGACCACTGCCATGTGATTCCTGCTTATGATCGTTGTGGCCCTTCATACTAACATTCGTTGCCTCGGAAGACGAAGATGGATGATCGTCATAAGAATGTTGATTATTATTAGATTTCTCCATAAGATTATCCCCCCTATCCCGGCTCAATACGGGCTTTTATTTGAAGCAGCGTCTAATTTAAAACTACACTGATAGAGCACGGCTACTTTCCAGTATCTCCGTTACCTTTATTTCGGGAAACTAAATAAAGCAAAATGGCGTTCAGGAGAACGTTTTTAGTTTCCATTTTATCGGAGTTTGTGTCAAAGCTATCACCTCCAGTTCAATTTGTCAAGAAATTCTGGTTTAAAAGCATTTGCGTTGCAACATTACTGAGCTAACGTTACATTCATATATTATTTTGGATATTTACATATTATTTTGTGAATTCCACGCTAAAATATATTCGTTACAAAAAACTAAGTTAAATATAGCAAGAACTTAAGGACTATCTACCTTGACACATAGCAAAAATTTTTTTCTTAACAGGAAGGAATAAAAAAATAAATGTAGAATTAATAATATAAAGATTATATATTAGATAGAATTTATCCTTATTAAGCCTGCTTATAATTTATTTGAGAAAGATGGTTAAACATGCAAATTACTCGCCAATCAGAATATGCTATTAAGACATTGTTGGAATTAGCCCGCATACCATTTGGTAGAACTATGCGCACCGGTAACATATCTGAAGAACAGGAGATACCCGAGGTCTTTTTAAAAAAAATTATTCAACTACTGGCGAGAGGAGGGTTGGTTACTACCCAGCGAGGAGCACGAGGAGGAGTTCGTCTGACTGTTCCTGCCGACCAGGTCAAAATCATTGATGTTGTAGAAGCTGTGGAAGGAGAGCTGGCTATAAATCCCTGTCTTGCTGAGGGAAGGCATTGCCAGAACGAACAATCTTGCCAGATTCGACGTATTTTACAAAGGACCCAGGACGCGATAAGAGTAGAGCTGGGTCGTGAAACTCTGCAAGATATTTTATGCAAACTAAAATAATCAACATATTTCTTTGTATTTAAGACATTCTAAAAAGGCCGGTGGTTGCTTTTGAAAGACCAGGGGCTAAAAAATGTCCTAAATACAAGACAAACAAGGTATACTTTGCCAATAATACAAAAAGGGGGTGAGAGTTGCCCTGAATAATAGGTTTAAAGCAAGGAAAATATGCCCTTACTATTTTAAGTGAAGTTGTTTAATCTTATTATATGGAAAAGGAGAGGATTTATGATGTTTTGCAATCAATGTGAACAGACAGCTAAAGGACAGGGGTGCACCGTCAGAGGAGTTTGTGGTAAGCCGCCGGAGGTCGCTGCTCTACAGGACCTTCTGATGCACGCTGTCAAAGGTATGTCGCTCTATGCACATGAAGGCAGAAAAAACGGGGTTGTTGATCAGGAGGTAAATGTATTTACCGTAAAAGCACTATTCTCTACCCTTACCAATGTTAATTTCGATGCCGCACACTTTGAAAAGTTGATAAAGGAATGTGCCGATTTAACGAGTCGTTTAAAAGACAAAGTGGCTGCTGCGGGAGGAAATATTGAATTTGACGATCCCGCAGCAAGTTTCCAGCCGGCTGCTGATCTGGAAGGACTGATCAAACAGGGTGAAGAAGTTGGCTTACCTTCCGACTCCAGCGCCGACACCGATATCCAATCTCTGCAGCAAACCCTGTTGTACGGCATAAAAGGAGTAGCTGCCTACGCTGATCATGCGCAAATCCTTGGTCAGGAAGATGACCGCGTCTATGCTTTTATTCATGAAAGCCTTTCTGCCATTAGTGACAAAAGTTTGGGTCTGGAAGACTGGCTTAAACTGGTGCTGCGCTGCGGAGAGATTAATTTAATAACCATGGAACTTTTGGATGCCGGGCACACTGAAACTTATGGACACCCTGTTCCTACCGAGGTTCCCCTTGGTCATAAAAAAGGTAAATGTATCCTGGTTTCCGGGCACGATCTGCAAGACCTGAAAAATTTGCTGGAGCAAACCAGGGACAAAAATATTTATATCTATACTCACGGCGAAATGCTACCTGCTCACGGTTACCCGGAACTAAAGAAATACGATCATTTTTATGGTCACTATGGTACCGCTTGGCAGAACCAGAAAAGAGAATTCGAGGCGTTCCCGGGCGCTATTCTTATGACAACAAACTGCCTACAGGAACCCAGAGAAAGCTACAAAGGTAATATTTTTACTACAGGGCTCGCAGGTTGGCCGGGTGCCGAGCATGTTGAAAACGGTCAGTTCGCCCCTGTTATCCAAAGGGCAATGGAGCTGCCCGGTTTTACAGATGACCAGGATAAAGGTAGTGTTATGGTAGGCTTTGGGCACAACGCAGTTATGGGTGTAGCCGACAAAGTAGTCTCCGCTGTGAAAAACGGCGATATCAAGCACTTCTTCCTTGTGGGTGGCTGTGATGGTGCCAAGCCGGGGCGCAGCTATTATACTGAGTTTGTAGAAAAAGCGCCTGAAAACACCGTGGTCTTAACCCTGGCCTGTGGTAAATTCCGTTTCTTTGACAAGAACCTGGGTGATATTGGTGGCATTCCGCGACTCCTGGATATAGGGCAGTGCAACGATGCCTACTCTGCTATCCAGATCGCCGTGGCCCTCTCTGAAGCCTTTGACTGCGGAGTTAACGAGCTGCCCCTATCCATGGTGTTATCCTGGTATGAACAGAAGGCCTGTGCCATCTTGCTTACATTACTGCACCTGGGGATCAAGGATATTCGCTTGGGACCGAGCCTACCCGCCTTTATTTCTCCAAACGTGCTGGATGTGCTGGTTAAAAACTTTAATATCAAACCCATTTCCAGTCCTGAAGAAGATTTGGCAACTATCTTACAATAATTTGAGATTGCATGCCGGAAAAACGGTAATGCCCGCTAATAAATATTTCATTTTTTTGGTAAGAAATTTATTGGAAAGAAAAGGACAAGTAGTTGGCGGAGGCAGACTCGCATACTTTTTGCTTTTCTGCCTTCGCTTTTCTTACCGGGCAAGGTATTTATCAATTTATCTTTAGTATCTTGACTATGGGGGTTATGAAATGACGCTTGAAGGCAACTGCCAGACTACGGCCATGGGTATTTTGCCGCATACCGACTTAGAAAGAGCTTTAAAACTTGCTCTTTCAGTTGATATACCATTTTGGCCCCAGCTTCCAAGGTTAAACTTTTTTGAAGATATGTATGCCCAGATTTCCGAGCATTTCCCCGGGCTTATCATAGATATTGAAAGCAGGGAAATCTATTTTTCCCTGGATAAATTTTACGTTGATATGGAAGAACTGCTCCAGTACTGGGAAGATGAAAATTTTTTTCGCCTTTCGCCGCAATACTCCGCTGTATTCCACCGTTTCCTGGAGGAAGAACTCTCAGCCTATAAGTACATTAGAGGTCAGGCCATTGGCCCGATCAGTTACGGTTTGAAAATACTTGATGAAAAGAAAAGCTCTATGATCTATCACGAAGAGGTCAGGCAGATTATTTTTGATTTTGTGGCCAAGAAACTCCAGGCTCAATATGGAGAAATGAAGGAAAAACACCCCGGAGCATTTGTCTGGGTGGATGAACCGGGTTTGGAAATGATTTTTATGGCTTTTACCGGTTACACCAGCGAAAGGGCCAAAGAAGACTATCACTATTTTTTGAATCAATTTCCAGGGCCTAAAGGGGTGCATCTTTGCGGTAACCCGGACTGGTCCTTTCTACTGGGTATGGAACTTGATGTTTTGTCCATCGATGCTTTTGCCTGGGGTCATATTTTTAGCCGTTACCAGGAAGAGATCAAACAGTTTTTACAGCGCGGAGGAATTGTTTCCTGGGGGATTACACCTACACTCACAGAAGAGTACGAGAAGGAGAACATTAAATCCATGATTTCCAGGATGGATGAAATCTGGAATCATATGGGGGAGTACGGGGTGTCGCGGCAGCAGATTCTTCAGCAGGCATGGTTTGCTCCAGCCCGGTGTTGCCTGGTAAATCAGGATAAAGAGGATACGGTTGAAAAATCATTTCATCTGCTTCAAAAGGTAGCTGAGCATTTTAAAGATGAACTTTAATTGCCAAATGGAGATTCTTCCCACTCCCCGATTCACCAAAGGGTTTGATAACTACAATTTTTGAGAGGAGGTTGCCTTAATGCGTACTTCTAAATGTCCCGGTCAGGATACTAAATACTGGTCACCCGATGATATATTCGAAGGGAAATGTCCTGATTGTGGAAATGAACTGGAATTTTGGAAGACTGATGTTCGCGTGCGCTGTGAGAAATGTAGAAGGATTGTAAGTAACCCTCGTTTTGACATGGGCTGCGCGGAATGGTGTTCATTTGCCGAACAGTGTCTTGGGGATGTAAAGAAAGGTTACGGAAGGCCGGATTCCTTTTTGGAAAAAATTAAAGAAACGATGGAGAACATTCTTGACAGCAGCGATTATGAAAAACTACAAGAGACACTCATTCAAGCCGAAACCCTTTCAGAAAAGAGAGGGGCAGAGCTTATTATTGTTGCCACTACTGCTTGCTTGAATATGATTAGGAAAACTTTCAAAGAAAAGGATGCACATAAATATGAAGAATTTTTTCTCCAAAAGGTTGAACCGCCGCGTCTTGTTGTGGAAGAGGCGTACCAGGTGCTTGAAGAGCTGAAAAAGGGAGAGGCACGAAGCCTCAATGCCCGCATGTTATATAAAGCCATAAAACTTCAAGCGGTAAATAGAGAAGGGAGAGAATAGGGATGGGAAAAAAAGAAACAAGAGAGATCGTTCGTATTAATGAAGAGCTTTGTGATGGCTGTGGTATATGTGTCCCGGCTTGTGCAGAAGGAGCAATTCAGATCATTGATGGTAAAGCCAAGCTTGTCAGCGAAAGCTTCTGTGACGGGTTGGGGGCCTGTCTTGGTGATTGTCCCCAGGGGGCAATTAATATCGAGGTTAGGGAAGCCGATCCTTTTGACGAAGAGGCCGTTGAAGAGTACATCCGTTCTAAGCAAGAATCTTTAGAAAGCAACTGTACTTCTTGCCCCTCAAGCCGTGAAATGCTGTTGGAAAAAGAAACAGAAAACAAGGAAAATGAAAGGGAAGAGGATAAGCCTGAAGGCTATTCTTCCGAACTTAATCACTGGCCTGTACAATTAAAGCTTATTCCACCCGATGCCAAGTTTCTTAAGCAGTCGCACTTGCTGATAGCTGCCGATTGTGTGCCCTTTGCTTTTGCTGATTTTCACAGACGCTTCTTGAAAGGAAAGGCTTTACTTATAGGATGCCCCAAGCTGGACGACGCAACTCTTTACTACCAGAAACTAACTGATATTTTTAAAATAAATAAACCCGAGAAAGTAACTGTTTTAATCATGGAGGTGCCTTGCTGTTCGGGGCTTTCTCAATTGGTGGCAAGGGCATTGGAGGAAGCTGGAAATGGCACCGCACTGGAAACTATTGTAATAGGAATAAATGGAGAAGTAAAAGATGTTTCCTGATGAAAAGGTTAATAATACACAGGATTGTCATCTGAGACAGCCCTGCTCTACCAGGAATACACGGGCAATGAAGTGGCGACGCAAATTGCCGACGGACATCCCGCCAGCACGATCTCCCATATTGCCGAAGAACTAAAACGGTCAATAGAAATACAGCATTTTCGGCCATTTAAGTAGTTCTCGCCGAAGCAAAAAAACAGGGGGTAAGGGTTAAATGAAAGCCGGAGTAAGACCATGAAAATCATTGTGGATGCT
>SLJK01000084.1 GCA_007135125.1 Syntrophomonadaceae bacterium | reverse complement strand
TCCGTTCCGCTTCCAGCAGGGCAGCCACACCATGGTGTTCGTAGGCTTCTATAAGGGCGTGATGCAGCAGGGTTTTGCTGGGGTACCCGTTGAAGAGAGGCATACCGACGATACCCAGGGATGCAATAATAACAACAACAGTGGTAAAGGGCAGTTTTTTCCACAAGCCGCCCAGCTTGTACATATTTATTTCTCCCAATTTATAGGCGATTACCCCGGCAGCGAGAAAAAGACAGGATTTGAAAATGGCGTGGTTTAAGATATGGTAAGAGGCACCGGCCATCCCCATGGCTCCTTCATATTGCATATAACCGGCTGCGCCGATCCCCACCAGGATAAATCCCATTTGGCTAATACTGCTGCAGGCCAGCATTTTCTTGATATTTTCCTGGATTATGGCCAGGATAACCCCTAAAAACATGGTAAAGATACCGATCCAGATTATAACGTGCCCCATATTGGACACCATAGCCCAAAAGTCGGCGAAGCGTGCAACCTGGAAATCAGAGGCGATATCTACGGAGGGGACCAGCAAAATATTAATGACCTTGATGATTCCGTAAGCCCCTGTTTTAATCATAATACCGGAGAGAAGGGCGCTGGCAGGTGCCGGGGCGACCGGGTGTGCCCTGGGCAGCCAGATATGAAGCGGGGCCATGCCGGCTTTGATACCGAAACCTAGCAGCATTAAAACTGTTGCCAGAGGGATGGCCACATCCAGGGGCTGTACCACCACTGTGCCCGGCAAGATATCCAGCGTGCCGTTGCGAAAATAAAGCAGGGCCAGCCCGGCCAAAATGCTCATGCCTCCTGCTACCCCCAGGTAGAGGTAAAGGTTGCCGGCGCTGTGAGCTTCCTCTGTCTGGGTGTGAACTACCAGAACATATGAAGCGAGGGTCATTATCTCAAAGAAAAGGAGCAGGCTCAAAAAATCTCCGGCCAAGGGGACCCCAATCGTTCCGGCGAGAGTGAGCAGCCAGAAAGTGAAAAAGCGCCCCCGGTTTTTTTCGTGTTCAATATAGGAAAGGGAATAAATAGTGGCGGCCAGCCAGACAAACGCGGAAACCAGGGCCACGATAAGACTGAAGCTGTCTACCCGGAAAGTAAGATTTAAAGGAGAGACGATTTTAAATAGCTCATAAGTTATTACGTTGCCGCCGGAGATGATGGACGGGTACATGGCAGCAATAATAATCAAGGTAATACCTGTAGCCAGCAGGGAAAGAAAATTCCTCCACCACGGTGAATAAAAAGAGGCCAGGGCAACAACTCCGGAAAAAATGATCGGCACCAGCACAGCTGCCAGGGGCAGCGCGGAATTAACTTCCATTTGAGGCATGGGGGTTACCTCCTTAAGTTAGTATGTAGATTAGAACAGATAGGTTACTACACTGTCGACAAAGGGAACGGTCAGATCCAGCCTTATGCCCACTACAATGCATACAACTGCCAACACAACAATAGGCAGTAGCATGGTCAGGGGGGCCTCTACGCTCTCGGCCGGCTGAAAATCGCCTTTTTTAAAGAAGGCGTTGATGACAATAGGGAAAAAGTATAAGGCGTTTAAAATGGCGCTGGAGATCAGGATAACAATGAAGATCGGCATTCCTGCTTCCAGGCTTCCTTCCATCAGACGCCACTTGGAAATAAAACCGTTTATAGGCAAAATACCCACCATACCTATGCTTCCGATCGCAAAAGCCAGCATGGTCAAGGGCATTCGCTTACCCAGACCGTGGAGTTCGCTGATTTTCTTTTTGCCGGTAACGGTAATTATTGCTCCGGCACAGAAAAAGAGTGTTATTTTCAAAAGCGCGTGATTGATAATGTGCAGCAATCCTCCGCTCAGTGCCAGCGGTGTTAACAGTCCTGCTCCCAGGGTAATATAGCCCAGCTGGCTGATGGTGGAGTAGGCCAGCCTGCGTTTGAGTACATCCTGGCGCATGGCGATAATGGAGGCCATCAAAATGGTGAAAGATACCAAAACGGCCACGATGATTCCAAGGTTCAGCTCTATCATAGCAGAAGTACCGTAAATGGAGTACATTACCCGCAGGATACCAAAAATACCGGATTTTACCACGGCTACTGCATGCAGAAGGGCGCTTACCGGGGTAGGGGCTGCCATGGCGGAAGGGAGCCAGGAATGAAAGGGCATGATCGCAGCCTTGACCCCGAAACCCAGGATGTAGGCGACAAAAACCGTGGTAAAGAGCAGGGGTGCAGTCCTGGCAACTTCAGTCATCAGGCCGCCCTGTGTAAAGGAAAGGGTTCCCACCATACCGAAGGTGATAAACAAGGAGTAGAGAACCAATCCTGCACCCACGAGGCTGTAAATGATATAGCGCACCCCGGCTGCCTGGGCTTCTTTGTTTCCTTCGTGGATTACCAGGGGATAGGTGGCCAGCGTTAACATTTCGTAAAAGAGGTAAAGGGTAAAAAGGTTCTCAGCAAAAGCTATCCCCAGGGTTACTCCCAGAGAAATAAGATAAAAAATATAATAGCGTTTTCTGTTATGTTCATGGGACATATAGCCGATAGAGTAAAACACCGCAAAGACCCACAGGATGGAAGCAGCACCTCCGAAAAGAGCCCCCAGGGGATCCACCCGGAAAGAAAATTCCAGCCCGGGCAGTATTCTCAAGACAGGGTAGGATACGATATGGCCCTGGGCAACCTGCATTACTATGCTGACAGCGATAATTGCTGTTAACAGGCTGACAATGAAGGCGAGGGGGTTACGGATATTATCTTTACTTTCCGGCACGAAAAACAGCACAAAGGCACCAATCAGGGGAACGAGAACTGCAAGAAAAGGTAAACTGGAGACTATATCCACTATCCATCACCTCTTTTTGTTAAGCTTCGGGGTGCTTAAATTTAATTCTGCCCTGTTAATATTTTCTTCTTTCCACATGAGCCAGAAAAATTCCTGCAAGGCTTGTTACAATATTCACTTTCGCAAGATTCTAAGAAAAGTGTCAATAAAAAATGCTCTTACTTTATTTCTCCATGTAGGAATTGCTTTTCAAGTTGTCGAATTAACAAGATACTGTTTAATACGTCCTGCTGCTAATAGTATGATAATAACTTGGATAGGATGTGAATCTCGGTGTTTAAAAAAGTACTGATGGCCCTGGATTTTTCCGGTCCAGCCATGGAGCTGTTTAGTGCTGTCCCTGATCTTAGGAGGCTGGGACTGGAAGAACTATTGCTGGTTCATGCTGTCAGGGTTGAGCTGGGTGTTGGCGACGGGATCAGCCGTGTGCAGTTGGCTTTTCTGGAAAAGGTTAAAGGTAGGAAGGAAGAACTGGAAAATGAGGGGCTTTCGGTGGAGATTGAGATACCGGCCGGAGCCCCGGCAACGGAAATAAAGAAGCTGGCAGAACAAATGGAGGTTGATTTGATCCTGATCGGTTCTGTGGGAGAGAGCAGCAAGGTGCGGGAGCTGTTTTTGGGAAGCACTGTGGCCGATGTCCTGCGAGTCGCTCCTGTACCCGTCCTGGTGGAAAAATATGCTTCAAACAAGGAAGGGGTTAAACGTCTCCCTATTTTCAAAGAAAAATCTGCCACCCTGCTGCTGCCGACTGATTTTTCGGCCAGCGCTGATTTTGTCTACAAAAAAATACTGGAGATTTCTGACAGGATAGAGAAGGTTGTTTTGCTGCACGTCGTGGATAAAGGTGATACCCGCGAAAAGGTAGCGGAAAATAAAACTGAGGCCGAGGTGAAATTAAAAATCTGGGCAGAGAAATTTGAGGAAAAAGGTGTTTCTACGACTGTTTCTGTGACTGAGGGGCAGGCCGTCAAGCAGATCCTTGATGCCGCAGAAAAGGAAAAGACGACTTTGCTAGCTATCTCTAGAAGGGGGGGAGGCAGTTTGTCCGGCCTGCTTATCGGCAATATTGCAGATCAGGTAGTTAGACGGTCGAGCTGCCCTGTCCTGCTTTTTGGAAAATATGAAAAATAACCGTAGTGTAGATTGGAGAAGATGAGTATGCACGAAGCAAAATATTATAGTAAAGAAGGGCACAGCATATTTTGCGAGCTTTGCCCCCAGGAATGCCATATAATGGAAGAAGGAAGTGGCAACTGCGGGGTGCGCCGGGAAAGAGATGGGAAACTTTTTGCCCTTAATTATGACCACTGCGGTATGTTGGCAGTGGATCCTGTAGAGCGAAAGCCTCTTTTCCATTTTTATCCCGGCTGGAACGTTCTTTCCATGGGCACGATAGGTTGCAACATGCAATGTACTTTTTGCCAGAACTGGAACCTGGTCAGCGGTGAAGATGAGGGTAAAGAACAGCTCAACCCGGAGACGGTTCTAAGTATGCTCCGGGAACACCCTCCCGGAGAAGTCCTGGGTGCTGCTTATTGTTACAACGAGCCCGTGGTGTGGTACGAATTTGTGCTTGACAGTTCCCGCCTACTGGCGGAGCATGGTTACAAGAATATCCTGGTAACCAACGGTTATATCAATAAAGCGCCCTTAAAGGAGCTGCTGCCTTCTCTGGATGCTTTGAACATAGATATAAAGGCCTTTTCTGATGAATTTTACCGCAGGTACTCCAGCGGAAAGGGATTGCAGGAAATCCGGAGAACTGTGGAGGATTCCCTGGCAAGCTGTCACGTGGAGCTGACCTACCTTGTCATTGGTTCCCTAAATGATAGCTTGACGGAGATCAATAGATTTATAGATTGGGTCGCTTCCCTGGACAGTGAGATTCCCGTCCATTTCAGGCGCTATTTTCCTGCACACCGGATGGATGTGCCTCCGACTCCCATCATGACTATGCGTAAGATCTGGGATATGGCCAGGGAAAGGCTCTCTTATGTATATCTGGGCAGTATCATGGATGTGGAGCGCAACAGCACCTACTGCCCCCACTGTGGAAAACTTTTGATAAAGCGTCGCGGGTACCACGCTGAAAACGTGGGCCTGGTTGGAAGTGGGGCAAAATGTCAAAGTTGTGCCGAGCCGGTAAATCTTTCCGGATCATTTCATGGAGAGGAGCAGAGCAAATAGTTAAGCTGAATAAACCTGATCCGGAGTTTTCCGTCCCGTTAAAACCGTCTTTTTTCCCCTTGCCGTTTTTTTATTTATCCGTTTTCCTCCCTGCACATTATTAAGAAAAGCCATAAAACAGGGGTAAGAAAACCTGTTTTTTTTATTATTCTTGAAAATATATGCTATAATGGTAAAAATGTTTTAAGCCCATATGTTTTTAGTAACGATAAGACTTGTACGGGAGGCGTTTCAATGGTTACCGACGATCTGGTGGAGATTCGCATTCATGGTCGGGGTGGTCAGGGGGCGGTTTTGACTGCCACCCTGGGAGCAGAAGTTGCCTTTAGGAACGGCTATTACCCACAGGCTTTCCCCTTTTTCGGTGCCGAAAGAAGGGGAGCGCCGGTAATAGCTTTTTTGCGCTACAGCAGCTCTCTTCTTATGCCGCGCTCTCGCATTTATGAACCTCATTATGTATTGGTTTTCGATGCGGAGCTGCCCCAGGAAGCAGTTCTGGACGGCTTGAGGGAGGACGGCAAAATTTTGATTAATGACAGCGGCAACCTTTCTTCCTGGGTTAAGGCGGCAGGAGGCAGGAGGATGTACCGGATAGGTGCTTCTAAAATTGCTGCCGATTACGGGCTTATAGCTTCCGGGATGCCTCTGGTAAGCAGTGTTATGCTGGGTGCTTTGATAAGGCTTCTGGATCTTTCCACGTTGGACATAGTGGAGGAAGCCCTGGAAGGTAAGTTCAGCCGGTTTGGCAAGGAAAATATTCAGGGAGCTCGCAGAGGTTATGAGGAAGTCAAGGAGGTAAATACTGATGCAGTTGTCCAATAAAAGTATGATAGATACTCCGCCGGTATTTCCGGAAAAAGTTCCTACACTGGTTAATAAGACAGGGTTGTGGAGATTTTTAACTCCTGTTTATAGGGAAAAAATGTCTCCATGTCAAAACAACTGCCCGCTGGATACCCAGGTTCCACGTTGGATAGGAAAGATAAAGGAAGATAACTGGAGGGAGGCCTGGGAAATAATGGAGCAGTACAATCCTTTTCCCGCCCTGACCGGCCATATTTGTTATCGTTTTTGCCAGGAAGACTGCAGCCGGGGGCAGAAGGACGAATCCATTGACATTGGTGAACTGGAGAAGGCTGTAGGGTATTGGCGGCATGAGAACTATCAAGGGCAACAAGGAGAGAGGAACAATCAAAATTTAAATTTAGCCTGTAGAGATAAGAGTATAGCCGTAGTAGGTTCCGGTCCAACCGGGCTGACCTGCGCCTATTATTTGAATAAACTGGGTGCCCGGGTGACTGTCCTGGAGAGATTTTCCGAGCCGGGGGGGCTATTGGCCACAGCAGTACCTCCATATCGCCTTCCAAGGGATATCCTGGCCAGGGAGTTGGAGATTCTCCGGGAAGAGGGGATCGAATTTAAAACGGGAATAACGGTGGGAGACGGAGTGTCCCTGCAAGATGTAAGAGCCGAATTTGACGCTGTACTGTTAGCCGTAGGGGCCCAGAAAAGCAGGTCTCTCGGTGTAGAAGGCAGTTCCCTGAAGGGTGTTGTTACTGCCCTGGACTTTTTGCAAGAGGCTCACCTGGTTAAAAAGAACAACGTGGAAGATTCAGTGGTGGTAGTCGGTGGCGGCAACGCTGCTGTGGATGCTGCCTGCACTGCAAAATTGCAGGGAGCAAGTCAGGTTACTTTGCTGTACCGGCGCCAGGCGGAAGCGATGCCGGCTCATCCTGAGGAGATAGAGGCAGCACGCCTGGCGGGGGTGGACTTTGTTTTTGAAGCAGTGGTAGAAGAGATCCTGGGTGAAGGTAAGGTGGAAAAGGTGCAGGTAGCGGCAACAGCGCCTTCCAACCGCGGAGAGACGGTAAAGGTTTTGCCGGGCACCCGCTATCATATTGATTGCCGACAAGTCCTAGTGGCAGCCGGGCAGGAGAGCAGCCTGCCGGAGATCGTCCCTGCTTCTTCTTTTACGGCAGAGGGCCCGGGCGGGGCTGCTTTTTTAGGCCGGGGAAATTCCGGGTC
>SLJK01000140.1 GCA_007135125.1 Syntrophomonadaceae bacterium | reverse complement strand
TGTTTTGTAAGTGCCTTGACAATATCCTCAACCCGTTGCCTAAAATAAAAAGTACTTGTAGGGTGTTCAATTGACAAGGTTGAAAAAGTGTTGTACCATTTTGAAAAAAGGTCCAGCACTATGGAAAGGAGAGATGCGTGATGGAACACCTTAAGAAAACATTGCAGGAATCTGCACCGTCTGGTCAGCTTCCCTGTGCCATGGCTTTTAAGATCGCCAGGGAGCAAAATTGTGCCATAGAAGAGATCGGAAAACTTTGCAATGAATTGAAAATAAAAATAGTCAGCTGTCAACTTGGTTGCTTCTAGCATGTGCTTTGCGCGGGCCTGAGAAGGTTCGCGCAAGCGTTATTTTAGGGCGAATTTCAGTTTGTTTGTCAAATCATAACTTGTGGAGTGAAAAACTTGCTTACAGTCCTTACAGTGGAAGAAGCCCAGCAGTCTGTTATCCAATCCCTTGGAGATAGACCAGGGAAAACAGAGAAAGTACTATCTGCGGAGGCAGTCGGGCGTGTTACAGCAGAGGAAGTGCTTGCCCCTGACATGCTACCCTCTTTTACTCGTTCTACTATGGACGGATATGCCGTGCGCAGTTCCGATACTTTTGGCGCCACTGAAAGTCTGCCTGCCCTTCTAAAGATAAAAGGCGAGGTGTTAATGGGTAAAGAACCTCCAGGCAAACTGGAGGACGGCGAATGTATGGCAATTTCTACCGGTGGAATGCTGCCTGAAGGAAGCGACAGTGTGGTGATGGTTGAACACTGTGATGTTATGGGAGATCAGCTTGCCATTTTTCACCCCACAGCACCTTTCGAGAATACTTTACAAATAGGTGATGATTTTCGCAGGGGCGAAGTGGTATTTTCCGGCAATCACCTTATTCGACCGCAGGATGTAGGTGTTCTTTCTGCCTTCGGTATTTTACAGGTAAATGTATATCGTCCTGTAAAGGTAATTATTTTTTCTACGGGGGACGAAATTGTTCCTCCTGACCGGGAAGAGGTTGGACCGGGGCAAATAAGGGATGTGAATGGTTATCTTTTGATGGGCCAGGTGCGTGAGTGTGGAGCATTAGCAGAATACCGGGGTATTATAGCTGATGAATCAGAAGAACTGGAAAAAGCTTTGCTCGCTTCCCTGGAAGACAGTGATATGGTGCTCATTTCCGGAGGAAGTTCGGTAGGGAAAAGAGATGTAGCAGTTAATGTGATGGACAATCTTCCTGAGGGAGGGGTCCTTTTTCATGGAGTATCCATGAGGCCCGGGAAGCCACTGATTTATGGCACAAGCATGGGCAAACCTGTTTTTGGCCTTTCTGGAAACCCTGTTTCTGCTATGTTCAGCAACATTCTGTTTGTTAAACCAGCAATCCGTTATTTACAAGGACTATCACCTTTTCCGGCTTTTACCCCTTATGTGGGGGCTTACCTCGATACTAATTATTCCTCCCCGGGAGGAAGAGAGGATTATGTAAGGGTTTCCTTGTACAAACAAAATAATACCGCACAAGAAGAAGAAATATGGGCCACTCCTGTTTTTGGCGGACCGGGGTTGTTAAATACAGTGATAAAAGGGGAGGGGTACTTTGTCATACCACGAGATGTGGAAGGTTTGAGCCGGGGAAGCAAGGTAGCAGTGCATTTGTTTTAGCTTATGGCTGGCTTAGGAGGTTTATTATTTTGGAAAGAAAGATTTATCTTACCAATACTCCACTGGAAAAAGCAAGTGAACTTTTCTGGAGCGCTGCTTTAAAAAATGAGATGTCTGTTGAAGATGTTCCCACAGCAAAAGCTGCGGGAAGGATAACTGCCACTCCACATTTTGCTCGTATTTCCTCTCCACATTACCATGCTTCGGCTATGGACGGTGTTGCTGTCAACTCCCGCGATACATTTGGAGCTACAACTACTTCTCCGCGACATCTTATCCTGGGAGAAAATGTTTTTTATATAGATACTGGAGGGGTACTGCCCCAGGGCTGTGATGCTGTAATAATGATAGAAGATATTTATTTTCCTAAAGAAGATAATCCTGATTTGCTGGAAATAAGGGAGCCGGCAACACCATGGCAGCATGTTCGCTCCATCGGAGAGGATATCGTGGCCTCGGAGATGATCTTGCCGTCGTTTCATTACATAAGACCTTTTGATGTGGGAGCCTTGCTAAATGGCGGTATCTTTGAGGCCAATGTTTTGAAAAAGCCCGTGGTAGCGCTGGTGCCTACCGGTATAGAACTAATTTCTCCCGGAACGCTGCCCGCTGCCGGCGAAATTATCGAATCCAATTCCTATACCTTTGCTGCGGCTGTAGAAGGTTGGGGTGGTGTGGCGGTCCGGTATCCGGTGGTTAAAGATGATACTAAGGAGCTTGAAAGAGCTGTGAAACAAGCTGCTGCTGAAAGCGATCTGGTGCTCATAAGTGCAGGTTCGTCTGCCGGTCGGAGGGATCATACTTTTACAGTCCTTAATAATTTAGGGAAGGTGTTGGTGCATGGAGTAGCTATCCGTCCGGGCAAGCCTGTTATTTTGGGAGAAATTGATTCCATCCCGGTCATCGGGGTACCCGGTTATCCGGTGGCTGCCTATATGATTCTGGAACTTTTCGTGAAGCCCCTTTTATACCGTTGGCAAAAACAGAACTCACCGGAAAGGGAAGTGCTTCCTGCCCGTAGTTCACGTTTGGTTCTTTCCTCCCTAAAAGAGAGGGAATTCTTGCGTCTAAAAGTAGGGAAGCTGGAGGATGAATTTGTGGCAACACCACTTCCTAGAGGTTCGGGGGTGAGTATGTCCTTGGTGCAGGCTGACGGGCTCACATCCATACTTCAGGATAAAGAAGGTCTTGAGGTGGGAGAAGAAATCGAGGTGGAGTTGTGGCGTGATCGTGATAAAGTGGAAAATACTATAGTATGCCTGGGTAGTCATGATTTAAGCCTGGATATTTTGGCGGATCATCTAAGAAGAAGAGAGAGCGGTTATGCACTATCTTCGGCTCATGTGGGAAGTATGGGCGGTATCATGGCCTTGAAAAGAGGAGAAACCCACATGGCCGGGGTACACTTGCTGGATGAGGAAAGTGGTACTTATAATGTGCCTTACCTGCAACGTTTTTTGCCCGAGTTGGATTTGGTTCTTATACACCTTGCCCTCAGAGACCTTGGGCTTATGGTTCCTCCCGGAAATCCCCGTGGTATTTCCGGTTTGAAGGATCTGTGCGGAACGGGCTTGGTGTTTATAAATCGGCAAAAAGGGGCGGGAACCCGCCTATTTTTGGATTACAAGCTTAAAGAGCAGGGACTTGATGTTAAAGATATTAGCGGTTATGAAAGAGAAGAATTTAACCACCTGGCTGTAGCTGCTGCAGTGGCAGCGGGAAGCGCCGATGCCGGGTTAGGAATAGAAGCCGCTGCCAAAGCACTGGGAGTAGACTTTATCCCTCTTGCCCAGGAATTTTATGAGCTGGCAATGACTGCTTCATTTTATAATTCTTCCCGCTGCCGGGAAATGCTGGATATAATTGTTTCTGCATCTTTTCGCGAAGCGGTGGAGAAGATGGGTGGCTACGATCTGCAAAAAAGCGGTGAAATTGTTTGGCGCTCGAATGATAAATGATGCTCAGGGGGTAATGCTTATGGATATGGAAATACAAAAACAGCATGTTATACCGGTGGCTATTCTTACTGCCAGTGACAGAAGCTCTCGCGGTGAAAGGGCTGATCTCAGCGGGAAAGTTATAAAGGAAATTGTGGAGAAAGCAGGATGGGAAGCAGTTTCTTATAAAATAGTGCCCGACGAAAAACAGGTGCTAAAGAAAGAGCTAATCCATCTTTCCGACGACATGAAGGTAGCCCTGGTGTTAATCACGGGAGGTACAGGCCTTGCCCCCAGGGATTTTACACCCGAGGCCACTTTGGAAGTAATCGACAAAGAGGTCCCGGGGCTGGCGGAAGCGATGCGCCGGGAGAGCCTCAAAAAAACACCCCACGCCATGCTTTCCCGGGCAGTATGCGGCATTCGAAAGCATACACTCATCATTAATCTTCCCGGAAGCCCCAGGGCTGTGCAGGAGTGCCTTGATACTATAATGCCTGCCCTCCCTCATGCTCTTGAACTTCTACGTGGTGCTGTAGCCGATTGTGGTTCCTCAGAAATAAATTGATCATAAATCCCTATTTTAATAATATGTTTTTGTGGCAACATATTATTAACAATTAAACAGAGAAATCAGGTACTCTGCAGATGAATTTGATATTTGCTTATATGCTTAGTATTATTGAGCAAACAGAAGAAATAGAGTGAAATTCTTTATAAAAATGCCTTTGAGATGCAATCACTGCCATTTAAAAGGAATATTACGTTTTGCTTTCCATTGCTTATGAGCTATAATGGTAATTGAATGTAATTAGCACTCACTTTAAGTGAGTGCTAACAAAGCCCGGATAGATAACAATAAACTATTGAAGGAGGTATGATTTATGAATTTGAAGCCGCTTGGTGACAGAGTTATTATTAAGGTACTGGAGAAAGAGGAAAAGACAAGTTCAGGTATCGTTCTACCCGATAAGGCTAAAGAGAAGCCCCAGGAAGGCGAAGTGATGGCAGTAGGTGCAGGTAAAGTATTGGATGATGGCACAAAGGTACAGATGGAAGTAAAAAAAGGTGATAAAGTTGTTTTTTCCAAGTACGCAGGTTCTGAGGTTAAGGTTGACGAAGAAGAATATCTTATCCTAAGGCAGGATGATATCTTGGCAGTATACAGTTAACAAGCTTCAAGAAAGGTCTTTATATTTCTGTAATTACCGTGTAAACATTGCATACCTAATTATGTAGTTTATGGTAATTCAAGTATAAAACAATTTGTTAGAGGAGGTTTATAATAAATGGCAGCAAAAGATATTATTTTTCGTGAAGAAGCGCGTCATGCGCTAGAAAGAGGTGTTGACCAGCTTGCCAATACCGTGAAAGTGACCCTCGGCCCCAAGGGACGCAATGTGGTGCTGGATAAAAAATTTGGATCTCCCCAGATCACAAATGACGGGGTAACTATTGCACGTGAAATTGAGTTGGAAGATCATTTTGAAAACATGGGAGCCCAACTGGTTAAAGAAGTGGCCAACAAAACTCAGGATGTGGCAGGAGACGGAACTACCAGTGCTACTATACTGGCGCAGGCTATTATAAAGCAAGGGATTAAGAATGTAACGGCGGGAACCAACCCCATGATGATGAAAAGGGGTATTGAAAAAGCCACCGCAAAAGTCCTGGAGCATATTAAGAACCAGAGTAAACCTGTGGAGAGCAGGGATGCTATCGCCCAGGTTGCTTCAATATCTGCTGATGATGAATCCATTGGCATCCTAATAGCCGATGCCATGGAGAAGGTGGGCAAAGATGGCGTGATTACCGTAGAAGAGTCCAAGGGCTTTTTAACTGATCTAAAAGTGGTCGAAGGCATGCAGTTTGATCGGGGCTATATATCTCCCTACATGGTTACCGATACAGAAAAAATGGAAGCTGTTTTAGAAGAGCCTATGATCCTGTTAACTGATCGTAAAGTCGGTAACATTCATGATATCCTGCCGCTTTTGGAGAAGATTGTACAAAAAGGAAAACAGCTTATGCTTGTCGCTGAAGATGTGGAAGGAGAGGCGTTGGCCACCCTGGTAGTTAACAAAATTCGTGGCACCTTTACATGTGTGGCTGTAAAGGCTCCCGGTTTTGGTGACCGGCGCAAAGCCATGTTAGAGGATATTGCTGTTTTAACCGGTGCCCAGGTAGTTTCTGAGGATCTGGGTGTGGACATGAAGAACGTTGATGTCGATGTTTTGGGCAGCGCACGTCAGGTTATTATAGGCAAGGATGAGACCGTGATCGTTGACGGGGCTGGCTCTGCGGAAGAAATTCAAAAACGCATCAAGCAAATCCGTATCCAGATCGACGAAAGCACTTCTGATTTCGATAAGGAAAAGCTTCAGGAACGTCTGGCCAAGCTGGCCGGTGGCGTTGCTGTTATCGAGGTCGGTGCTGCAACGGAGACCGAAATGAAAGAGCGAAAACTTCGTATTGAAGACGCGCTTTCAGCAACAAGAGCTGCTGTGGAAGAGGGAATTGTTCCCGGAGGTGGAGTTGCCTATCTGAACGGCATAGAGGCTCTTGCAGAATTAAAGTTGAGTGGAGATGAAGCAGTAGGGGTTCAGATCGTAAAACGTGCCCTGGAGGACCCGCTGCGCATGATTGCCGAAAATGCCGGGGAAGAAGGTTCCATTGTAGTAGAGAAAGTAAAAGCCATGGAAAAGGGTATGGGCTACAATGCTCTTACCGGCGAGTATGCTGATATGATGGCCAGCGGAATCGTTGACCCTGCTAAAGTGGTGCGTTCAGCCATCCAGAATGCCGCCAGCATCGCTGCCCTGTTCCTCACCACTGAAGGAGTTGTGGCGGACCAGCCTGAGGATAATAAATCATTTCCAGGCGGCGGCGACATGGGAATGCCCCCCATGTAGAAAACAGAAAAGGAAAAAACAAAAACCGGGTTAATCTCCCCGGTTTTTTTTCTTTGGCAGGAAAAATTAATTGATTTGACGAATATGAAATTAGTATTTTAAGATATGCAAATGATTATTGAAGGTTATTAGAAGGAGAGCTGCAATGAGTATAGCTGAGAAGTTAATCATTATAGATTTTGGGGGACAGTATACACAATTGATTGCCCGTAGAGTTCGGGAGGCACAGGTTTACTGCGAAATATTGCCCTATAACACTCCCTTTGAAGAAGTGGTAGCTGCCGGACCCTCTGCCTTAATTTTTTCCGGTGGAGCAGCCAGTGTTTATGCATCCGGTTCTCCACAGTGCGATCCCCGTTTATATAACCTGAATATACCGCTTTTAGGAATATGCTACGGGATGCAGCTCATGGCAAAAGATATGGGTGGGGAAGTAGTTGAATCATCGCATCAGGAATACGGTCGGACCTGGCTGAACTTAACTGAAAAAACAAAGCTGTTGGAGGGAGTGGATGATAACTTTATCGCCTGGATGAGCCACGGAGACCAGGTGAAAAAAGCTCCCCCCGGCTTTAAAGTTTTGGTGAGAAGTAATAATACCTCTATAGCTGCCCTGGAAAATGATACCAGGAATATTTACGGTCTACAGTTTCACCCTGAAGTGGCGCACACTCCTCATGGTCGTATGATCCTGGATAATTTTTTATTCAAAATATGTCACTTTGCCGGAAATTGGACCATAGAGAATTTTATAGAAACGACAGCAAAAGAGATACAAGCAGAGGTAGGCATACAGGGAAGGGCAGTGTGCGGACTTAGCGGCGGGATTGATTCTTCTGTGGCAGCAGCACTGGTTCAGAAAGCCATGGGCTCCAGGCTGACCTGTATCTTTGTGGACCACGGCCTACTGCGCAAAGGGGAAAGGGAGCAGGTTATCTCTGCTTACCGGGCACTGGATCTTGACATTATAACCGTGGATGCGGTGGAAGAGTTTTTGGAACTTTTGCAAGGGGTTACTGACCCTGAAGAAAAAAGAAAAATTATTGGAAACCACTTTATTCGGGTGTTTGAGAGAGAAGCACTAAAATTGAAAGGGATAGAGTTTCTGGTCCAGGGAACTCTCTACCCGGATGTTATTGAAAGTGGAACTGCTACTGCAGAGGTGATCAAATCTCACCACAACGTGGGTGGTCTGCCGGAAGATATGCAGCTTTCTCTCATTGAGCCGTTAAAGTACTTATTTAAGGACGAGGTCCGCAGGGTAGCTGCCGAAATGGAGCTGCCCGAGGAGATTGTCTGGAGGCATCCTTTCCCGGGCCCGGGCCTGGCAGTAAGGATACTGGGAGAGATCACTCCTGCTAAACTGGCCATCTTACGGGAGGCAGATGCTATAATTGTGGAAGAGATTAAAAGAGCGGGACTTTACAGGGAAATATGGCAGGTTTTTGCTGTTTTGCCCAACATACTTAGTGTAGGTGTTAAAGGAGACAGGCGCACATATGCGCACACGATTGTCCTGCGTGCCATTACCAGCCAGGATGGAATGACCGCTGACTGGTACCCACTGCCTTATGATGTCCTGAGAACTATCTCCAACAGGTTGGTAAACGAGATTTCGGAGGTAAACCGCTTTGTTTACGATCTAACCTCTAAACCTCCCTCCACCATCGAGTGGGAGTAAGGGATGAATAAAAATGGCTGTGGGTTTTGCTACTAAAATAGTTGTGAAATATGTTTAAAAAGGAGAGATTATCGTGGCTAAAGTAAGTGTTGTCATGGGCAGTGATTCCGACTTACCTATAATGTCTGCCTGTATGCAGGCTCTGGACAGGTTTGACATATCGTATGAAGTACTTATTTCTTCTGCACATCGTCTACCCGAAGATACGGCCAGCTTTGCCAAGAACGCTGAGGAGAGAGGCGTTGAAGTAATAATAGCTGGTGCTGGTGGCGCGGCTCACCTGGCAGGTGCCATTTCTGCCCTAACTCCTCTCCCGGTTATCGGGGTTCCTTTAAGTGGATCTGCCCTGGGTGGCGTGGATGCTCTTTATGCGGTTGTGCAGATGCCCAGGGGGATCCCTGTAGCAACTGTAGCTGTAGACGGTGCTTTCAATGCTGGCATATTGGCAGCACAAATTATCGGAGCAAGTGACCAAAACATTAGGCAAAGAGTGAAGCAGTATAAAGAAGATTTGGCTCAGCAGGTGAGGAAGAAGAACCAAAAAATGCAGCAGATTGGATTCAGAGAATATTTAGATGAAAAAGCTAAATGAGGTGTAGCCCTTGATCGAAAGATACACCAGGCCGGAAATGGGTTTTATCTGGACGTTGGAGAACCGGTACTGCAAGTTTTTGGAGATAGAGATAGCAGTTTGCCATGCGTTAGCGCAGAAGGGGATTATTCCTTTCCAGGCGGCCCTTTCTATCCAGAAAAATGCCACTTTTACGGTGGAACGAATAATGGAAATAGAGAAAAGTACCCGCCATGATGTGGTTGCTTTTACACGTTGCGTGGCGGAAAGCCTGGGAGGAGAATCCCGTTATTTTCATTACGGGCTTACCTCATATGATGTTGTGGATACGGCCCTTTCTTTGCTCTTGCGCCAGGCAGCGCACTTGATCAGGGAAGGGCTTGATAATTTAATCGCCACAATACAAGAACAGGCTATAAAAAATAGAGATGTTATTATGATGGGTCGTACGCACGGAGTACATGCGGAACCAATAACTTTGGGATTAAAATTTGCACTATGGTGGGACGAGCTTAAGCGGCACAGGAAACGCCTGGAGAATGCAACAGAATCAGTTTCTTATGGCAAAATTTCTGGAGCTGTAGGAACTTATGCTCACCTGGATCCTGAAATCGAAAAAATTGTTTGTTCTAACTTGAATTTAAAGCCCGCACCAATTTCTACCCAAATATTGCAGAGAGACTCGCACGGGGAATTTCTTTCCACCCTGGCACTTTTAGCTTCTTCACTGGATAAGTTTGCGGTAGAGGTCAGGAGTTTGCAAAAAACAGAAGTACGCGAAATAGAAGAGCCTTTTTACACGGGGCAAAAAGGCTCTTCTGCTATGCCTCACAAACGCAACCCCGTTTCTTGTGAGCAGATAAGCGGGCTGGCTCGCCTGGTCAGGGCTAATGCCGGAGTGGGCCTGGAAAACATTCCCCTCTGGCATGAACGGGACATATCGCACTCCTCAGCGGAGAGGGTGGTATTGCCAGATTCCACCATTCTGGTGGATTACATGTTACACCAGATGAATAGGATTATTTATGGTCTGCATATCTATCCAGACAATATGCAGCGAAACCTGGAAAAAAGCGGAGGCTTGGTCTATTCTCAGAATGTCCTGTTGGCCCTGGTTGAAAAAGGCCTTTCCAGGGAAGAAGCTTACGACCTGGTGCAGAAATATGCCATGCAGTCCTGGGAGAAAGGGCTCTCCTTTAAGCAACTTCTGGAAGGTGACCAACAAGTTTCCACTCGGTTAAATACCGCGGAATTAAGCACCTGTTTTGACCCTAAACATAATCTGCGACATGTTCCTGGTATCTTTCAGCGCTTGGGTATTGAAACAGAGCCGGAGAAAAGTTAATTTAGAAAAGAATATGGAGGTAATTTGCCGATGAAAAAAGAAAAGCTTTTACATGAGGGCAAGGCCAAAAAGATTTATGCTACAGCAGATGATGATTATTGCATTGTAGAGTATAAGGATACGGCTACAGCTTTCGACGGTTTAAAGAAAGAGGATCTGGAAAGCAAAGGAATTCTAAACAACGCTATTACCACTATATTTTTTAAGCTATTGGAAGAAGAAGGTATACCTACCCATTTTGTGGAACAATTGAACGAAAGGGATATGCTGGTCAAGCGCTTGGAGATTATTCCGGTTGAGGTAGTAGTTCGCAATATCGCTGCTGGCAGCCTGGCTAAAAGGTTGGGGTTGGAAGAAGGAGTTCCCCTGTCAAAAACTGTGCTGGAGCTGAGCTTAAAAAACGATGAACTTCATGATCCAATGCTCAATCAATACCATGTATATGCCCTGGAACTGGCCAACCCTCAGGAGTTAGCCAGAATGGAAGAATTGGCCTTAAGAATTAATTCCTTCCTTGTTGATTATTTAATGAGCAGGGATATCGTGCTGGTTGATTTTAAACTGGAATTTGGGCGATACAAGGACGAAATAATCCTGGGAGACGAGATATCCCCCGATACCTGTCGTTTCTGGGATGCAGCTTCGAGCGAAAAAATGGATAAAGACCGATTTCGCCGTGATATGGGTGAAGTGATGGAGGCATACCAGGAAGTGCTAAAAAGGTTACAGCAGTAAAGTGAAGCTTTTCCCCTGCCTTATCTCCATGGGCCTGGAAGAGCAAATTTCGTTGAAGGAGCGGCAACCTATAAGAAATCGGAGGGAGGCACTTCTGTATTGGATAGAATGGAAGAAGCTTGCGGAGTTTTTGGTATGTTTGCGCCCGGGCAAAATCTTGCCCAACTTACGATTTTTGGTCTGTATGCCCTTCAGCACAGGGGACAGGAAAGCGCCGGGATTGCTGTAAGTGATGGAGAGAATGTATATGTTGAAAAGGGAATGGGGCTCGTATCAGAAGTTTTCCCCGATCTTGAAAAATTGGGGATCGGGGCAGGCCTGGCAGCTATCGGTCATGTCCGCTATCCCACCAGTGGTTTGGGACGTGTGGAGAATGCTCAACCCCTATTGGTCAGCTACCGTTACGGCAGCATGGCCGTAGCCCACAATGGCAACCTGGTCAACGCAGAAGAATTGAGGCTGAGGCTTGAAAAAGAAGGTTCTATCTTTCAAACGACTACCGATAGTGAGTTGGTAACCCACCTTATAGCCCGTTTCGGCTATAAAAACTTGGAATCATCGTTAAAGGGGGTTCTGCCTTACCTACACGGTGCTTATGCTTTTGTTTTTTTGACGGAGAAAAGCCTTGTGGGTGTGAGGGATCCTCTGGGTATAAGACCCCTGTCTGTGGGGCAGCTGAATGGCAGTTATATTCTGGCTTCAGAAAGCTGTGCTTTTGACACCATCGGGGCCGAGATGATCAGAGATGTTAACCCGGGAGAGATGGTGGTAATTAATGAAGAGGGCTTGCAGAGTGTGCAACTGTTGCCGTCCAGCCGTACAGCACTCTGCATATTTGAGTTTATTTATTTCGCCCGTCCCGACAGTAACATCAATGGCAGGAATATTCACCTGGTGCGCAAAGAACTGGGGCGTAACCTGGCCAGGGAAAACCCGGCTGAGGCAGATATTGTAACGGGTGTTCCAGACTCCAGTCTTTCTGCTGCAGCCGGCTTTGCTGAAGAAGCAGGCCTGCCTTATGAGATGGGACTTATTAAGAATCGTTATATAGGGCGCACCTTTATCCAGCCCCGGCAGGAAATCCGCAACCTGGGAGTCCAGCTGAAGTTAAACCCTGTTCAAAAAGTTGTGGATGGGAAAAGAGTGGTGGTGGTAGATGATTCCATTGTCAGGGGTACCACCAGTAGAAAATTGGTAAGCACTTTTTTTCGTGCCGGTGCTATAGAGGTGCACCTGCGCATCAGTTCACCACCAGTGCTTTCGCCCTGTTATTATGGCATTGATACTCCCACCTATGAGGAACTTATTGGTTCCAAAAGAGACATTGAAGAGATTCGCAAGGAAATCGGGGCTACCTCACTCGGCTATTTAAGTAAGGAGGGTATGCTTTCCGCTGCATGTTTGCCAGAGGAGAGCCTGTGTATGGCCTGTTTCACCGGGGAGTACCCAGTTTAAGACCTCCAGCCAGAATCAGCAAGGAGAGGGTCAGATGACTAAGGAAAGATTTGATTACAAAAAGGCCGGAGTAGATATCGATGCGGGAGAAAAGGCTGTAGAAGATATAAAGGCATTGGTCCGTTCTACCCACCGCCGCGAAGTACTTACAGAGATCGGGGGGTTTTCCGGTCTGTTCAGGCCGGAGTTTGGTTCTTATAAAGATCCGGTACTTTCAGCTGCAACGGATGGAGTGGGGACCAAGTTAAAAATTGCTTTTAAAAATGGTAAACATGATACAGTAGGCATTGATGCTGTCGCTATGTGTGTGAATGATCTTCTGGTCCAGGGTGCAGAGACATTATTTTTTTTGGATTATCTCGCTATGGGTAGGTTGGATAATAATCTGCTAAAGGAGATAGTTTCAGGAATAGCAGAAGGTTGCCGGCAGGCTGGCTGTGCTCTTTTAGGTGGAGAAACTGCGGAAATGCCGGATTTTTATGCTCCTGGAGAGTATGACCTGGCCGGTTTTGCTGTGGGAATGTTGGATAAAAACAGGATTATTGATGGAAAGAAGATAAATCAAGGAGATATATTGATCGGTCTTGGTTCCTCCGGGCTGCACAGCAATGGATACTCTCTGGTTCGAAAGGTTATGCTGGAATACGCCCGACTGGACCTTGCAGAATACTTTCCCCGTTTGGGCTGTACTTTGGGAGAGGAGCTTTTGAAGCCCACTCTTATTTATGTTCCCCTGGTCCTGTCCCTTTTGAAAGAGTATGAGATCAAGGGAATGGTCCATGTTACAGGAGGGGGATTGGAGAAGAATCTGCCCCGGGTCTTACCCGCTGGAATAAAGGCGGTTATTAAAAGCGATAGCTGGTACAGGCCACCTATTTTCAGTTTTGTGCAGGAGTTGGGCAATATTGAAGAAAGGGAGATGTTTCGCACTTTTAACATGGGTATAGGTATGGTATTGGTAGTTTCTGAATCTACTGCAGGTAAGATTTTATCTAGTATTAACAAGGAAGGTTGGATGGGAGCTCTAGTAGGACATACGGAAGAGAAAAAAGGGAGTGACCCTGGAGTGCAATTCGTCTAGTTTGGCAGCGGGTTGCCGAAAATACCAGAAGGAGGAGGTAAAAAAGAATGCGCCTGGCTGTACTTGCTTCCGGTAACGGTAGCAACTTGCAGGCTATTATAGATGCAGCAAACCGCGAAGAAATTAGCGGGAGCGTCGCTGTGGTTTTCAGTGACAAAGAAGAGTCTTTTGCGCTGGAGAGGGCCAGGCGGCATGGGATTGAAGCTCTATTTTTAAATCCCGGGCATTATTCCCACCGTGAAGCATACGATAGTGACGTGGTTTACCTCCTTCGGGAAAGAGAGATTGAGCTGGTTATCCTGGCCGGGTTCATGCGTCTGCTTTCACCACATTTCGTAGAGCAATACAGAGGTAGAATAATGAATATACACCCTGCCCTGCTGCCATCATTCCCGGGGGTTGATGGGGTTAAGCAGGCCCTCCGCTACGGAGTTAAGGTAAGCGGTTGCACAGTGCATTTTGTAGATGAAGGTTTGGATACGGGGCCAATTATCCTTCAGGAAGCAGTTAAGGTTTATGATAATGATACCGAGGAATCCCTGCAGGAGAGGATTCATGAAGTGGAGCATCGTCTTTATCCCCGTGCAGTTCAGCTATTTATAGAAGGAAGACTACGTGTGGAAGAAAGAAGGTGTTTTATTGATGAAGAATAAAAGGGCGCTAATCAGTGTTTCTGATAAGCGAGGGGTTGTTCAATTTGCCCGTGAGCTTCTAGAGATGGGTTGGGAGATTATCTCCACCGGAGGAACGGCAAGGGCACTAAGAGAGGCAGATCTTGAGGTCAAAGATATTAGCGAGCTTACCGAGTTTCCGGAAATTTTGGAGGGACGCTTAAAAACGTTGCATCCTCTTGTTCATGGAGGTATCCTGGGACGACGGGATCAACCTCTTCACTTACAGCAGATGGAAGAATACGGCATAGAAACTATCGACATGGTAGCAGTGAACCTTTACCCTTTCCCGGAAGTTGTCTCCAAAGAAGGTGTCTCCCTGAAAGATGCTATTGAAAATATTGACATCGGTGGTCCTACCATGGTACGAGCTGCTGCTAAGAATTATCAAGATGTAATTATTGTAGTTGATCCTTCTTTCTACAGCACTGTCATCGAAGAACTGCGCGCTGGTGGCGATCTAGCTCTTGAAACACGTTATAACCTTGCCGCTGAAGCATTTTCCCATACGGCGTACTATGACAGCATAATCAGCAATTATTTACGGGGCAGAGCAGCGGAAGAAGAATTATCTTTCCCTGATACTATTACGCTTCCATTTTCCAAAGTACAAAACTTGCGTTACGGTGAAAACCCTCACCAGAAGGCTTCTTTTTACCGGGAGCCCCTGGCACCTTTATCTTCCATCGGGTCAGCCCGTCAGTTACAGGGCAAAGAACTTTCTTTTAATAATATTAATGACTTGCATAGTGCCTGGGAGATGGTTAAAGAGTTTGAAGAGCCCAGTGCTGTTGCCGTAAAGCATACCAATCCTTGTGGCGTGGGTTCTGCCGAAAAGCTCTCCGCAGCCTATCAAAAAGCTTATAATGCTGATCCTGTATCTATTTTCGGCGGTATAGTAGCCCTTAATAAAGAGGTAGACGGAGTCACAGCGGAGCTTATGGCCACGATTTTCTTGGAAGTAATTGTGGCCCCCTCTTTTAGCCGGGAAGCGTTAGAGGTGCTCAAGCAGAAAAAGGATATCCGTTTGTTGCAGCTCCCACTGGAGAAGCAGAATAAAACAAGTAAAGGATACAACTATAAGAAGGTTAGCGGAGGACTTTTGGTGCAGGAGGACCTGAGAGAGCTGTACATTCCCGAGGACTGGAAGCCAGTTACCGACAGGCAGCCTACCGACCAGGAACTAAAGGATCTCCTTTTTGCAGTGAAAGTAGTTAAGCATGTTAAATCTAACGCAATTGTTCTGGCTAAAAGAATGCAGACCCTGGGAATCGGCGCAGGTCAAATGAACCGAGTGGGTGCGGTTAATATAGCCACAAATCAGGCCGGGGAAAGTGCCAGGGGCGCTGTTATGGCTTCTGATGCTTTCTTTCCCTTCAAGGACGGTGTCGAGCTGGCTGCTGCAGCAGGAGTTACCGCCATTGTTCAACCGGGAGGTTCCACCCGTGACCAGGAATCTATCGAGACCTGCAATAAATTTAATATTGCAATGCTGTTCACCGGGAAAAGGTATTTTAACCACTGACCTTATTATGAAGGCTGTCTAACAGGAGGTGTAAAATTGCGCATTCTAATAGTTGGTGGCGGGGGAAGAGAGCATGCCCTGGCCTGGAAGCTTTCGCAAAGCCCACAAATAGAGAAAATATTTTGCGCACCAGGCAATGCTGGAATTGCATCTGTGGCAGAATGTGTCCCCCTGCAGGCAGAAGAAATTAACAAACTACAGGTCTTTGCCCGGGAAAAAGAGGTCCACTTAACGGTGGTAGGACCTGAAGCCCCTCTAATGAAAGGAATTACCGATCTATTTGTGGAAAGCGGGCAGCTTATCTTCGGACCCGCAGCCGGGGGGGCACTCCTGGAGGGCAGCAAGGTTTGGGCCAAGGAGTTTATGAAAAACCATGGAGTACCAACAGCAGACTTTGTAGTATTTAATAAACCGCAAAAAGCATACCGTTACCTGGAAAAGGCGTCTTATCCTTTGGTGGTTAAGGCAGATGGTCTTGCTGCAGGAAAGGGCGTTGTGGTGGCGGAGGATATGAATACTGCTCAAAAAGCGGTTCAACATATTATGGAGGAAAAGGCTTTCGGCGAGGCTGGTCGCAGAATTATTATAGAAGAGTTTTTGGAGGGAGAAGAGGTTTCCGTTTTTGCTATAACAGATGGCGAGACTGTGGTTCCTTTTAGTACTGCGCAGGATCACAAGACCATACTTGAAGGTGATCGTGGCCCCAACACCGGAGGGATGGGTTCATATTCTCCTGCTCCCCGGTTAATTTCTGACCTGGAAGGACAGGTCATGGAAAAAGTTTTTGTTCCCTTGATAGAAGGGTTCCAGGAGGAAAGTATATATTACCGTGGTGTTATTTACGGAGGGTTGATGGTTACCTCACAGGGTATCAAGGTTCTGGAGTTTAACGTTCGCTTCGGTGACCCTGAAGCCCAGGTGCTTATACCTCGCCTCGAAGGCGATCTTTTTCCACTTTTGTACGAATCCGCCCGAGGCAATTTGGCCAATGCTCCCGAAAACCTGTGGTCTGATAATTTTGCTGTATGTGTGGTGATGGCTTCCAAGGGCTATCCAGGTGCTTATGAAAAAGGCAAAGAAATATCGGGTTTGGAAAGAGCAGAGCAGATGGAGCGGACAGTGGTTTTTCATGCGGGTACTGCTGCGCAAGAAGGGAAAATTGTAACGGCAGGAGGAAGGGTGCTGGGTGTTACGGCCTGGGACCTTTCCCTTGAAAAAGCTCTTTCCAGGGTTTATGAAGCTACAGAACTGATAGGTTTTGAGGGCGCTTATTATCGGCGTGATATCGCCTATCGCGCCTTGAAATAATGAGCTGCAAGAATATAGCATGAGCCTTGTACAAGGGAAGATAAATTTGTGTGTTTGAAAAGGGTTCTTTGAAGATGGTTAGCATTTTTTGCCGCCTTCTACATTATGGAAAAATGGCGGCATTTATGTTTTTTTATATTCTTTTTAAGGTATAATATCAACAGAGGTGATTCATCGGTGGATAGGCAGGAAGCGTCAAAGCGCCTGGAAGAGCTCAGGGAGCAGATCAACCGCCATAATTATTATTATCATGTTCTGGATAATCCCCGGATAAGTGATGCTGAATTTGACAACTTAATGCGTGAATTGCTTGAATTGGAAGCCTTGGCCCCTGACCTGGTAACCCCTGATTCTCCATCCCGAAGAGTGGGAGGTGAGCCAGTTTCCTCTTTTGGGGAAGTTCGCCACCGTGTTCCCATGTTAAGCCTGGAAAACATTTTCAGTGAAGAGGAATTGGGTAATTTTTACCGACGTTTGCAGAGATCCCTGGAGCAAGAAGAACTGGAGTTTGTGGGAGAACCTAAGATAGATGGGCTTGCTGTTTCTTTATACTATGAAAACGGAATTTTTCGGCAGGGTGCTACTCGGGGTGATGGTTATACAGGAGAAGATATTACCCATAACCTTTCTACTATCTGGAATATCCCGTTGCATTTGAGGGAGAAGGTTAGCGCCGAAGTAAGGGGAGAAGTGTTTATGGCCCGGGCAGATTTCCAGGATTTAAACCTTAAGAGGGCTGAACTTGGACTGGCAACTTTTGCTAACCCGCGAAATGCCAGTGCCGGTTCTCTACGTCAACTGGATCCGAAGATTGCCTCTGCAAGGCCCTTGGATATTTTTGCCTATTACCTTCAGGATCTTTCAGGTACAATAGGGTTGCATACTCAATGGCAAACCCTTGAATACCTGCAAAAGCTAGGTTTTAGAGTTAATCCCCAGGTTTCCCTACTCCAAGGCCTGGACGAAATCTTGGATTACTACCGCCGCTTGGAGAGTAGAAAAGCACAACTGCCATACGACATTGACGGAGTTGTCCTTAAGCTTAACGATTTTGCAAAGCAGCAGCAACTTGGTTACACCAGCAGGGCTCCCCGGTGGGCCGTGGCTTACAAATTTTCCGCTGAAGAGGAGATAACAACTATTAAAGATATCAAGGTTAACGTAGGCAGAACAGGCACCATAACACCTGTAGCAGAATTGGAACCTGTGCTCCTTGCCGGTTCAGTTGTGAAAAGAGCCAGCCTACACAACGAAGATATTATCAAGGAAAAGAATGTGATGATTGGCGATAAGGTTGTTATCCACAAAGCAGGCGACATTATACCGGAGATTGTTAGGGTTATAGAAGGGGAAAGGACCGGCCGGGAACGTTCTTTCGAAATGCCTTCACTTTGTCCTTCCTGTCAAAAAGAAGTTAAGCGTCTTTTGGGGGAGGCGGCATTGAAATGCTTGAATCCTGCCTGCCCGGCCCAACTGGTAGAAAGGATAATTCATTTTGGCTCGCGAGGAGGCATGGATATCGAAGGTCTGGGGGAATCTCTGGCTCTGCAGCTATATGAGGCAGGGTTGGTCAGAGATGTGGGAGATTTATATTACTTGCAAAAGAATGAGCTGGCCGAACTGGAGCGTATGGGAGAAAAGTCGGCTCAAAATTTGCTGGAAGCGCTGGAAAAAAGCAGAACTAAACCTTTGTACAGGCTGGTGTATGCACTGGGCATTCGTTTCGTGGGCGAACGGACTTCTCGTATACTGGCCGGGCATTTCCGCAATCTGGATAGGCTGGCACATTCCAACACGGAAGAGCTCCTTTCTTTAGAAGAGATAGGGCCCAAGATAGCATCTTCCATAAAAGAATTTTTTGCACAACAGGAAACGAGGATTATAATTGATAAACTTAAAAGGAGTGGGGTTAACTTTGGAGAAAAGATAAAGGATGAAAAAACTGTTTCAGCTGTTTTTAAAGACAAATCCTTTGTTCTTACCGGTTCTTTAATAAGATATAATCGCCAGGAAGCCCGAGAGCTGATTGAATCAAGGGGAGGAAAGGTCATAAACAGCGTTAGCGCTAAAACAGATTATCTTTTAACAGGGGAAAATCCCGGTTCTAAATTGAAGAAAGCACAGGAGTTAGGCATAACTATAGTAACAGAAGAAGACTTCCTTAAAATGATTATAAACTAGGTTTTCATTTCTTTATGCGCAATGCTAAATTATAACAGAATTATTAGGTCTTGCTTCTAAGGTGGCAGGAAGCATTAATGTCTGGGGTGGTCTTTTACCAACTTGATAGCTTTGTTAATTGCTCCGATGACATCTACATATTTCTGAATTTCTAGCAGGTCTGCTTGAGAATAGGAAGCTCCTTTTGGAGTTACAATGTAACGAGGAGGAAGGTTGTTGAGTGCAAGGGCGGCAACATCTTTGCGACATTGTTCACAGGTACACATATTTTGCTTGGCCATATATTCTTCCACTACCTGCTCTACCGTTCCTTCCATTAAATTTTGTAACACTGGCATAAATATCATCCTCCTTAGGGCAGCATTTAGTTATCATTCTTAATCAGTGTATTCTATATCGATTCATGCTTTCCTGCTATTATATTCACGGAGGTGAAAAAATGACTGTTGGAAAAAATGAAGTTGAATACGTTGCGTCATTGGCCAGGATTACTTTGTCGGAAGAGGAAAAAGTAATGTATACTGAGCAGTTCAACACGATATTGGAATATATTCACATGCTCAATAAATTGGAACTGGATGAGGTGGAACCTACTACCCACGTTCTTCCCTTACATAATGTGTTACGGAAGGATCTGGTTAAGGTAAGTACGCAGAAAATAATAGAACAGGTTTTGGAAGAAGCTCCTGAAAAGGAGAAATTTCTTTTCCGGGTGCCATCCATAATCGAATAATATACGCTGTTGGAGGAATGCCATTTGGAACTTTATGAATTGACAGCATGTCAGGCAGCGAACGCTTTGGCAAAAAAAGAAGTGACCGCTTGCGATCTAACAGAATCGATTTATAAAAGAATTGCAGCAGTAGAAGACAAAATAAAAGGTTTTATTACCGTGCGGGAAAAGCAAGAAGCTTTAAGCGAAGCTGTTCAAGTGCAGGACTCTCTTGAAAAAGGAGACAAGCTGGCTTCCCTTCGTGGAATTCCTATGACCTTGAAAGATAATATCTGTACCCTTAACCTTCCTACCACTTGCGGCTCAAAGATGCTTCAGGGCTACTATCCACCTTACGATGCTCATGTGACAGAAAAACTGCAAGAGGCTGGCACAATTCTGGTCGGCAAGTCCAATATGGATGAGTTTGCCATGGGTTCTTCTACAGAAAACTCTTCTTTTTATCCTACTCTAAACCCCTGGAATCAGCATTATGTACCCGGTGGGTCCAGCGGTGGATCAGCCGCACTGGTTGCAGCGCGGGAGACATTTTTTGCGCTGGGATCAGACACGGGAGGATCAGTACGTCAACCGGCTTCTTTATGCGGGGTCGTGGGTTTTAAGCCTACATACGGTCTGGTTTCCAGGTATGGTTTGATAGCTTTTGCCTCTTCGCTGGATCAGATTGGTACTTTAACCAGGGATGTAAGGGACTGCGCAATGGTGCTTGATATAATTGCTGGTCATGACTCCAGGGATTCCACCTCTGTGCCGCGTGAAAAGGAGAATTATAGTCGCGATTTGGAAAAAAGCAGCTCCAGCTTTAGGGTGGGAATCCCCCGGGAATGCTTCGGGCAAGGAGTAGAAGAAGATGTTAAGAAGGCTGTTAAAAGGGGTATAGAGAAGTGCCAGCAAATTGGCACGGTTATAGAGGAGATTTCCTTTCCCCATAACGAGCATGCCCTGCCGGCCTATTATCTGGTAGCCACTGCCGAGTCTTCTTCTAATTTGGCGCGCTATGACGGGATCCAGTATGGCTTTCGCTCAAAAAAAGCGGAAAACCTTCATGATCTTTACAGAAAAACCAGAGAAGAAGGATTTGGTCCCGAAGTTAAAAGACGCGTTATGCTGGGCACCTATGCCTTGAGCTCGGGGTATTACGATGCTTATTATCTCAAGGCCCTCAAAGTTCGCACCATAATTAGGAAGGATTTTGAAAAGATTTTTGAAGATCATGATTTTGTTATTATGCCTACTTCACCAACGGTAGCCTTTGCCATGGGGGAGAAAGTAGATGACCCCCTTACCATGTACTTGAACGACATTTTTACTGTTCCGGCAAACCTGGCGGGACTGCCGGCAATTTCTATCCCTTGTGGTTTTTCCAGGGGTTTGCCTGTGGGCCTTCAGGTTGTAGGGCGTCCTTTCGATGAAAAGAGGCTGCTGCAATTTAGCTATAAATTAGAAAGTCTGCTGCAAGTAAAAGATATAAAGCCAGATATAGCGGAGGTGGGCCAAACTGATATCTCCTGATTTTAATTATGAAATTATTATCGGGCTGGAGGTGCACGTGGAGCTCCAGACTGAGAGTAAGATTTTTTGCTCCTGTCCTAACCGCTTCGGAGAAAAGCCCAATACAAATGTGTGTCCTGTATGCCTGGGGTTGCCCGGTTCACTTCCGGTTTTTAACAAAAATGCATTGGAGCTGGCGGTAAAGGCGGCTCTTGCTTTAAATTGCCAGGTGGCATACTACAGTAAATTTGACCGCAAGAATTATTTCTATCCCGACCTTCCGAAAGCCTACCAAATTTCCCAGTATGATTATCCTTTGGCGAAAGAGGGATTTTTGGATTTATTGAAGGATGGCCATGTAATCCGCAGGGTAATTATCGAAAGATTACATTTGGAGGAAGATGCCGGCAAATTAATGCATGATCATGAGAAAGCATGCTCTTACGTAGATTTCAACCGCTGTGGTGTGCCTTTAATGGAGATTGTTACTGCTCCCGATATGCGCTCTCCACAGGAGGCGCAGTTGTTTCTGGAGTCTCTGAGGAGAATTCTGCTTTATACTGCCACTTCCGATTGCAAAATGGAAGAGGGCAGTCTGCGTTGTGATGCCAATATCTCTCTCCGTCAACACGGGGAAAAGCTATTGGGAGAAAAGGTGGAAATAAAAAATATGAATTCCTTTCGCGCAGCATTTAAAGGATTGGAATATGAAATAAACCGCCAGGCCGAAATACTGCAAAGGAACGGAACCATTTCACAGGAAACCAGAAGATGGGACGAAAGTCAGGGTAAGACTTACGAGATGCGCAGCAAGGAAAAGGAACATGATTACCGCTATTTCCCTGAACCTGATCTGCCCCCTCTTGTTTTGAACGAAGCAATGCTGGCCAGAATAAAAAAGCAGTTGCCAGAGCTCCCTGTGCAGCGTGCTAGCCGTTTTATAGAGGAACTGGGACTTAGGCCTTATCAGGCTGAAATTTTAATTTCCTCACCGGCGTTGGCAAATTTCTTTGAGGATACCTTGCAGCACTTTTCTGAGCCGCAGATAGTATGTAATTGGCTTTTGGGTGATATTCTCAGGCTTCTAAAAGAAACGGGGCAAGAAATAGAAGAAGTCGCTTTTACACCGCAATACCTGGCTGAGTTGTTAGCGGTCCTGGAAAAAGGAGATATTAGCGGCAGGTCAGCCAAGGAAGTCCTGGAGGAGTCTTTTAAATATGGCAGTAATCCCCGCCGGATTATTGAGGAGAAAGGTCTGGCACAGATAGACGATGAGCGAGAACTATCAGAAGCTGTCAGTCAAGTCCTAATCGGAAATCCCGGTGCCGTGGAGGATTATAGGGGAGGAAATAAAAAGGCCCTTACTTTCCTGGTGGGGATGGTAATGAAGCAAACAAAAGGGCAGGCCAATCCAAAAATTGTAATGAACCTTTTAAGAAGTGAGCTTGATGGAGAAAATTAATAACCAATGGCTGCCGAAGTCTAATGCTTGCAGTAAAGCTAATTAAGGACTGTTCAAAGAAGCGGTCTTTTAATTTTAAAATTGTTGTTGGGCGTTTATATTGTTAGCTGCTTTAAAAGGAGGCTTATAATGAGGGAACTTGACGTCAAGTTTATCAGCGAGGCAGTTGCAGAGATGTGCAAAGACTCTAATTATATTTTAGGTGAAGAT
>SLJK01000031.1 GCA_007135125.1 Syntrophomonadaceae bacterium | reverse complement strand
TCCTCCTCTTCTTCCCGGAAATAACCGTGATGGCTTCCGGCCAGGGTTAAGGCGGGGTGTTCATTTTTTATTTTTTCCACCGCCTGCCGGAGTACCTGTGGTTCCGCACCCAGGAGAAAGACGGGAATGTCAAGCTGCTCAGCCTCTACCAAAGCTCTACGCATCAGATCATAGCCGGCCACTCTTTGTGGCAGGGGAGATCCCATGAGCCGGGAAGCAAGGACTATCCCGGTGCCATCGGCGGTCACCATCTCCGCTTCTTCCATGCATTGTTCCAGCGTTTTGTCCCTGCTGCAGCAGTAGATCGTTTCGGGATTGGCTGTGATGATGTGCATCACTCTATCTCGGTTTTTCCAGTCCCGGCGGATGATCTCCAGTGCTTCCTCCTGGGTAAGGGCATCGATAGGTCTTTCCAAAACCCTGATCCGCTCGATTTTTTTTTCGGCGCTTTTTTGCTGTTTCATATTTTCTCCCGTTTCTTTGCCCGGGGGCACTGCTTAGTTTATTAAGCCGGCAGCCAGGTCACCCAGCTCGCTGGTGCTGTAGCCCATCTTTCCTGCGGAGAGACTTTTGATTTTGCCGTCGCAGACTGTAATGACGGCTTTTTCCACCGCTGCTGCAGCTTCTTTTTCTCCCAGGTGTTCCAGGAGCATACTGCCCGCACAGATAGAAGCCAGGGGATTGATAATATTAAGACCTGTATACTTGGGGGACGAACCACCGATGGGCTCAAACATGGAGGTTCCTTCCGGGTTGATGTTGGCACCGGCAGCGATTCCCATACCTCCCTGGATGATGGCGCCCAGATCAGTGATTATATCGCCGAACATGTTATCAGTGACGATGACGTCAAATTGCTCGGGATTTTTAACCATCCACATGCATACCGCATCTACGTGCCCGTAATCTTTTTCGATATCCGGGTATTCTTCGCCTACTTCATAAAATGCCCTCTCCCACAGGTCGAAAGCATAGGTGAGCACATTGGTTTTTCCGCAGAGAGTCAGCTTTTTTTTCATGTTCCGCTTCCGGCAGTATTCGAAAGCGAAGCGCAGGCACCTTTCTACTCCCATACGGGTATTGATGGACTCCTGCACCGCTACCTCGTGAGGAGTTCCCCGGCGCAGGATTCCGCCGCTCCCGGCGTAAAGCCCCTCCGTGTTTTCTCGAACCACTACAAAATCAATTTCTTCCGGTCCTTTATCCTTTAAGGGGGTTTCCACACCGGGATACAGCTTGACGGGCCGCAGGTTTATGTACTGGTCCAGTTCGAAGCGCAGGCGCAGAAGGATTCCTTTTTCCAGGATGCCGGGTTTTACCTGGGGATGGCCTATGGCTCCCAAGAAGATAGCCGGATATTTTTTTAATTCCTGAACTTCTTCCTCGCTTAAGACTATTCCGCTTTCCAGGTAGCGGTCTCCTCCGTAATTGTACTCCGTAAAATCCAGCCCAAAGCCAAATTTTTGCGCTGCGGCTTGCAGCACCTTAACTCCTTCGCGGACCATTTCCGGGCCGGTTCCGTCTCCGGGCAAAACAGCGATGCGGTAATTTTTCATAGATATCCTCCTTGCAGGGTGACCTGATGGGTCGTTTTCTTTATTGCTTATTATAGCAGATTGCAGTTAACTATGTATAGCGCGGATAATTAAAGAAGAGAGATTTAATGCTGCATTTTAAATTTTTGCGTAGACTTTCTCTTTTCGGTAAGATTATGATATACTTATTTCATGAGCTGTTCAGAGAAACTAGGATCTGCGAAAATTATCGTTCAGAAGTACGGGGGGACCTCGGTGGGAACGCCGGAGAGGATCCGGGAGGTGGCACGCCGCATCGCGGCCCGCAGGGAAGAAGTTGACGGCCTGGCCGTGGTAGTCTCTGCTATGGGCGGTGAGACAGACCGTCTCATCGGGCTGGCGCGGGAGGTAAATCCCAACCTGCCTTCCAGGGAATATGATGTGCTGCTCTCCAGCGGTGAGCAGGTCAGCGCGGCGCTTTTAGCCATGTCCCTGGAAGAGATGGGCGTAAAAGCCCGTTCTTTTCTCTCTTTTCAACTACCTGTGTTTACGGATGGGAAGCATTCCGCTGCTTTGATCAAGGATTTCGGGGCAGAGAGACTGCGCGAAGCTTTTGCAAGGGGAGAAGTGGCCGTGGTAGCCGGTTTTCAGGGGATTAACCAGGAAGGTGATATTACCACCCTGGGGCGGGGAGGCTCGGATACCACCGCTGTGGCCATGGCTGCTGCCTTGCAGGCAGATATGTGTGAAATATATACTGATGTGGAAGGGGTTTATACTTGTGACCCCGGAATATGTGCCGAAGCGCGCAAGCTGCAGCAGATTTCTTATGATGAGATGATGGAGCTGGCGGTATTGGGGGCCAAGGTGCTTCATACCCGGTGCGTGGAGATGGCGAAAAGGTTTGGAGTAAATCTCCTGGTACGTTCTTCTTTCAACAACGAGGAAGGTACCATGGTTTGTAAAGAGGGTGACGAAGTGGAAGGTGCTTTAATAGCAGGGGTTACTTATACCAGGGGAGAGGCCAAGATCTCGGTGCTGCGTGTTCCGGATACTCCCGGGGTAGTTTATCGTATTTTTGCCCCCCTGGCAGAAATGGGAATTAATGTGGATATGATTATCCAGAACATCAGCCGGGACAATTATACCGATGTGACCTTTACCGTTCCGGAAGAAGATCTGGACGCTGCCGTGAAAGCAGTGGAAACCTTGGCCCGGCAGATAGGAGCGGACGGTGTTCTTTACGAGAGGGATATTGCCAAGGTATCCATTGTGGGAGACGGTATGAAAACCCATCCCGGGGTAGCTTCCAGGATGTTTGGGGCCCTGGCCGAGGAGGGGATCAATATCATCATGATCAGCACCTCTGAAATAAAAATATCCTGTGTGATCGATGCCCGTTATACAGAACTGGCGGTAAGAGTGCTGCACGATGCTTTTGAACTTGGTGCTGCAGAACAAAGTTGATTGTCAGGAGGGTGATCATAATTGGAGGAGCTTTATAAAGATATCCTGCGTCTTGTTTATGAGAAGGCTTTTCAGCGGCGCAGGGTAAAGCTGGCTTCAGGGCGGGAAAGCGATTTTTACGTAGATTGCAAGGAGGTGCTTTTAACCTCTGAGGGGCTTTTCAAGCTGGCTCTTTACGTACTGCATTTTATCAAACGGGAGGAAATGGAAGCCCGGGCTGTAGGCGGCCCGGTTATGGGTGCGGTGCCGCTGGCGGCAGCGATTAGTGTCCTCAGCAGCGCGCCTCCGTTTTATATGCCCATGGATATTTTTTATGACAGGTTAAAAGCCAAAAAACACGGAAGTTCACGCAAGATAGAGGGCCCTACTTTGAAAAAAGGGGCACCGGTGCTGCTTCTGGATGATGTGCTTACCAGCGGTAAGTCCATTTCGAAAACGGCGAAAAACATGCAGGATGAAGGGTGCCGTATCGAGAAAGTTTTGGTTATTGTGGATCGCCAGGAAGGCGGCAGAGAGAAGCTGGAGAAAAAAGGTTATGAGGTCCGTTCCATCCTAACGAGGGAAGATCTGGAGCGTTACGAAAAGGAGCATTGATCTCGTTTTTTATATGCGGTTTAGTTCAATGACTATGCAGGAGAAGGCTATAAGAATGCCTTACCCGAAAAAAGTGTTTTTTCGGGTAAGGCATTACTTTTGGATAAAACCGTTTTTGTGCAATAAGAATGGCTTGTTTTTTATTCCGCCATAAACGTTTGTTTACTTGTTTATCTTTTCTTTAAGGCTTTTTCCAGCTTTAAAAACGGGAACAGTGCTGGCCGGAATTTTTATTTTTTCTCCGGTTCCAGGCTTTCTGCCATCTCTACTTTCTCTCTTCCTGGTCATGAAGGTGCCGAATCCTACCAGTTGGACTTTTTCTCCTTTAGAAAGCCTTTCTTCCACTGTTTCCACAAAAGAATTAATGAATTCAGTCGCTTGTTTTTGAGTAGTACCTACCTTTTGAGAAATTGCTTTTGCGAGATCCGCCTTGCCTGTTGCCATAAGAATAATCCCCTTTCATAATTGATTTTAATTATAACACTTAAAACTTACCCTGCCACATGCTTATGTAAAGTTCATAAGCTAAACACCTTGCATGCGTGCGGCCACATTTTTTCTCTTAAGACGTAGAATTGCCGGATAACCTTGTCTAAGTTAACGTACCCCCTTTCGCTTCTCAATAAATTACATTCTATCCCTATAAATACTCTATAAAGTCCCATTAACTCAAGATCAACTATTCGACAGAGGCTTTCAATATCCTTTTTTTAAAAAGTAATATTTCAGAAATATTACTAAAATATCAATATGTTTTGTTAATGGAAAATCTTGTAGGTTTATTAAAGACCCATAATATTGTAACCTGCATCGACATAAATTACTTCTCCCGTGATGCCCCGGGAAAGGTCACTGCACAAAAACAAGGCGGTGTCCCCCACCTCTCTGCCGGAAATGTTTTGACCCAGGGCGGTTTTTTGATCCACTTGCTCAAGAAAGCCGGTAAATCCCTTGATACCTCTGGCAGAAAGAGTGTTGACAGGGCCGGGGGAAAGGGCATTGACACGAATACGCCGGGGACCCAGATCACTGGCCAGGTAGCGGACAATTGCTTCCAGGGCAGCCTTAGCCACGCCCATAACGTTATAGTTGGGAATTACCCTGCTGCTTCCCAGGTAGGTCAGGGTTACGATGCTCCCTCCTTCTTTCAGCAGCGGTAAAAGGGCCCGGCTCAAAGAAACCAGGGAGTAGGCGCTGATCTCCATGGCCTTTAAAAAACCGTCACGGGAGGTATTAATAAATGCGCCTTCCAGCTCTTCCTTGCCGGCGAAGGCGATGCTGTGCACCATGAAGTCAAGCTTTCCGAAGGAATTTTCCAGGGTTTGGGTCAGCCTGTCTACCTGTTTTTCGTCGGTAACGTCACATAGAATAGTTAATGGCTCTTTTTCCAGTGATTCTCCGGCCATTTTTTTGATCTTTTTTTCAAAGCGGGTGTCCTGGTAGGTTACTGCCAGTTCAGCCCCTGCCGAAGCCAGGGATTCCGTTATGGACCAGGCCAGGCTGCGTTGGTTGGCTACACCGAAGACAATTCCGGTTTTGTTTTCCAGCATCTTTTCACTCCTCACTTCTGAATACTGTTTCTACAGGTAAACCCCTATTCCTGCCTGTAACAGCGTATCCGCGCAATTTTTTTGAATAAATCGCTAAAAAATTAAGAGGGTCTAACATAATAGAAGTGTAGTTTTCCGGGAAGAAGGGAAAAGCTGAGAGGAAATGAGGGCCCTTGCTCCCCGTCTATAACGGTTTCCAGGGTATCAGGCGCCCTGGCTTCCAGTTTGTCTGCCTGGAAATAGAGGGTGCGCGGGTCATGCAGGTGAGTTCCTTCCAGGAGTTTAAGAAAAAGTGTGGCCAGGCCTGGGATGCTCCCACTTTTTTTTACGACCAGGATATCCAGCTTGCCGTCGGATAATGAAGCCTTCGGTGCCAAATGGCGCAGGCCTCCTGCGGTTTTGCTGTTTAGGACCAGGAAAAGATAGACTTCCATCTTTTCCTGAAAAGTCGTGGTGGTGAGTTCCAGTGAAAATGACCTGTAGGCAGGAAGATTGCGGGCAGCCTGTAGATAATAGGCCAGCATTCCCAACTTTTTCTTCAGGTTCCCGCTGGTACTGTGGGACACATCGGTCAGCAGGCCGGCACCGGCCACGTTAAGAAAGAACTGGCCGTTAACACAGCCCACATCAGTTTTTACGGTCTTTTGTGCCGCTATGGAGTCCAACAGCTGTTTCAGAGTATAGGCTTTCTCTTCTCCCAGGTGGGCAGAGAAGTCGTTAGCTGTTCCCGCAGGAAGAACAGCCAGGGAGGGAAGAGTTTTATGCTCTTTACGGAGCAGTGTATTGACCACCGTGTTTAGAGTTCCGTCTCCGCCGACTATGAGTAGAGTTTCTTTCTGCCACAGGCTGTCGTTCGGGGATTGTTGCAGGGAAAATGCTTCAGCATGGAAACCGTATTTTCTTATTGCTTTTAAAAGATCAGCAATATTATCTTCGGAGGTGCCGGAAGAGGCAGGGTTGTAGAGTACTGCAATACGGGAAACCATTTTGTTATCTCCACCTTAAGTTGAATATGGATCTTGTACTTGAGTGGGTGAAGCCTGGCGGTCCCACTTGCTGTTCGGGCGAAGCGAGTGCGCTGCAGTTATTTGTTACTATTGTAACATATCTAGTGCGGAAGTGAAGACTTTGCTCCTTCCCCGGCTATTTATGTTGCCATATTCTTGACCTGGTATGCTATAATACCAGAAGAATCGGTAGCAGGTATATGTCTTTTAAGACCCGGTTTTTCTGAGAAGTATAAAACTTGATTGGGGAGGGAATACAATGTCCTTTTTGGAGCTGGCAAAAAAAAGATGTTCTGTGCGGAGCTACCAGGACCGGCCGGTAGAAGAAGATAAGCTGATGCAGGTTTTAGAGGCGGGGAGGGTTGCTCCTTCAGCAGTTAATTTCCAGCCCTGGTTTTTCGTGGTATTGCGGGAAGAGGAGCAGCGTAAAAAGGTTGCCGAAACCTACGCGCGGGATTGGATAAAGGAAGCCCCTGTTCTGATTGCTATATGTGGAGACCACGGACGCTCCTGGCGACGTCCTGACGGGAAAGATCATTGTGATATTGATGTAGCCATAGCTATCGACCATATGACACTGGCGGCAGCGGAGCTGGACCTTGGCACCTGCTGGATCTGCAATTTTGATGTTATGAAATGCCATAAGATACTAAATTTACCGCACCAGGTGGAGGTTATCGCCCTGCTGCCTTTGGGTTACCCCGCAGATAAAGCAGATCCCGGCCGGCACGACTCCAAGCGCAAAAAAATGGAAGAGATAGTGCACTGGAATGAATTTACCCGTTAAAAGGCAATTAAAGTAAAAGACAGCGGGCCGGGTTCTCCCCTTCAAAAATATTGTTTTTTGTCTCGTTTATGTTATAATTATTAACACAAGCGCCCGTAGCTCAGGGGATAGAGCAACGGACTTCTAATCCGTAGGTCGTAGGTTCGAATCCTACCGGGCGTGCCAGAGAAATAAAGTAGCCGTGGGCATCCACGGCTTTTTCTATTTTAACCTAAATCCCCAGAATAATTATAACTATGTTTGCGGTTTAACCTTCAAGCTCTCCATAATTTGACGCTGCGGCTTGGTGATTTCCGTGAGAATATGCCCATACTTGCCGGAATAGCGGATCTGATTTAGCGTTTCCATTTCAAGAAGCAGTTCCCGGACGGTATAC
>SLJK01000128.1 GCA_007135125.1 Syntrophomonadaceae bacterium | reverse complement strand
GTGTGTAGTTATTCTGTGATAATGTCATGTTGAATTTATTCTGGTAAAATGTCACCTATGCGAGAGGAGATCTTCAACATGACTCAGGATGAAATTGATAAACTCAGAGTCATCAACCAAATCATTGGCAAAGTATGTAACGAGCGGCGGAGGCGTGAGAACCTTCCCCGTGCTACTTCACGTTTTTCCCCCCGCGCTTCCACGTTGGGCAAAAAGGTGCTGGATTTAAGCCATGCTAGTTTTATCAATATCCTTCAACAGGTAACGCAATGCAAGGGAACAAAAAACGAAATTAGTTTTCGTCAACCGTTATTATCCCTTTGGCGAGACTTGTTATGTATGCCAAGTTGTAACCAGAATCTAACCCTGCCAACCGAACATGGTCATGTAATTGCGGTGTAACCCATGGAAGTGATGAGAGCGCTGTGCTTAATATTCATATGGAAAGGAGTTCTCCCATCGTGATAGGAGACGTAAGAGCTGCAAGTTGAAGCTGTTTCTGTTTGAATCTGGGAAAATCCCTGTTGTATTAGCCATTATAGCAAATATTATTATGCCGAAAACAGGTTATTGTGGGCAAACATTTACTTTAATACTGTTTTTAAATTTAAATTGAAAACAAAAAAGGGCTCAAAGTCATTTTAAAAAATAAATCCCATAATTATTTTTAATTATATTGACATTATAAATACCATTATTATAACTTAATTAAGCTATCAAATTAGTTCAGCTTGGAGTTAAAAGCTTGATAGTTCGTCGCTCCTGTGTTTTCCTGTTGTTTTTTGCAAGTACTTTTTCCCGAAAGTTGACAAGTACCCCGTCCCCGTGTCAACTTCCCTTGCCAATTCCACCGATAGCCATCGCGTTGCCTCCTTTAGCGGGTTTCAACGAACCAGCGCCCCAGTTGGCTGCCGCTGATGCGGGGGGGTCGCTCAAAGTAAAGATACCTGTTTTTGCCGTGCACCTGGATAGTATAGCGGTCTCCTTGGCCGCCTGCTTTCATGGCTGCTGCCTGACGCACTTCCAGTACTTTGTCGATCTCAAATTTACGTCCGTCCTCCCAGATGATGGTGAGAGGGAGCAGCTCGCCGTCGCTGTCGAATAAGGCGATGACTTCCACGTAGGTCTTGGGGTCATTCATACGTTTTGCCCGACAGCTTGACGTGTTTAAGGAAATCAGCGTTGGCGTGCAGGGGGGGCTCTATAACGGGATGGCCTTTTTTCTTGAGCACCCGCAGCTTAAAGTCCAGCAGCTCGCAGGGGACATGTAGCTGGCTGGCCGCCGTGAAGATGGAGATATTGTCATCTGCATCTACGAGAGCAAGAACCGCGTCATCGGTTATGAGGTACTCGGCCGCAAAGATATTGGCTTCGTATTCGTACAAGGTCGTCTCGTCAAAGAGGGTGAAATCATGAAAGGCTTTCCGGTTCGGCACGCTGCGGTGTAATGTAGCATGTCCGATTTCGTGGGCCAAGATGATCCGCTGCAGCTCTTCGGTAAGATCGCTGTTGATGACGATGGCTTGTTTTCTGGATTGTTTCAGGTAGAATCCTTTGCAGGAGGCGCGGCATTCTCCCATAGGTGCCGCCAGCAGGGAGATCTTCAGGGCGCGGCAGAGTTCGTGGAGGTTTTGCGGACCATATTTTTTGTGAAGTTGCTGAACTTTCCTGGAAATATTTTCTATCTTCATGTAACGAACCTCTCCAGATGTGTTATTTTGTGCTGCTTAGGTGCCGTAAGTTTTGCGGCTTTCTTCTTTGCAGGCCACGTAGGCTTTCATTACTGCCTCAAAAAATGCGTCTTTGGCTTCCTGGGAGAGAGTGCCGCCGGCAAAAAGCGCCAGGTTTCTCTCCAGCAGTTGTTCTGCCTCTTCTTCACCCTGTTTGCCATAAGAGGCATAAATCTCCTCCAGGTAGGCATCTTTTTCCTTGCCGCGGTGGGGATCCTCGATCTCTTCATTCAGGAGGTAGTCTGCAGAGACGTTTAGAACCCTGGCCAGTTTCCGGGCATTAATGCCGCGGGGTTGGGCGGCTCCGGTTTCGTAGGCGGTTATGGCGCGTTTGGAGATGCCGACCTGCTCTGCGAGGGCGGCTTGGCTGATACCCAGTGTTTCGCGGGCTTCTTTTATTTTGTCTTTGAACTTTTTCATCATACCGTCCCTTTCTGCTGAATTAGTGAAATTTCCTTGACAAAACTTCACCAAACATCTATGATAAGTAAGGAAGTTAGATGAAGTTTATTTCATTATACTTCTCGCGTAGGGTGTTGTCAAGGGGTTTAGTGCCGAAAGGAGCTAAAGCGTGGAAAGAGGACGGGTGATCCTGCACAGCGATTTGAATGCTTTCTATGCTTCGGTGGAGATGATGCTAAATCCGTTCCTCAGGGGCAGGGCGGTGGCCGTATGCGGCAGCACCGAGGACCGGCACGGTATCGTTTTGGCTAAATCCGAGGCGGCCAAAAAAGCAGGTATAAAGACGGGGATGGTTAACTGGCAGGCGAGGCAGCGCTGCCCCGGGCTGATTATAGTGCCGCCCCGGTACGAGCAGTATTTAAAATATTCCCGGCTGGCACGGGATATTTACCGGCGTTATACCGACCGGGTGGAGCCTTTTGGCATGGACGAATGCTGGCTTGATGTGAGCGGCAGCAGGAGGCTAAAGGGTTCCGGCGCGGAGATTGCCGAGCATATTCGCAGCACGGTGAGAGAGGAGCTGGGCCTGACCGTCAGCATCGGGGTTTCTTTTAATAAGGTTTTTGCCAAGCTGGGTTCGGATATGAAAAAGCCCGATGCCATCACTGTTATCGGTGAAGATGATTTCCGGGAAAAGGTGTGGGGGCTGCCAGCCGGGGAGCTGATCTATGTGGGGCGGGCCACGGAGCAAAGGCTGGCCGACTGCGGGGTTCGCACTATCGGTGGCATTGTGAAGCTGGGACGGGAGCTGATGCAAAGCCATTTCGGCAAAAACGGCGTGCAGTTATGGCTGGCGGCCGGCGGGCAGGATACGTCCCGTGTTATGGACGACGAGTACCAGTCACCGGTGAAGTCTATCGGTCACGGGATTACCTGCAGGGCGGACCTGGAAAATTTGGAAGAGGTGTGGAAGGTGATCCTGGAGCTGTCCCAGGATATCGGCCACAGGCTGCGCATCCACCGGCTGCAGGCGCAAGGGGTGCAGCTGACCGTTAAAAACAATCTGCTCCACTACCGGCAGCACCAGGCCGGATTGGGCTTTCGCACCCAAAGCCCCATGGCGATTGCCCTGAAAGCCCGCGCACTTTTTGAGGAGAACTATCTCTGGCAGGTCCCGGTGCGGGCCCTTACCGTAAGGGCCATCTACTTGCTGCCCGAGGACCTCCCCCGGCAGCTCAGTTTCTTTGAGGATCCCGTGCAGGGCGATAAGCAAAAGCGCCTGGAAGAGACAATCGAAGGTTTGCGCGACCGCTTTGGCAAGCGCTCCGTGTTCAACGCCGTCTTGATGGGCGACCTGAAAATGGCCGGCTGCGGAGTCCACGAAGTAATCATGCCGGGGATTATGTCCCGCTAGTTATGTGCCTATGTGCCTATGTTCATAGGTCTTAAGTTCCTACATCCCAATGCACCTAGGGACATGGCACGTGTCAACTTTTTTGCTTTGTTTTTGCATTTAACCACAATAATTGCAGCAGCTCATGCACTTGATGTTGCCTTCTCCTACAATTTCAAACTGCTTCAAGTTTTTTTCATGGCAAAATGGGCATTCATAACATTTAAGCTTCCATTTGAGCTTAGTGGAAGTGTGGTTTGGGTTGTCGTTTGTATTGCGCGACGGCAGAATTTGTTGATTTGACTTCATTTTCCTTACCTCATTTTTTGAAGTCTGCTGGTCGTGCAAAAATAATTCTATGTTAAAGGCAACGGATTAATTGACGATAAAGATGAAAGTATGATAGGGCAAAAAGTGACCGGAACAATGGCGGCCACTTTTTTAAGATATATTAAAAGGAGGTCAAACTCAAACTTATTATAACAGGTGACTGTTACAGAAATATTACAAATATATTATATATTTATTATTTTTGTGATTGGCCAATTTCTTTATACCAACCGTGTTTTTTTATACCAAAAATTTCCGTAAAAGTGATTGGATGAGCAAATAAATATGTGACCTGGCTTATAAAGACAATTGCGATGGCTCCGGTGCCTCCTGGCGACGGCATGCCACGCAGCTTTTTGGCAAATCATGCAGGCTACACTGGCTACAGATGAAGGGCATTAACAGGGAGGGGGTTGACAGGTACATTCAGCTATTGGTTGATGATTCGACTTAACAGAAAAGAAAGAGAAGTTGACAGGTACCCCGTCCCCTTGTCAACCTCCTTAACACCCCCTTTCGCTTCTTCTTCCCTTGTGAATTTTGGCATTATTACTACATATAGAAGGAAAATGTTGAAGGAAAGCGCGTTTTTGTAAAGAAGTTTACCCATGACAAATTATGCTGCAGTGGTAATATTAGTGCTCATGAAGTGCTCACGGCTTTGCCCGTCTGCCGGGCTTTTCCGGAAAGTGGGTGCTTTTGGATAAGTTTAAATGAAAAATAAGGGGAGGTTTTCAGCGTTGAAGATTGCGGTGGTTGGAACAGGGTATGTGGGACTGGTGACGGGGACCTGCCTGGCGCATCTGGGCCACACGGTTACCTGTATGGATAGGGATGTGGAGCGTATTGAGAAGCTGCAGCGGGGTATCAGCCCCATTTATGAGGCGGGGCTGGACGAGCTGCTGCAGGAGAATACGGGGGCGGGAAGGCTGCAGTTCAGCACCTCCCTGCAGGAGGCCCTGGTGGAGAAGGATTTCCTGGTGCTGGCCGTGGGGACCCCTGCCGACGAGGCGGGGCGGGCTGACCTGGCGCAGGTGGAGGCCGTTACGGAGAGCCTGGCGCAGCTGCCGCGGCAGAAGGAGCTGCTCCTGGTGATGAAGAGCACCGTGCCGGTGGGGACCTGCTTGCGCCAGGAAGAGCGTCTGGCCGAGCTGACTGTTCCGGGGCGATACAGGGTGATCTCCTGCCCGGAGTTCCTGCGCGAGGGCAGTGCTGTGGGCGATTTCTTGCACCCGGACCGCATCGTTATCGGCGCCCGGGACCAGGGTGATGCAGCCCGGGTCAAGGAGCTGTTCGGAGGCATCGAGACTACTTTTTTGTTGACGGACTCTCCTACGGCGGAGATGATCAAGTATGCTTCCAACGGTTTTCTGGCCACCAAGATTTCTTTTATGAACGAAATAGCCAGGCTCTGCGAGAAGACGGGGGCTGACGTGACCGGCGTGGCCCGGGGGATGGGGCTGGATACGCGCATCGGGGAGAAGTTTTTAAACGCGGGGCTTGGTTACGGCGGTTCCTGTTTTCCCAAGGATACGCTGGCGCTTATCAGCCTGGCGGAGGACCTGGGCTACGATTTCCGTATCCTGAAGGCTGTGGTGGGGATAAATACGGGGCAGCGGCGGATGGCCGTGGAGAAGCTGGCAGAAATGCTCGGCGGTAGCCTGAAGGGACGAACGGTCGGGATGCTGGGACTCTCGTTCAAGCCCGGGACGGACGATCTGCGCGAGGCGCCTTCCCTCGATATCGCCGGGCAGATCATGGAGCAAGGGGGCCAGGTGCAGGCTTACGATCCCCTGGTAAAGGAAGTTCCCCCGGCGGAAGTCCGGCGGCGGGGCCGGCAGGGACTGGTTGAGGGGACTGGAAAGCCTGCTGAGAGAGCTGTTAAGACGGTTGAGGAGACCGGTAAGACGGCTGAGGGGCCTGCTGCAGAGATGGTCCGGAAGCCTACGGGGGAGGTTGCGGAAACGCTTGCCTCGAACGGTAACGCAGCTGAGAGGGGTGACCACCACGAAGCTGCCGAGACGCTTGGGCAAACGGAACGGTTGACGATGGCCGACAGTCCCTACGAAGCAGCAGCAGGTGCCGATGCCGTTATATTGGTCACAGAATGGGAAGAATTCGGCAAGCTGGAACTGTCCAAACTGAAGGCGGCCATGGCCGGGAATGTTTTCCTGGACGGACGCAATTTCCTCAGCCCGGAGCAGATGCGCTCCCGGGGCTTCAACTACAGCGGTATGGGCAGATAAACAGGCCGCAGCCTGGTTGACAAGGGGACGGGGTACCTGTCAACTTATTGGTTCGCGAGAGCAGTAAACTACACGGTTTTCTTTGTTGCTGTGATATACAAATATTTCTTCTTCATGGGAGAGTAGAATTTTATAGCCGGGCGTAATGACCTGGGCATACATCATGCCGGGCTCCGGGCAGCCCAAACTTGTGTCCGGCCAATCGACCGCTTCCACAGCTACCACTGCAATTTTGGCCGCGTCATCTATCCCCAGGCGCTGGGCCAAATCGTCTCGGGCCTGTTGCACTACTGACTCGGCTTCGCCGGGAATTGGAATACTGTCCTGTTGCGGGTCCTGCTGAGGCTCGGAAAAGCAGCTGTGACCGAGCAAGGACAACGCCATAATTATTATGATAAAGCCTGCCCTGGAACCTCGCAAAGTGGGTTTTATTTTATCAGTTACAACCTTATCGATAATCTTGCTTATAATGCGCATGCACCTTTTCCTCACTGTTTTCACTCCTCTTTTTCCTCACTGTTTTCACTCCTCCGTTTGTGGTATATGTTTGGCAAGTAAAAAATACATAGTGTGGCAGCTAAAAAGTGCAGAATCAGGAAGGCCGCCATCTTTAGGCCAAGGCAGGAAATGCAGGTTAACATTACAATTGCGCGAATGCATTAGCCCCGCAAGCTTTCAAGCAATCCCTGCAAGAAACCTGATGTGGAAACAAGCCAACCCCCTGAAGATGTACATTTGCTTAACTCTAGGGGGTTAGTTGTCGCTTCTATTACCTGTTCTCATCTTATATGTTACCATTCTATTTCTAAATTGGTAATGGTATAACCTTCTTTATCTCAATTTAAGGATAAGGTTTTATATTACACTTACCCATCTGTTCCCGTTTGCCACTATCAGTTCTACCCGTACAGCAGTCAGTCCCGTTGCCGGGTCCATTTTCAACCCCGTATTTGTGTGTGGAACGGCTGGGAGTAAATAGCGCACAACCAAGGGGGCTAATATCTCTTACAAACCTATCTCTTTGCTTTTAGAAACACTATTGCCGTCAGTATCTGTGACAGTTAATCCGACATCGTAAGTCTTACCGTGACCGCCGCGAGGAGTACGGCAGCCGCGGGTTGACAGGGGGACGGGGTGAAACACCGGGATAAACCGGCATGGAAGAGGGGATGAAAGAGCCCTACGTGAAAGGAATAGCTGAACCATCACGGCCCCGAGTCATGCGCAGGCAGCCGCGAGGCTGCAGGTGAAGCGTTGACAGGGGAAAACGCAGGCCAGCCATTG
>SLJK01000089.1 GCA_007135125.1 Syntrophomonadaceae bacterium | reverse complement strand
GGTGGCCAGTATAAATGAATAAACAAAGGTACCGGTGAAGTCCGCCAGGAACCCTCCAAAGTAGGGTCCCAGAGCTTGACCAATACCGAAAAATAGTGTAATAAAACCAACTCCTGCAGGGGCTAGCTTCGGCCCCACATAATCGCCCGCTGCTGCTGCCATAATAGTTGGTATACTCCAGGCACTTAACCCAAAAAGGATTGCAGAAAAATAAAAAGCGGGAAGAGTGTTAAAAAGCGCAAAAATCAGGTAGGAGGAAGCAAGCGTCAAGTAAGCCAAGGCCGCTCCGTATTTCCGTCCAAACCTGTCAGATATTCCACCCCAGATAATGCCACAGAAAATGCTCAGGCCTCCGGCCAGCGCCCACATATAACTGGCTAAAGCAACAGAAAGGCCAACTTCATCCGTCAAAAATGCTTTAAAAAATGTCATATAAATAACATATGAAAACCCGTACATAAAATATACCAGTCCCAGGTACCACACTTCTTTAACTTTGTAAACCAGCCCCCACTGTAAGGAAACCGGGGTTTTAATGCCGGAGCTTGCAGATGAACGGGAAGATGTAACCGGGGATGTAGATGAAGAAGAAGTTGAGGAATCGTGCTGGCTATCTGCAGTTTTTGTTCCCTCAATAGAAGTGCCCAGCGGCTTTAAACCCATATCTTCCGGACGATCACGCAATACAAGAAAACTAATAAATGCTATAATAAGGACAAGCCCACCCAGGTAGTACCAGGCATAACTCCAACCTTGAGCCCCATAAGCGATCAAAATATAAGGGACAATAAAGCCTCCGAGAAGCGTCCCCACCCCAATACCGCCAGAAACTATTCCTGTCGCAAAACCCCGTCGGCGCATGGTGAACCAGATAGAACCCAGGGCCATAGCCGGAACATAAGCGCCCCCGTTGCCTAAACCTGTCAACAAGCGCATGGCAAAAGCAAATTCAAGCGAGTTTGCCGCTCCTGTCAGCAACATACTGATACCCATGAGTAGCAAAGAAAGGGAGATAACAAGACGAGCGCCATACCTGGATGCAAGGAAGCCTCCAACAACAGCGAAAGCCAGGTAACCGATAAAGTTTCCCGTAGAAAGCAAACCGGACTGGGCCCATGTTAAACCCAACCCTTCTCGCATTTCAGGAAGAATGAGCGTATAAGACATTCTGCCAAAACCATGAGCACCCACAGTAACAAGCATCCCTGTAAAAACTATTATCCAACCATAATGAACTCCGGCACCACTTTCTACCTTTTTATTCATTTCTTAAGCCCCCCCTGTGTTACTCCATCGGCATAATGTCATAACACCAATGTCAACTGCCTTCATTCTCTAACATATCCAGCAGCAATTCCATCATTGCTGCTGCTTCACCATTTATCACCACATCAGCCATATCGTCCAGGGGAGTTGGGTCCCGGTTTAAAATGGCCAGCTTCGCTCCGGCACCTTTAGCAACTTCAGGGAGCATGGCGGCAGGATAAACAACCAGTGAAGAACCTATGCAAAAGAATAGATCGCAGTTACTGCTGTAATGCTGAGCATTGCCCAGTACATCGGCAGGCAAAGACTGGCCAAAAGATATGGTGGCCGGCTTTACCAGCCCCCCGCATTGCATGCAATTTTCAACCCCCTTTCCCTGTTCCAGGCCTTTATAGATCTCTTCCCAATCATAATGATCATTGCAGGAAAGACACTGAACTGCCCACATGTTGCCGTGAATCTCGAAAACTTTCTCTCTGGAAGAACCAGCTTTTTGGTGAAGACCATCAATATTTTGAGTAATCACTGCACTGACCTTTTCATATTTCTTGTCCAACTCTGCCACGGCCAGATGTGCCTTATTAGGAGAAGCATCTCGAGAAACCTTCCAGTTTTCCCGATAAAACTCCCAGTATTTTTTTCTGCTTTCAGGATTAGAAATAAAATTGGGATAGGAAAGCTCCGAGGGGTCAAAGCGATCCCATATACCGCCGGGGCTACGAAAATCGGCAAGGCCAGACTCCGTACTGATCCCGGCCCCGCTAAAAACTACCATCTCCCTGCTCTCGCTGATTAAACGAGAAAGTAATTTTATCTTTTCTTCTTGTCCGGAGTTCATTATAAATTCTATGCCCCTTTCAAATTTGTTATTTTCACAAGTTTTACTCAATTGTTCGTAAAAGTGCAACATAATATATGCGCCACAATTATGATCAAAAAAGCAAGGGCTCGATGCCTTGCATTCCTTTGGCACCAATAATTCAGTGGCTAGCTTCATCATCCTGTTCTCCTTCGATCACATCGGAGTAATCGTAGGTAAACTCGGTAAGTCTGGGTTCCATAAAAATATCGGCTCCAAAGCGTAACGCGAGTGCAATAGCATCGCTTGGCCTGGAATCAACTACCAGGTTATCCTCGCTGTGCTGTAGGTAAAGCTCCGCGTAAAAGGTGCTATCCTGAATATCGGTTATAACTATTTTTTGCAGCACACCGCCCAGTTCTTCGCATAGGGTTTTCAGCAGATCATGGGTTAATGGCCGGGGAGGTTCCTGTCCCTGGAGGACCATTGCAATAGCCTGGGCTTCGAAAGGCCCGATAGAAATGGGCAGCACCATCTTTTCATCCTTATCCAAAAGTAATACCAGAAAACCGCCGCTCTGATCCATGGTAACTGTTTTTACTTTCATCTCAAGCAGCTTAATCAGCCCCTTCCCTAGGGTTTAAAATAATTTTATCATAACCAAGAGTAAATTTAAACAGCACCCGTGGCCTACAAATATCATAATTGTTTCCTCCTGTTTTCTTGAAAATGAAGAATATCCATACAATGTATAAAAGGATTAACTGTCGGTTCGACCTTCAGTACACAAACTCAGGGGGAAGAGAAGCACCTCCTCTTTTTCTAGCTGCTGCTTTAGCAGCAGCCTTACTTCTTCTTTGGCAGAGAAATAAAGTACCTGCCATCCTTCATTAACAACTTTGTGCAGAAGGTCCAGCTGTTGCGCAAGCCTTCCTCCATCTGCTTTTAAGAAAGGATCGTCCAAAATAAAAAAGCCCTTTTCTCCCCCTAATACTTTTTGACCCAGGGCAAGCCTGATAGAAAAAAAGAGCTGATCCTTTGCTCCTCCAGAGAGATATTCTGGCGCAAGCACCGAGCCATTTTCTCTTTCTGCCTCCACTTTTCTGTTCTCTAAATTATAGCGCACTTGCCGGTACAACCCGCCTGTAATCTCTGAAAAATAAGCTGATACAGGGCTTTTTTCCCCGAAAAGGTCCTGGATATTTCCTTCTTCTTCCCTTTCCATCTCCTCCAGGACCCCCAAAGCCGCCCGTGCCCTTTCCGCCCTTGTTTCCAGTGTACTTATAAAAAGAGAGAGGTGCTCCTTGATGTTCTGCAAATCTACTGAAGTGCTACAAAAAAAGTATTCTTCATCATCCCTATCCTTAAAAAGTTCGTTCACTTTACCTTCAACTTTCTTCAGCTTGTTCACGCAAGAGTCCATTTTTTGACTTAGCGCATTTTTTTGCTTATGCAAACCTTCCTTTTTTTTCTGCAAAGAATAATATTTTTCCTCACTGTATATCGCTCCCGGCCCTTCTGCTCCGTAAACTTTCAGCTTCTCAATTTCTTTTTGCCAGTAAGCAATGGCTTCTTCCAACTGTTTAACACCTTTTTCCCTGCCCAGTAAGCTACTTAAAAGAGAAGCTCTGCTTTCTATCATTTGTTCAGCTTTCTTTTTTTTCTCCAGTTTCTCAGAATAGTCATCTAGGCTACCTGCTCTACTTTTTTGCTGTATGTGGATGATATTGCTTTCTGCTTTTCTTATTATTTCTTCCGATTCTATTTTCTGCTTTTCCAGGTGATCTTTTTCCCGCTGGTAAAGAGCGAGCTCCGCCTCCAAAATTTGCAGTTCATTTTCTTGCAAACGATATTCTTCCCTTATAGTCTCAAAAGCTTGTATGATTTCTAGATAATTATAGCCTTCCAGGTGATAACCCGCGGCTTCCATCCTAATTTTGGCCTCCAGTCCTGCCAAACGGGCTTTACCGCTTACCTGTAAATATTTTTTTGTCCCTGCCAGGATTAATAATAACAAAAAGAATAAAGAGAAACCCCAAAACAGAGGGGAAAATTGCCTTGCTATCCCTAACAGAGAAACAATAAGCAACGCTGCTGATATAAAAACAGTAGCAGTATAAAAAGATCCTTTTGCTTTATCCTCCTGAACTTGTTGGCTGTACTGCTTGTATTTTTTTAATTTTGGAAAAAGATTTTCTTCTGCGGACTCCTTACGCCGTCTTGCTGCTTCCAATTCAACCTTTGCCTTTTGCTGCAGCTCTTGGCTTGAGTGCAGTTTTTCTATTACTTCTTTTAACTTCTCTGTCACTTTCCACAAGTTCAAACATTCTTTTTCTTTGTCAAGCTGTACTTCTCTCCAGAACCTTTCTTCTTCAGCTGTATAACAAGCAAGTTCTTCTTGTGTTTCTAAAGCTTCATTTAATTCTTGCAGTGCATGGTGACTTTCCTGGAAAAGCTTCTGCCGCCTGGCCATCTCCATTTGCTCCAACAGCCCTTCCAGGCTGCTTAGATCCTCCTTTACTTTCAAAGACTCCAGCTCTAATTCCTCAAATGATTCTTCTTCAAGCTCAATCTGTAGCGACTTTATTTCGTTTAGGAGAGCATAAGCCCGCTCCACCCGTTGCTTAACTTTTCCCCGCCGCAGATCATTGGAAAGAGCACCGTTACTGGAGGGTCTGGTTAGTCCACCTCTTTCCTGGAGCTGTTTTTTAAGGTGTTCGATTTCTTCCATCCTCAAGCCGGTCAGGCGGTCCGTTATTCCGGTGTAAAAATGCTCGTCTGAGCTTAGGGACAGATCGCTATCACGAATGACAAAAAGATTACGATATTCAAACTCCCCTAACCCTTTTAAACTTAGAAGGGAGCCATCTTCAGGCAGTTTGACATTTACGCCGTTCTCCAGGTAGAGATGTACATAACCTTCCGGACCTTCATCGACACGTTGTAAATTCTCAAAAACACGTCCTGTCGCTGCTTTACTTAATATCAATTTTACCAGGGCATCAATAAGCAGCGTCTTTCCTGTCTCATTTTCCCCCCAAAAAAGGTTGAAACCTCCCAATCTTATCCGTCCCGTTTCTTGCAAAGGACCGTAGCGAAAAACAGCAAATTCTTTCAATCTCATTTTTCCATCCCCATCCAGGAATAGAGTGCCAAATCCCTAATTTCTTTCTTGACTTCAAAGGGATAGTGCCGCTTGTCGAGGCCGGCCATAAACCTTTGGAAAAGGCTATCTTCAAGCAAAAACCTTACATCCCTAAACTCTAAGCAGATCTCCAAACATTTTATACCAAAGTTATCCTTTATTTCCCTGGCTATTTTTTCTTCGTTTTTTCCTGTTTTACTGCTGTCCAGAAATCCGCTTACTACAAGTATAATACCAGCTGCAGAGTGAACATTGCGCAGCTTTTCTTCCACTTCAACCACAGGGTCCGTTTCCGCCATGGGATCCAACTCCACCACAACCTCCTGGTAATGATGGGAGTCAAGAAAATAAGGGTAAGGGTTTTCTCCCGGTTGATAGATACATACTGCCCGTTTACCTGTTTCCCTCCTGGTAATGGAAACCGGTGAACCAGGATAGACAAAGTGCCCTCCGCCTGGCAACCTCCAGGTTCCAAACTTGCTGTGAAAATGACCGGCCAAAACACAGGAGAAACCCAGTTCTCGAAAATAAGAGAGCTTAAGGGGCATATACCTCTCCTCCCCCTCATCACCCCAATCCTTCCTGGAAAAAAAACTGTCCAACAGTTCCCCGTGATACAGTAAAATATTATATTTATGCAGGAATAACCTATCTTTGACAACCATTAGCCTGGCGAGGATCTCTTCTCTGGATAAAGTCTGAAATGGAAAACCCCATATACATACTTCAGCACTCTCCCAGGGAGAAAGAAAGTCATCCAGAACAACTACATCGTCGCCAAGATATGAGCCACCCACATATGCCCCACTATCATGATTACCAGGCAACAACAGCACCGTCATTCCGGTTCCGGAAAAAATTTTTCTTAACTCCGGCTTCAGTTTCTCTGCATTCACATCCTCATGAAACAGATCACCGCTAATGGTCAAAACCTGGGCTCCTTCTTTCTGGCCAACTTGCACAATATCCAACAAAGCCCTCCATCTTTCATCACTGTTGTCGCGGAGATGGAGATCCGCTGTATGTATTATAATAGGGGGCTTCTTTCCTGCCATATTAGTATAGCCTCCTGCGGGTACCGAATTTCCTCGTTGCATTAAATATTAACACAAAGGGATAATACGATTTACGTTTTCCAGTTCCAGCTCCTCTTCTTCAACCAAAGCAGTAATGCTACTGTTAGAGAAATTGGCCCTTACTCTCTATAGGATGAAATTCTCTATATACTGCCTGTTTCCTGCTATCATAGTTTGAATACAGGAAAATGGAGCGATTTTTACAAAAACTTAAAACATTGAAAGGAATTTTTAATTTAACCTCCAATTATTAACAGTGGCACATATTACTCTTATTTTTAAAAGGGAGGTTCACAGCGCTTGAAATCAAAGCGGGAATATCTATGGTTTGATACAAAAGAAAGGGTAGAATTTATCAACATAACTGCGAAAGTCCAGGAGGTAATTGAGCAGAGCGGTATTAAAGAAGGTCTCTGCCTTATAAACGCCATGCACATTACCGCAAGTGTATTTATTAATGACGACGAAAAAGGACTGCACGCTGATTTTAAAAAATGGTTGGAAAAGCTTGCTCCCCATGAACCCGTAGCACAGTACGCCCACAATACTTTTGAAGATAATGCGGACGGCCATTTAAAAAGGCAAATTATGGGACGGGAAGTGGTAGTAGCCGTTACAGAAGGCAAGCTGGATTTTGGCCCCTGGGAACAGATATTTTACGGTGAATTTGATGGAAAGAGGAAAAAAAGAGTACTGGTCAAAGTAATCGGGAAGTAACGAGCCACTGCACTTAATAATTTGGCAATTTTCCCGGCTTTTGCCAATAATTTAAGATTCACAGCCCATTATTTAGGCAGGCAATAGAAAACACCGCACGGGAGGCGCGGTGTTTTTAATAGCTATATGAGCAAACCTGTAAGCCGAGTTCTGTTCTCCTTTACAAAAGGAGCGGCAGCCATCTATCTTGGGTGCCAGTCGCCTGACACCTCCAGCGACTTATACCCGAGGGAATCGGCGGGCAACGTCATCTCCCTCCTATTCAGTCTTGCTCCGGGTGGGGTTTACCTAGCCAGCCGGTTACCCGACTGCTGGTGCGCTCTTACCGCACCGTTGCACCCTTACTCCCCGCCAGCATTCCTACTGCGGGAAGCGGTTTATTTCTGTGGCACTATCCTTAAGGTCGCCCCCACTGGGTGTTACCCAGCACCCTGCCCTACGGAGCTCGGACTTTCCTCGAAGATCAACAGATCCCCGCAGCTGCCCGGTTTACTCATATTTTCTTT
>SLJK01000004.1 GCA_007135125.1 Syntrophomonadaceae bacterium | reverse complement strand
CGCGTTTTTCTTTTCACCAAAAGTTGACAGGTACCCCGTCCCCTTGACAACCCCTTGATAACTTGACAGACGTCTGACGTGTATCTATTATTTTGAAAAGTTAATTAATTAACTTGCTCGTAAAGCCTTGACAAGAGGAGGGGCAGGTTATATAATAAAACAAATAATCAGAATATTGAGAACATGATACTTTTTTCACAAGTGCTTCTTTTGTAAAACGGAGGTGGAAAGAATGAATGCTTATTTGTTCTTAGTGGTAATGGGCTTTTTCCTGGGAGTTTCATGGTTGCTGCGCTTGTTAGTATCGGAGAGGATAGGCAGACGAGCTGAAAAAATAGATTAAGAAAAATCCATGGTAGAGAAGCGGTATAATAATTAATTATAATTTAATGTGAATAATATATGTGGCTACCCCACCAGAGAAAATTTTGAGATGTAAAAATGAAAATATCATACCAGGTAATATATCTCTTAAAGCGGCCAGACAAGCAGGCCGCTTTTAACTTAATTTGTAGCACAGAACAATTTCAACGATTGAAATATAAACTTGTAAAAAAAAGTAGGTTTTGCTAAAATGAGGAGTGTGAACATAATCGTGCACACTCCTCATTTTTGTGATTATGGGGCAGGGAGGTCTTAAGTATTTTGTTCCAGAAGGAGTTATTCCAGCAGGATTTGTTTCGGATCGGCGACAAGATAGTTAGTCCCGGCAAGATACAGGACATGGTTAAAAAAATATTCATGCTGCGTTCCCAGGGTTTATCGCAACAAGAGGTTGCTAATTCACTGCATCTTGATCGTTCATTTATTTCGCGTTTGGAAAGTATAGGAGAACTTCGCAAAGGGAAAAAGATTGCCCTTATTGGCTTTCCCTTGGAGAACAAGGGGGAAATAAGGAAGATAGCGGATGAGAGCGGGATTGATTTCATCTGGTTAATGGATGAAAAAGAAAGATGGGAAATGGTAAAAGAAAAAAGTGCGCTGGATTTTTTTGACGAAGTAATGGAAACCATTACTGCTTTGCAGCAATACGATACTATCATAATGATAAGTTCTTTAAAGTGGAAAAAGCTTGCGGAAGCTTTATTGACGGGGCAGATTCTATTTATTGAACTGGGTATTTCCCCGATAACAGAGAACTGTTTTTTAAGTCCCCAGGAATTTAAGCAAGTATTGGCGAAAGTGGATTTACTGCAAGGGGTGCAGGTTGAGAAAGAAGGTGGCTAGTTTTGTCAAAAAAAGTGCTGAGCGTAAGCCTTGGCTCTTCACAACGCGATCATACTGCACACCTGCAATTAATGGGAGAGGACTTCCAGCTGCAGCGTATCGGTGCTGACGGAAGTATGGAAAAGATGCTCAGCCTGATCAGGCAATATGATGGTAAGGTTGATGTCTTTGGTCTCGGAGGGATGGATTTATATATACAAGCAGTAGATCGCCGATACACCCTGCGTGATGCACAGAAGGTTGCAAACGCTGCCCAAATAACTCCCATCGTAGACGGTTCTGGATTAAAAAATACGCTTGAGAGGCGTGTGGTTGAGTATTTACAAGAAAGAACAAATGTTTTCGCAGGAAGAAAAAGAGCCGGCGTGGTCAGTGCCATGGATCGCTTTGGTATGGCCAAAAGCCTTGAAGAGGCAGGCTTTGAGATGAAGTATGGTGACCTCATTTTCGTTCTTAATATTCCGATTGCACTTACTTCTTTGGAGACCCTGGCTTTTATTGCACGCCTGGTTATGCCTGTTATAAGTCTTCTGCCTTTTTCTATGCTTTACCCTACAGGTAAGAAGCAGGAGAGTTCCAAGCCTCGCAATTCGCGATTCTTCCTGGATGCTGATATTATTGCAGGGGACTTTCACTTTATTAAACGCTATATGCCTGAAAAATTACCAGGCAAGGTGATTATTACTAATACAGTAACAAAGGATGATGTTGAACTGCTAAGGGAGGCGGAAGTAGAAGTGCTGGTGACTACCACACCAGAGTTTGAAGGCCGCTCTTTCGGGACTAATGTATTGGAGGCCTTGCTTGTAGCTTATACGGGAAGTAAAACCGAGTTGGAAGCGGAGGAATACTTGCAATTGCTAAAGGAGCTTGATTTCAAGCCGCGAATCATGGAACTGCAGAAAGGAGGCTTCAATGTCTAGTGAAGAACAAAGTAGATTTTGCCTTTATACTTCACCCGCTGCAACTGGAAGATATCTTTCGCAAGTTTAAATTTATGCGCAGGTGGCCAAAATTTATGGTTAACGCAATTATGAGAGGTATTCCCCCCTTTATTAATTCCAAAATAACGGGTATAGCTTCGTCTCACGGCACGATTGAGGGATGTTTTGTGGGGCTGCCTCTTACTTCAGAGCAGATGCTAAAGCTTCCTCCGGAAGTTGTAACTAAAAAAATTATTGCTGCCGGGAAAAAGGCAACCAGCGCAGGTGCTAAGATTGTTGGATTGGGCGCCATGACTGCCGTAGTAGGTGATGCAGGTGTAACAGTAGCTCGTAATCTAAATATTGCTGTAACTACCGGTAATAGCTATACCGTAGCGACAGCCCTGGAGGGAACACAGAAGGCGGTTTCTCTTATGGGAATGGACCTCGAACGGGTAGAAGTAGTTATTCTTGGTGCTACCGGGTCTATCGGTAGTGCATGTGCACGCATCCTGGCCAGAAAGGTAAACCATCTGACCCTTATTGCCAGAGATACCTCCCGTCTGGAGAAATTAGCTGAAAAAATACTGAAGGATACGGGCCTGGTCGTAAAAACAACATCCAATATAAACGAGGCACTTCCCTCGGCCGATGTGGTGATCTCCGTCTCCAGTGCTGCGGAAGCTTTGATTGAACCTGATAGCTTGAAGAGTGGTGCCGTAGTATGTGATGTGGCCCGGCCACGGGATGTATCGGTAAAAGTGGCTGAGCGAAGAGATGATGTATTGATTATTGAGGGTGGGGTTATTGAGGTTCCGGGAGATGTCAACTTTAATTTTAATTTTGGATTTCCCCCACAGACAGCATACGCCTGTATGGCAGAGACTATGATATTGGCACTGGAGAACCGTAATGAAAACTACTCCCTGGGGAGAAATATAACCGTCGAGCAGATCGATGAAATCAGCAGATTGGCCGCCAAACACGGTTTTAAACTGGCTGGTTTTAGAAGCTTTGAAAAGGCCTTGCGACCGGAAGATATCAAGAGCATAAAAGAAAAAGCTGCCGTTAAGCGCAATGAATTGAGATTGAGCATGGTCTAACATGTTATTAACAAGCATTTGACAAAGTAATATTCTTTAACTATAATAATTTTACATTTGAAATTATCCGGGCCAGGGCAACGTACCGCAAAGTATTGGTTGAAAAATGAGTATGGTTCCCGCGCGCCTTGCCGATTTAGATTCTATTTCGGTTGGCGTTTTTTTTCAGGTTATTTCACTTCATTTGTAAGACCTGAATAAAAGATGTCAAAGCGTTAAGAATGTTGATATTATCTTGATATTATCTTTGAAGCAGAAATTCATTATATAAAAAGGAGAGAGATGTATGTCTTCCAAAGAAGTGGTCCTTACTAAGGAGGGGCTGAAAAAGCTTGAAGAAGAGTTGGCCCATTTAAAATCAGTAAAAAGAAGAGAGGTGGCCTCTCGTATCAAGACCGCTATTTCATTTGGAGACCTCAGCGAAAACTCGGAGTATGAAGATGCCAAAAACGAGCAGGCATTTATCGAAGGACGGATCTTGACGTTGGAAAAAATGCTCCGCAATGCCCGTGTTATCGAGGAGGGAGATATAGATAACGACGAAGTTGGTTTTGGTTCCTGCGTGAAAATTAAAGACTTAAGCAGTGGTGAGGAAATGGAATTCACCCTTGTTGGGTCTGCTGAATCCGATCCGTCCCAAAGGAAGATTTCCGATGAATCTCCCGTAGGGCGTGCTATCTTTGGAGCGCGCGCAGGTGATGTTGTTCAGGTAGAGGCTCCTGCCGGCGAGACAAAATATGAAGTAACGGAAATAAAATAACAGTCCATGGGGGTAAGTTAGAACAATATGGTTGCGGAACAGGCTGGTGATCAATTTCACTCCAGGCAGAATAAATTGGCTGAGTTACGGGAAGACGGTTGGGCTCCCTACGGTGATAAGTACCGGGTGACACATTCCTCCAGGCAAATTCTCAATGATTTTGAGATGCTGGAAGGCTCCGGGGTGAGTTTTTTCGGGCGGCTTATGACCAGGAGGGATCATGGTAAGGCCAGTTTTGCCCACTTGCAGGATGAGAACGGCCAGATCCAGATATATCTTAGAGAAGATCGAGTTGGCCATAATGAGTACGGGCTTTACCAGAAGCTGGATATTGGAGATATAATTGGGGTAACGGGTGAGGTGTTTAAGACAAGAAAAGGAGAAATTACTGTTAATGTTTCTTCGTTTAAATTGTTGACCAAAGCCCTGCGCCCTTTACCGGAAAAGTGGCACGGGCTAAAGGATATTGAAATGCGCTACCGCCAGCGCTATATTGATCTTATGGTGAATCCGGAGTCCCGACGTGTTTTTACCTTGCGCAGCAAGGTAATACAAAAAATGCGGGATTTTTTAACGGATAGAGGCTTTCTTGAAGTGGAGACTCCGGTGATGCATACTGTTGCAGGAGGAGCGACTGCTCGCCCTTTTGTTACTTATCACAACACCCTTGATATTGAACTCTACCTGCGTATTGCAACGGAGCTGCATCTAAAAAGGCTGGTTGTGGGAGGGTTCGAAAAAGTATTTGAACTGGGACGGATATTTCGTAATGAAGGAATCTCCACCAACCATAACCCCGAATTTACTTCGGTGGAAATATACCAGGCCAATGCTGATTATGAAGATATGATGAGCATTACCGAAGAGATGGTTTCTTCTATTGCCCGCGATATTCTGGGTTCTACTATAATTAATTATCAGGGTAAAGAGCTGGACCTTACACCTCCCTGGCCTCGAAAGTATCTTATTGATACGGTAAAAGAACTGGCCCTGGTCGATTTTTCACAGATTAATGATGACGTGTCTGCCAGGCAGGTGGCAGCAGAACATGGTATTGAAGTGGAAAAAACGACCACCAGGGGGGAGATTATCTTTGCCTTTTTTGAAGAAATGTGTGAAAAGAAGCTCTGGGGTCCGGTCTTTGTTAAGGATTATCCTGTAGAAGTTTCACCCCTGGCCCGAAGATGTACCCATAACCCGGATTTTACTAACCGCTTTGAAGCATTTTTGGCTGGCAAAGAAATAGCAAATGCTTTTACTGAACTGATCGATCCTCTGGACCAGAGGGAACGTTTTGAGCAGCAAGTTAGTCAGCGCCTGGCCGGAGATGATGAAGCCCATATGATGGATAAGGATTTTATTACCGCGTTGGAATATGGGATGCCTCCCACAGGGGGTCTGGGAATTGGGGTTGATAGGCTGGTAATGCTCCTGACTGACTCCCCCTCTATCAGAGATGTTATTCTTTTTCCTACTATGAAGCCTAAAGAGTAAAGAAATCTAGGAAAAGGTGCTTTTATGTATCCCCTTGCTCATATTTATTTTGTGGACAGGGTACTGGGTTTAAAAGGTGAGCCGGCGGTGCTGGGAAGTATTTTCCCCGATGCTGCTATATCTAATGGGCTGGAATGGGATAAAAGCCACTCCCTGGCAGATATGCTCTGGAATCACTTTCAGGGCAGAGATAATAAAATGGCTTTTTTTTCTTTAGGGGTCCTTTCCCATGGCATAGAACCCCGGGGCCTGGATTATTTCAGTGATGAAAAATATAAAGACTTTGAAAGGGGCTATTGTTACGAAAAGTCCAGGGTTTTTATTGATGAGGTTATCGCTTCCTGTAATGTAATACCCGAAGATGGTTGGTGGAAGGCTCACAATTTTATTGAGATGAGCGTGGAGCTTTATCTTTTCCAGAAGTATCCTTTTCTTTTGTCTATCCTGCGCGGCGCTTTGAGCAATAGTTCTCTTATTAGGGAAATTTCGAAAAAGCTGGAAGGTCCGCTAGGTATCAGCAGCAAACTTGTGGAAGAAAGCTTTTCTCTTTTTACAGAGTTTATGCTTGAGGATGATATTAATGCCAGGGGTTTAGCCCTACGCTTTCAAAAGCAGCATTATTTCGAGGATAGTAATGATTCTATTGACCTTGTTAAGTGTCAGGAGATTATTGAAAGGGGTAAAATAAGCATAGCCGGTGATATAGATTGTTTTTTTGAATACGCCCACAAACAGATGAAACCGATCTGGGATAACTACATATGCTAAAATAAAAATCGAGGAAATTAAAAAAGGCCCCAACAGACCTTTTTAAGCTTCTCCCCCGGCTATTCTTCGCTACCAGCTTCTACTTTCACGGACATCTACCCAGTCGGGGTCTTTTTCCCCGCTTAACCTGTCCCTTTTTTCGAAGCTAGTACCTTTTTACCGCTTTCGGAATTTTAGGGCTTTTCATTGAGTCAGGACAGTTCCCTGCTCTATTATTGATTGTTACCCTTTCCTACTAAACGGTGTCAAGTTAAGTTTGAAGAATACCCGGCTTTAGGATTCGCCTTTGGGCCTCTCGGGACCTTCTATAATCATTATATGAGGGAAGAGGTTTTTTGTCAAGGGGTTAGGGCAAAAAATTTGCATAATTACAACTATTTATTTTAGTAACTCTGTTTATGGCCCACTCATTTTAAACTTGATTATGTTATAATTCTATAAAGAGTGTAAAATATTGATTATAGTACAGCTTTGGGGGGGTACAATGGCTGTAATAACTATTTCTCGACATTTTGGTAGTGGGGGAGAAGTAGTCGCCCAACTTGTGGCTCGCAAAAGTGGTTATTTACTGGTGAATAAAGAGACAATAAGGGAAAAGCTGCTTCAGTATGAGGTCTCCGAATCCGACTTGGATTTGTTTGATGAGAAAAAATTGCAATGGCTGGAAAAAACAGAAGATGAAGAGCTGAGGCAAAAGCACAAACTTTATCTGGAAGCCCTGCATAACCTATTTTATGATTTGGCTATCAGGGAAAATTTGGTAGTTCTGGGAAGAGGAGGGCAGGTGCTCTTCAGAGATTTCCCTCCCGCCGTGCATATTAAGATTGTAGCCCCGTTGAAAAATCGGATGGACCGCATAAAACGTCTTTATGCCCTGGACGAAGCAGCGGCAGCGCGCCTAATTACTGAGCAAGATATGGAAAGGGCTGAATACCTGCAGGATGTATTTGGTTATGACTGGTTTGATTTGGATCTTTATAACCTGGTTCTTAATACGGGTAAGATTGGCCTGGAAGAAGCAGCTAACCTGATCGTGCATTTTTCCCAGCTGCAAGAAAGCAGCGGAGAGGTTTCTTCCGACGAGGTTGAAGAGGAAGCAATTCTGGCACATAAAGAGATTTACAACCAAGTTTTCGATGCCAGGGGCGATTCTCCCCGGTTTGCTCATCCAAGCGAAGAAGAATTCGCTCGTATGCTTGATTTTTACCGTATCCAATGGCTATATGAACCCAAATCGTTTCCGTTGGAGTGGG
>SLJK01000069.1 GCA_007135125.1 Syntrophomonadaceae bacterium | reverse complement strand
GGGTGGCGTTAACAGGTGAAATTGTTGCAAACTAGGGCACTGGTGCTCTTTTCTAGGCCGATGGGGGAAGGAGACCGTTTGCTGACTCTCTTTACATTGGAAAGAGGCAAGCTAACGGCTAAGGCTCCCGGGGCACGCAAGGTAAAAAGCAAGCTGGCTGCGGTAGCAGAGCTTTTTACTTGCAGCTCGCTCCAGCTTTTTGGGGGTCGCTCCATGGCTACGGTAACTCAGGGGCGGGTTGAAACTAGTTTTTCAGGAATCAGGGAAGATATCAAGTCTTATGCTCTGGGGATGTACTTTGGTGAACTGGTGGAAAAACTGGTTGAAGAGGGAGAAGCGGAGCCAGAGCTATTTGCACTTCTTTACCAGTCTTTTGACCTGCTCCATCACGGCAGAGTAGACAGTGACCTGCTCCAGTGTTACTTCCAGTTGAAACTGCTTTCCCTGTCGGGCTACACCCCCCATTTTAAAAATTGCCTTTGCTGCAGGGGGACTGCACCCCCTTTTTTTTGGACTGTAGGTGAAGGAGGGCTATTTTGTGTAAACTGCAGGTCTGAGATAAGAGGGCCATTATTTTCTTTTTCTGGTGGCACTCATGCTTTGACCAGGGGATTATTGGAGTTTGCTCCGGGAAAAATAGGAAACCTCAAAGCGACTCCCCGGCAGAAAAAAGAACTGTTGGACTTCCTGAAGCATTTCTTGCAGTACTGGACGGAAGTTGGACCTTTTAAAACTCTTGTTTACCTCGAGAAAATCAAGGCTGCTTCCCTGAGAAAGTAAACGAAGATAATATTGAATAACTGTCACCTTGACCTGAAAATAGTGCTAACCTGAATATTTACCAGAGTTTATGAGGAGGTCAATTTATGAAATATATTGCCATGTTTAGTTTGCAAGGCTGTATGGATTCGTTTCACAACCATGGCTATAACTATACAATGGGTCAAAAAGTATATATCCTGGAGTTAGCCAAAGCCTTGGCCCTTCACGGACACCAGGTGGATATATATTCTTGCACTTTTGAAGCGACGCAAAAGGCTGAATCTGTATGCGAAGGAGTTAAGGTTATACATATTCCCTGTAACCTAAATGACATTAACCACGAAGAAAAACATTCCACTGTTTTGGATGAAATGGTAGAGAAAATGATAATTTTCCTGCGAGAGCATATGCTCAGTTATGATATATACCATTCACATTGCTGGGATGCTGGTTACGTTGCCATGCAGCTTACGGAGAAACTGGGATGTTGGTTTGTACATACCCCATGTTTCTGGGAAGCCAGGAAGAAGGGACAGTTAGATGATATCCCACTGGGAAAAGAGGAAAGCTTATGTTTTGAAGAACGTATCGAACAGGAGAAAATTGTCATACAGGCTTCCCGCGGAATTATCCTTACCAGCCCCGAAGAAAGAGAAATGTACAGGAGGCTTTCCAATCATCGGAGTGAAAACGTGCTCATGATTCCTCCCGGCATAGACGTCATGACTTATCGTCCTCTGCAAGAGAGTGAGAAGGAAAGAGAGACCGGGTTGCCTGCAAACTATATTCTTTCTTCCGCAGCTATTGATCATCAAAAAGGTTTTGATGTTTTGCTCGAGGCCTTTGCACTTATTGCCAATAAGTATCCTGATCTGTTTCTGGTAATCGGGGGTGGTTTGCAAAAATCGGCTTTAGCCGAGACGGAAATAAAAAAGGAGCTGCTGGAACTCGCGCGCGGTTATCGAGTGAGTGACAGGATTATTTTCAGCGGTTACATACCTGAGGAAATGATGCCTTCCGTTTATCGTGGTGCTCATCTCTTTGTTCTCTTATCGCACTTTGAGTATTGCGAAATGAAAGCCCTGGAAGCAATGGCTTGTGGTACTCCAGTAGTGGCCGCTTTGCAGAACGGTGGCAGCAGCTTATCTGAATATGGTATAGAGTTGCAGGTTTTAGATCTAAGAGATGAGGAGGAGCTGCCTTTAACTATGGATAGGATAATGGAGGATGAAGCTTTCCGGGAAGAATTGAAAGAAAGTGGTCTTCGGAAGGTGTATGAAGCTTTTTCCTGGGAAGCTATTGCACAGAAGCATATTGACTTTTATCAGTCACTGCAATAAAGATTTCTAAGGAGGAGGGCAAACGGCTTATGAATTATCAGGAGATATTATTAAGATTGCAGGATTTTTGGGCCCGCCAGGGATGCCTTATTTGGCAACCGTATGATGTAGAAAAAGGTGCTGGTACAATGAATCCGGCTACCTTTTTTCGTTCTATGGGACCTGAGCCATGGAAAGTTGGGTATGTGGAGCCTTCTCGCCGCCCGGCTGACGGGCGTTACGGGGAAAATCCCAATCGACTCTACCAGCACCAGCAGTACCAGGTAATTCTCAAGCCTGCGCCGGCAGATGTCCAGGATCTTTATCTTTCCAGCTTGGCTCATCTTGATATAAACCCCCTGGAACATGATATTCGGTTTGTGGAGGATGATTGGGAGTCGCCTACCCTGGGGGCATGGGGTTTAGGTTGGGAGGTATGGTTGGATGGCATGGAGATAACCCAGTTTACTTATTTCCAGCAAGTAGGAGGCTTTGACTTGGACTTGGTTGCGGTAGAGCTTACTTATGGGTTGGAGCGTATTGCCATGTATATCCAGGGGTGCGATAATGTTTTTGATCTGGAATGGCTGTCGGGGATCACCTATGGGGAATTATTTCAGAAGGCAGAAGAAGAGCATTCCCGTTATAGCTTTGAAGAGGCTGATGTTTCTATTATTTTGGAGCTTTTTTCTCTTTGCGAAAAGGAAGCCCAACAACTGCTGGAGAAGGAAATGGTTATGCCAGCCTATGATTATATTCTAAAGTGTTCTCATTATTTTAATATTTTGGATGCACGGGGGTTTATTAGTGTAACGGAGCGGACCGGGTTCATTGCACGGATCCGCGAACTGGCCAGGCATTGCGGCCGAAACTTTTTACTGCAACGAGATAGAGCTGGCTATCCCCTGCAGCGATTTTATTCGCAACAATAAACCATAATTATGCTTATTAATGTAAGTCTTTTCTGCAACGCGAATATCGTTGGGATACTGTGGTTTTCCGCTGAAATATTAACCACTTTAGGAAGAAGGTGCTAAAAAATGGCTGCAGCAGATTTGCTGTTGGAAATAGGAACCGAAGAAATCCCAGCCCGCTTTATGCCGGGCGCACTGAAACAGCTGCAGGATATGTGTGGCAAATTCTTGGTAGAGGAACGTTTGGCTTATGAAAGTATGCATACTTATGGCACTCCTCGCAGGCTCATTCTTTTAGTAAAGAATCTTGAAGAGCGGCAGCGCGATCTCGAAGAGAAAAAAAGAGGTCCCACCAGTGAAATTGCTTATGATGAAAAGGGCAATCCAACAAAGGCTGCCCTGGGATTTGCTCGTAAGCTGGGGATAGCGGTGGAAGAGTTACAGCTAGAAAAAACAGAAAAAGGAGAGTACCTGGTAGCACTGCATAAAATAACGGGCCGTCTGGCAATAGATCTTTTACCGGAAGTACTTCCCGATTTACTTAAAAGCATTTCTTTTCCCAAAAGTATGTACTGGGAAAAAAGTAAAGTAAGGTTTGCTCGGCCAATCAGATGGCTTCTCTGTCTTTACGGTTCTCAACCGGTACAATTTAATTATGCCGGACTTGCTGCCGGACCTCAGACCCGGGGGCATCGTTTTTTGAAGCCAGATCCACTGGATGTTGCAGATACCGCTGATTATTTCAGCATAATGGAAGAAGCTTCAGTGATTGTAGATCCTGTGAAGAGAAGCAGTTTGATTGCTGAAGGAGTACGTGCTGCTGCCCACGAGGGTGGGGGGATAGCCTGTATTCAGGAAGAATTACTCCAGGAGGTTACCTTCCTTGTGGAGAATCCCCAGCCGGTTTTCTGTTCTTTTCCTGCCAGCTACCTGGATCTTCCGCGAGAAGTTTTGGTAACAACCATGCAAAGTCACCAGCGTTACTTCCCTGTGGAAGATAATCAGGGAAGCCTTTTACCGCATTTCGTAGCTGTATCCAACAACCCTTCTGCCTCTCTGGAAAATGTGCGAGGAGGAAACGAAAGGGTTCTAAAGGCCCGCTTGGCCGATGCCAGGTTTTTTTATGGAGAAGATCTGAAAACGACTCTGGAAGAAAAAACGGATAAATTAAAACATATTCTCTTTCAGGAAGAGCTGGGGACAGTTTACGATAAAACCCAGCGCTTGCTCAGTCTCACTGAGTTTTTAGCGGGAAGGATTAACGCAATAGGTGAAAATGAAAAGAAAGAAGCTTTGCGGGCGGCATACCTTTGCAAGGCTGACCTGGGGACTTTGATGGTAGGAGAATTTCCGGAGCTGCAAGGTGTTATGGGCAAAGAATACGCGCTGCGTTCTGGTGAAAGCACTGGTGTAGCAGAGGCTATTTCCGAACACTACCGCCCGCGGTTTGCCGGAGACAGTCTTCCTGGTTCTAAAGCAGGAGCTCTGGTAGCTTTGGCTGACAAGACGGATCATCTGGCTGGTTGCTTTGCAGTGGGAATTCGTCCCAGCGGTTCCCAGGACCCTTACGCTTTGCGACGTCACAGCCTTGGGCTGCTACAGATTTTGCTGGAGTATAGTGTGGAGGTGCCGGTGGATGAACTGTTGGAACGAGCCTTGTCTTTGTTAAAGGAACGTTTAAAAGACTTGCAAGAACAAGAAGTGAAAGGGCAGATCCTGGAATTTTTCCGCGGGAGATTACGGTTCTATTTCCAGGAAAGTGAAATAGATTATGATATTATTGATGCCGTTCTCGCGACCCCCTTAAAGGAGATCTCTTTTCTGTGGCAGAAAGTGCTCTTTTTGCAGAAAAAGCGGACCGGGAATGACTTGCAAAATATCACTATAGCTTATAGCAGGGCGGCAAATCTGGCTTACCAGGGAGAGCCTGACTATCCGGTGCAGGAAAGTCTCTTACAGGAAGAAAAGGAGAAGGAGCTTTATTATAGGTATTTGGAGGCAAAAGAGAAGTTAGATGCGGCCCTTTTTGAAAAAGACCTGAACCGACTTTTTTCTGCCCTGGTTGGACTGAAAGAACCTTTGGACCATTTCTTTGATGATGTGCTGGTAATGGTGGATGAACAGGAAAAACGACTTAACCGCCTGGCATTGCTGCGGGAGGTGCAGAAACTCTATCTTGAGCTTGCTGATTTTTCCAGGATCGTTTTTTCAGGAACATATTGAGCCGGAAGGATTTTTCCGTGACAGGTCGAATAAAACTTATTATGACTGCTTCAGGAGGTGCCGTTTTTGGGGGAAAAAGAGGCTATTGATGTATATATTATTTCAGATTCTATAGGTGAAACAGCTGAACTTATGGTCAATGCTGTAGTAAGCCAGTTTAACTCCGCCAGCGTAGAGCTGCACCGCGAGACATTCTTAAGTGATGCAGAGCGTATCAAACGCATCGTAGAAGAGGCTTCCAATCGAAAAAGTGTGATTGCGTATACCCTGGTAAAAACCCACTTGAGGGAAGTGATAGTACAGGAGGCTCAAAAGTATAATATCCCTATGGTGGATTTGATGGGTCCACTACTGGATACATTTTCCAGCTTAATGCTCACGGAGCCTCGTTTGGAACCGGGATTGATTCGCCGCCTGGATGAGGATTACTACAGACGGGTGTCTGCGGTGGAATTTACAGTTAAGCATGACGATGGGAAGGATCCGAACGGCCTGTTGAAAGGTGATATAGTGCTTATTGGCGTATCTCGAACATCCAAAACGCCTCTAAGCATGTATCTGGCTCATAAAAAATTAAAAGTTGCTAACATGCCCTTGGTACCGGAAGTTGAGCCACCCCAAGAGCTTTTTTGGGTGCCGGTGGAAAAAGTTATGGGGCTTACCATTGATCCCTACCTTTTACGGGAGATACGGTTGGAAAGACTTAATTCCATGGGTCTAAAATCCGGGAACAACTATGCCGATATGGAAAGGATTATGGAGGAACTGAACTATGCTAGGGGTATAATGAGACGAGTAGGATGCATGGTTTTTGATGTATCACATAAAGCAGTGGAAGAAGTGGCTGGCAAAATTTTATATGCGGTAAAGGAGTCTGAAAAAATATGAGCGACCTGAAGCAGGTATATTTGTTTGAAGAGGGTAATGCGGGAATGAAGAAACTGTTAGGTGGTAAAGGTGCTAATCTAGCCGAGATGAGTAGTCTTGGCCTGCCGGTTCCACCGGGATTTGTTGTTTCTACTGAAGCGTGCAGAAATTATTATGAGGATGGGGAAATTCTTTCGCAGGAGATACAGGAGCAGATTCTGGAGGCTTTGTCAAAACTGGAAAAACAGACAGAAAAAGAACTGGGTTCTCTGGAAAATCCTTTGCTTCTTTCCGTACGCTCCGGTTCTTATTATTCCATGCCCGGGATGATGGATACTATTCTTAACCTGGGGTTAAACGATGCCACCGTGGAGACGCTGGCAAGTATTACCACTAACAGGGCTTTTGCACTGGATTGTTATCGTCGCTTTATACAGATGTTTGGTGAAGTCGTGCTGAAAATTTACAATCTACATTTTGAAAGAGTTTTGGAAGAAGCGAGAAAGGAGGAGGGTGTTTCCAGCAATATTCAATTGAGTGAGGAAAAGTTCGAAGAAATAATCAAAGCCTTCAAGAATATTATAACTACCGAATCCGGGGAGATTTTTCCCCAGGATCCCAAAGAGCAGCTTTTCAAAGCTATACGTGCTGTTTTTGCTTCTTGGAATAACCAGAGAGCTATTGTTTATCGCCGTCTCAACAATATACCGGCCGAGTTGGGGACAGCTGTAACCATACAGTCCATGGTCTTTGGCAACCTGGGAGAGGATAGCGGAACGGGTGTAGCTTTTAGTAGGAACCCTTCTACAGGTGAGAAAAAACTTTACGGTGAATTTTTGTTTAACTCCCAGGGTGAAGATGTGGTAGCAGGAACACGTACGCCCCTGCCGATTTCGGCCTTGGAGGATGCTTTGCCGGAGATATACAAAGAATTCAGCCGCATTTCCATGCTGCTTGAAAATCATTATCGCGATATGCAGGATATTGAGTTTACTATCGAGAGAGGTAACCTGTTTATACTGCAAACCAGAACCGGTAAGAGAACTGCAAGGGCTGCTGTGAGGGTGGCAGTTGATCTTGTGGAGGAAGGGATATGCACCAGGGAAGAAGCCTTGCTGCGGGTTGATCCTTCGCACCTGGTTCAGCTTTTACATCCCCGCCTGGATCCCTCGGCTGCTACTGATTTTCTGGCCCAGGGGCTGCCTGCTTCTCCGGGAGCTGCCGTAGGGAAGGTAGTATTTGATGCCGATATTGCTGAAGAGAAATCGGAAAAAGGAGAAAATGTTATTCTGGTTCGCCCGGAGACCACCCCTGATGACATTCATGGCATTGTTGCTTCCCAGGGTGTGATTACCAGCAGAGGGGGGATGACCAGTCATGCCGCCGTGGTGGCACGGGGGATGGGAAAATCATGTATCAGCGGTTGTGAAGATCTCAAGATTAACCTGGAAGAAGGCTTCTTTTTGGTGGGCGAGAGAGTGG
>SLJK01000054.1 GCA_007135125.1 Syntrophomonadaceae bacterium | reverse complement strand
CTTGAGCTCTGCATCGGAAAGTTCGCTGAGACGGCTTTCGCCAGCGGACACCGTTAAATCGGCCAGCTCTTTTTTGGCGCTGATCATCTCGTCGATTTTCTCCTCGAAGGTACCCAGGCTGATGAGCCGGTGAACCTGTACATCTTTGGACTGGCCGATCCGGTAGGTCCGGTCTGTGGCCTGGTCTTCCACCGCCGGGTTCCACCACAGGTCATAATGAATAACGTTGGTAGCCGCGGTCAAATTTAGACCGCTGCCTCCCGCTTTGAGAGAAACTATCATTAGCGTTGAACCGTAGCCGTCTGTTTGGAACGCTTCCACCAGCCCCTCACGCTTTTTGCGGGAAAGCCCCCCGTGGAAAAAAAGCGCCTCCTCTTTCAACTCCTCCCGAACAAGATCTACCAACAGCTCACCCATTTCTCTATACTGGGTAAAAAGCAGGGCTTTTTCCCCCGCGGCCATAATCTTTTCCAAGAGAAAGAGGGTTTTTTCTGCCTTACCAGAGTGTTCTTTCATTACGCTGCCCTTTTTCGTGTATTGAACGGGGTGATTGCAGATCTGCTTGAGGGCGGTCATCAACTTAAAGATAAGGCCTTTACGTTTGACCCCTTCACCCTGTTCTTCAATTTCCTCCATCATGGATTCCGTCACCTGCTGGTACAGAGCAGCCTGCTCTCTGCTCAGGTAGCAGTACTGGTTCTTGATCGCTTTTTGGGGCAGATCCTTTATAACATTTTTATCGTTTTTGAGCCGCCTCAGGAGAAAAGGTGCTGTAGCTTTTTTTAGCTTATGTATCTGCTCCTGGTCCCGATATTTTTCGATAGGAACGGCCACGTTCTTGATAAAATCCTGGCGGGCTCCCAGGTAGCCCCGGTTAACAAAATCAAAGATACTCCACAGCTCCATGAGCCGGTTCTCGACAGGTGTTCCACTCATGGCGATGCAGGAGTTGGCACGGAGAGCCTTTACCGCCCTGGTCTGGTTCGTACCCGGGTTTTTTATGTTCTGGGCCTCATCGATAATCACCAGCTCCCACTTCTTGCGTTTAAATTTTTCCAGATCCCTGCGCAGAACGCCGTAGGAAGTTATCAGAAGATCCAGGCCACCGGTAACCAGGCGCCGGCCTGTGCCGTGATAGATATCCACCTGCAAAGAGGGAGTAAACTTTTCGCATTCCTTGACCCAGTTGCCCAGCAGAGTTGTAGGGCAGACGACCAGGACAGGATTTTCCAGCCGCCCCTCCTCTTTAAACTTCAACAATAACGCCAGGACCTGCACGGTCTTTCCCAGGCCCATATCATCGGCCAGGCAGGAGCCCAGCCTCTTCACCGTATTGGCATAGAGCCAGCTAAATCCACGCAGCTGATAGGGGCGTAACTCCGCTTCAAGCGCCGCGGGCAGCTCGACTTCTTCTTCCCTGGCCAGGTCTTCCAGCAGCTTTTGAAGCACCTGGTCGGGTTGAAAAGGGATGCCATCCATCTCCCCTGTAATGGAGGCTCGCAGCGCCTCCGCGGAAGAAAGCTGCGGCAAAGGGTCCTCCAGCCTGTCCAGGATCTTCTTTACCTCTTGCGCATCGAGCAGCAGGTATTGATCCCTGAACTTGACCACCCCTTCTGCCGAACGAGACAGCTCCATAAACTCCTCCCGCGAAATATTTTGGTCCCCCAGGGATACCTGCCAGGAAAACTGCAGCATCTCTTCCAGGTTAAGATAGGAAACCCTCTCCCCTAGACTTTCATGCGCCCATGCCGCCATAGATAACCGGGGCCAGGCCATTTGTTTTAACTCCCTGGGCACCGTCACCCGTATACCCAATAAGGAACAGATCTGCTTCCCCTCGGTTAAAACCTTTCCTACCGCAGAAGGATCAAGCTTGGCCTGCATGCTCCCCTTGTGGTTAAGCAGCTTTTTCAAGACGGGAATATAGGCCCCGGCAATAGTCAGTTGGCGTGCTATTTCCTGGCGAACCTGCTGCGCAGTTCGAGAGAAAACCATCTCTCTTTCGGAAAAAACCTCCGCCAGGGGCAGAGTTGTGGCCAGGGGATTTTCTTTGTCCTCCACGTGGACACTCAATCGAAAAGCTTCCTGTTCCGGTGGGGGCAGGCTAATATTTAGAACGGGTGAAACAGGGACAGGCCGGAGGTTGAGCCAACCGAACCAATCGGAAATGGCCTTGGCTGTCTGCTGTTCCTCGAAGCGTTCGGGCCGGTATTTTTCCCCGCGGAAGAAGGTTCCGCATATCTTGTCGGCCGCATTAATCCCCGAAAAGCGGTGCACCAGGTGGGAGAGGAAAATACTTAAAAACTCCCAAACCCCTTCCGTGCCGGGCAAAACCGCCTTCTCCTTCGCCTGGTAAATAAAACCGGGCGGCATCAGCGCTGCCAGGTACTCAACCGCTTCCTGGAGCTTGCCGGAGCGATCCAGGGGACGATAGGCAATATAAAAGCTAGCCCCTTCTTTTCCCGAGGCAGCATCCACCATGCGGATTTCCGGAACAAAAGAGGAAGACTGTGCAAGGGCCTGCACCAGTGCGGCAGAGGCACTTAAAAAATCGGCGCCGGGGGAGCTTTTATCGGCGGGAAGCTTTAGAGGCAGCGCAAGAAAGCGGTCCAAGACCACCCCGCCGGGAAGAATGGCGCCTTTCTTTCTCTTCAAGACCATTTTTTCTCCGTCCCGGCAGGGAAAACTTTGATTCTTCTCCCGGGTCTCTTCTGCCATCTCCAAAAGAGATGCCTTCTGAGGCGGGCGCACAAAAAAGGTAAAGGCGTGGGGTTCCTGATGCGGGGGATAAAAAAGCGTAAACTCCGTATCCTTAAAGGAGAACTCATTCTCCACAAGCTCTTGTTTCTCTACGGCACGGGCCACATTTTTATAAGCCTTTAACAGCAGCGCCTTAAAATCGCCCCCGGGGTAAAAAAGAGGGGATTCCCCGAGCAGGGTAAAAACGGCCTCGTTTTCCCGGGACTCTGCCAGGCGGCTCAAATCCAAGGGAAAATCCATGCCCTCAGGGGGAGCGTCTTGAGTCTCATCAACCCGCATCTCGTCAGAAGGGATAAATAAAGGTTGGCTGGCCAATGGGTCGTGGAGTCGGCCCTCATTGTTATTTTCACCCAGGGAGGCAAACCCGGCAGCCTGAAGCAGATCCCCTGTTTTTAAACCCCGCAGCTTAAAGAGCATAAAGGGATCCTTATCGATCTCGCCGGCTATAATATAGTAGACGGCAGCCAGGTGCTTGCAGGGATTCGCCCAGTCCGGACAGGAACAGCTCCCGCCGATACTTTTCCAGGATTCGGGAAGCAGGAGAATCCTGTTGTTCTCCAAGCGGTCCAGTATGCTCTCCGGCAAACTACCCAGATAAAGCTCGGAAGCCAGGGCCAGGTCTTGAGCAATGATGGCCTTAATCGCCTCCTGCTGCTCCGGGCTGAAATGTTTCACCGTAATCTCCACCAGGTAAGGTCTGGAACGCCTTCCCTGGACTTTTGCCTCCACCCTACCCTGATCATCAATTCGAATATCCCGCACCCTGCTGGAATTAGCATAGCTTTTTCCCCGGGGGAGGCGGTTGGTATCATAATCAATCCTGTGCAGAGCATCGACCCAGGCATTTCCCCACCAGGTCTTGCCGTACTGTTTACCCCTGGCCATTGCACGCCTCCGTTCACATTCAACAGGTCGCGGAAGCGGAACTGTCCGCGTTGGCCGCGCGCCCTGCTGTGGTTCAGTTCCCCGCCGTCGCGCCTTAAAGCTTTATAGTTTTTGATTCGCCTGTCATTGAGTTAAACACAGCTTCACCCTCTTCTGTTCGACATCTATCAGAAAGATCCTTGTAATTATAATGATGCCCGGAAAACAATTCTAGCAACGTAATCACCCCACAATATTTTCTGGCCAACACAAAGAACAAAAGAGGCTTTTTAAAATATAGAGGAGGCTGAATTTACAGCCTCCCCGCTTTCACTTACTTTTCATTGCGTCAAGTTTTTCCAGAACAAGCAAAACAAACCCTGGTACTCTCCGCAACAATTATTTGAGAAAAGAAACAAGTAGAACCTTTCGCCAGCTTTTTACCTCTGAAAATAAACTTTCTCTACCAGCTCTGTATCAGGATCCGTTTCAAAACCAACTTCTAAATCAAAGGCAAGTTCACCCATGACACGGGCAGGCAGGAAGGTGCGCCCGTCAACAATCTGGGGTGCCACAGGCAGTTCAAAGGTTTCATAATCCTCTGCTGCTTTATCCAATACGGTCATTTTATACTCGCCTATATGCATGGTTATCAAGAGGTCTTCGCGTTCCAAAGTAATTTCGTCTACCATCCCCGTTTCGGGATGGGCGGTCCACCCCACATCAAAGCCAAAGGACTCGGCCAGGAAGCGTACCGGCACGAAAGTATAATCGTTTTCGATAAAGGGAGCTACATCCATAACAGACGCTTCACCATCTACTTCGTAGCCTGTTTCATTGATCCACATCTGCACATGTTCGGGCTCGATAAACTCAAGAGGCATTGCCTCCATGGTTTTATAATTAAAGTTTTCATAGAGTCCCATCTGATCGCTAAAGTGAGGAGATTTTTCCTCTGCAGGACTTACAAAACCACTTTGTCCCGGCGGATTTACGTTCTCACCCCGGACCCCTTCTTCATCCAGCACTACTATGTGATTCTGAGTGCCGCGGTTCTGGTAGAGAATTTCTGGGGGCTCCTGGAATCCCTGGGGCACTCCGGCAAAGTTGTTCGTGCCAAATCTCTGCACAGTAACCGGCACTTTCCAGGCTTCCATATCCTCACCCTGCTCCTCGGTAAGAGTGTCCAGTGCCACTATCAGGCTTTCCTTCATGGCCTCTTCTGGGGTGAGACCCTCCAGGTAATCCTGGGACATAGCTACAGCGGCATCCTCTCCCTCCAACACATGCAGGAGCACCTTTGCTCCGCCAGGGACATTAATGCTTCCGGCCATGGGGCCACGGGGATATTCATAGGCCAACCTGCCGAAATGCTCTCCGAACCACTCTTCAAAGGTATCTTTCAACATTTGCGTTAACCAGTATTCAAATATGGCTTGCCCGGGAGAGTCATAATACCCTTCTTCCAAAGAATTGGAACGGTATCCGTCCCACTCTTCCAGTAGATCTGCTGCTTCAAGCAGCCTTTCATCATTACCGGCAAGTTCGCGTACGGCCTCAATGAGCTCCTGCCGGAAATACTGTTCGTTTACATCAGCAAAGGAAGCATGCTTGTTAAGTTCCCTTGCATCCTCTACAGTCAAAGTCTCCTGCTTTTCAATCCAGTCAAAAAGAATATTGGCGCGGTCGGCCTTACCCCACAGCATAAGAGCGGGATTGCTCCACCCTTCCGCCGGCTGCTGGTTCCAGTTCGCCAGGTAACCTGCCTCAGGATTGAAAACATGGGGCACTTCTTCAAAAGGAATATATCCCTGCCATTCCCTTTCACCCGTTCCCGGTGTGGGAAGGCGCGGGTCTTGATCAGGGTGTCGATCAGGATAACGACCGCAAAAAAGATAACCAATATTGCCATCACGGTCAGCATAAAGCCAGGTTATAGTAATGGCCATCTTGCGCGCTGCATCCTTGAATTCCTCCCAGTCGGAAGCAAACGTGCAATCAATCCACCCTGCAAGAGACTCCAGTTCCAGCCCTTCCCACGAACGCCCTTTTGCATAAGCCTCTCCAGCTTCTTCGTCTACCTGGATAACAGGGCCGTGAACAGTGCGGTAAAGCTCAGTTGTGACGTCCTCTCCGTCCCGCACCGGAATGGTTTCCTCTCTTATTTCCATGTCGTGCCATTCATCTTCGAATTTATAACGGGTGGGATCTTCAGGATCTAACTCCTCTACAAAAATATCCACCACGTTACCCAGTCCAGCCGTGGAAGTCCAGGCGATCTCTTCGTTATGCCCGAACAAAATGGCAGGATACCCGGGGGTTGTTGTGCCTATTATGCTGAAATCCGGTCCGTGTAAACCAACTTCATGCAGGTAACCCGGCAAAGTCCAACCCATCTGGGGGCCACCCAGTAATATTGCTTCTCCACCAGCTGTTAGCTCCCCGCCAAAAACCCAGGCATTGCTTCCCATTTCCACAGGAAAGCCTAATTCTCCGAGGCCCTGCTCATATTCCTGTTGCTGCCTTTCCGCTTGGGCCCAGATAGCATCAGCATTCTGGGGAAGGGCTCCTGACAGAGCGCCCTCTTCCTCTACCTTCCACTCTTCGTCGCGGGGTATAGTAGTGACCGCCTCCGGATCTTCAATCCAGCGCACATCATTGAACATCTCCTTCCCCTCTTCTTCTCCATACGTCTCCTGGAGATGGGCAAGCAGGGCTGCCTGACCCAGTTCGGCAGTAAAGTCAGAGTAGCGAGTTGCCATGGTTCCGATGAAGATATTAGCCACATCGGCAGCGGTCCAAGGTTCTGGTTCAAACTCAAGGCGGTGAAATTCTCTTGGTAAAAGCTCCTGTGGGTTATCCAAGGCTTCCCCCAAATGTTCATTTATACCGGCAGCGTAAGAGTCCAAAATGCGCTGATACTCTTCATCCAAAACATCGATTCTCTCTTCGATTTCTGCTCGGGAAAAGCCGGCCTGCCGCGTTTGAATATCAAAATCAATAAAGTCTTCTCCCAGCACTTCACTTACTGTTCCCCAGACAGAACGCCTGCTCATTTCCAATTGAAACAAGCGGTCCTCAGCCACAACGAAGCCAAAACCGTAAAAAAGCGATTCCATGTCCTCAGCATAAACATTTGGCACCCCATAATCATCTCGCATGACCGTAAATTCGTAATAGCCTTCTTGAACTTCACCAGCCGCAAAAGTAAATGAAGCCGCAAACGATAACATGGCCAAAACCAAGAAGCAGGCCAAAATCTTACTGAACTTTCCTTTCTTCATCGAGCTTTTCCTCCTTTATTATACTACTCAAATCTACAACACTTCCTTCGCCGCCTTTTTAGACACCCCCATCCAGAGCCTCACCTCCCATACTCTTTGATGGACTAGCCCATTGCAGGTCCACTTCCCCTTCAATAATATAGTTTGTAAATATTTTCACTTTTCTTTTCATCTTACCATCCCCAACGGTAGAGATCAATAAAATTACGCAAAATTGAGGCAATTATTGAGCAATTGCTCCCCCCACGGTTTAAGAGCCCTCTGCCCTTCTTCCTATCTCTGTCCCATTCCTGTCCCGCGAAAATTGAAGGCCGTAATTTGCAGGAATTATGGAAAGCAATGTGGAATGATTAGTATGTTTCAAGAGGACGCTGGAATAAAATGTTAAGCAAAATGGAGTATTTTTAGGCGATGTTAACAAACTCTTAACAAGAGAAGCTTGATGTGCAGCACAAGCAATTAGAGGAGGAACAACTTATGGGAAAATTATTTGGAACAGACGGGGTCCGGGGCGTAGCCAACCGGGAGCTGACCCCGGAGATGGCTTTTCGAATCGGCCGTCTTTCCGCTTGCCTGACCCAAAAAAATAAGGGAGAACCTTTTATCGTCATCGGCAAGGATACCAGGAAATCAGGCGATATGCTGGAAGGAGCACTGACGGCCGGCATCTGCTCCGCCGGGGTAGACGTCCGCTCCCTCGGCATTCTTTCTACACCGGCACTCGCCTTCCTGACCCGGGAGCTGAACGCCTCGGCAGGGATCATGATCTCCG
>SLJK01000122.1 GCA_007135125.1 Syntrophomonadaceae bacterium | reverse complement strand
TTTTTCACTATTTGGAGAAGAACAGGTAAAAGAGCTGATAAATGTCGAGCTAAAACATTTTATGATGCATCCTAAGAAATCCCTTTCCGGAATCGCCTTTGCCTCTAAGACCGGGTTTAAAAGCTGCCTGGTATGTCCCCGGGATAATTGTCCCGGGCGTAAGGCCCCCTTCGATGAATCCCTGTTTGATGATTATTTCCGGTAAAAATGCTCTTGCCGGGCAGAATGAAATTGGCACTGGCAAAGTGAGGGCAGAAAAATGGAGTTGCAGGGAATGGATAATTTGAATGGTAAAACACTGAGCATTCTGTTCTTTGGAGATATCATGGGCAAGCCGGGCAGGAAAGCGTTTATAAGTATGCTTTCCTCTCTGAAAGAAGAGTTTGCCGCCGATATGGTTATCGCTAACGGGGAGAACGCTGACGACGGTAGTGGGATTACCCCTGCTGTAATGAACGAATTATTTGCCGCAGGGGCTGATGTCCTGACAACGGGAAACCATATTTGGGGCAACGAGGATATTTTTCCTGTTTTAAACAGGGAAAGCCGTCTGCTGAGGCCGGCCAATATATCTTCCTGTGTGCCGGGGCATGGGAGCGGCCTTTTTGAGCATGGAGGCTGCACTGTTGCTGTTCTGAATCTAATAGGACGCGTTTTTATGCCGCCGTGCGACTGTCCTTTTCAGCAGGCAGAAGAGGAGATCGACCGCTTGTTGGCGTTAACCCCCATCGTGGTGGTAGATTTTCATGCGGAAGCTACCTCCGAGAAGCAGGCGCTGGGATGGCTATTGAAGGATAAGGCCAGTGCCGTTATCGGAACGCATACTCACGTGCAGACGGCAGATGAATCCATCGCTCGCGAAAAGGCTGCCTATATCAGCGATGCAGGTATGACAGGACCGGTGAGATCGGTAATAGGTTTGGATCCTGACAAGACGTTGAAGGCCTTCAGGAAAGAGATACCCATGTGTTTTTACATGGCCAAGGGTGAGTGCGCTGTCCAGGGAGTACATCTTCTATTGGACGCCCAAAACGGCAGAGCCTTGAAGATAACAAGAATTAACCGCCCCTTTAAAACCCGCAAACCGTGGAAATCATAAGCGGTTCCTCTCTCCTCCTGTGCCGAGGAATAGCTATTCCTATATTATTTTTCCCCCCTTAGAATCACTAATGAAAGCTGTTTCCTTCTTTTCCAGCCCATTTCAAAACGGCCTCCCATTGTTCCCTGCGTACCGGTACCACCGATAGTCGGGGCTGGCGTAGCAACTCCCACTCAGGGAAAGACTTGCTTGCTTTGATATTGGCCAGAGTAACAGGACGTGGCAAGCTTTCCAGTGCAGAGAGTTCGATCACTACCAGGCGTCGGTCGTCTTCTGAAAAGCAGGGAAAGTTGTCACGGTAGAAGAATATACACCGTAAAGAGTATCCTAGCAAAGACTCTTAACCCAAAATGTTACTACCGGCGGGGGTTTATCATGTATAAATACGTAAAACAGCTTATGGGGCTGGTAGCCCTGGTACTGGCTATTTTATTTATGTTATTCGTTATAAACCAGACGGCCCAGATAGTAAATCTTGCCGGATCCGTAAACCCTGTTTTGGGGCAAGTTGTATTATTCGTACTGCTAATATTGTATGCCGCAATCATAATTGTTCCCGTAGTATGGATGGCTAAAATGCCCCGGCCCCTGTTTCCCCCGGTAAGCACTGCAGGTGAGGAATACAGGGAATATATTACCAGGTTGGGACACCGCCTGGCAAAAAATCCCCATTTGGAAGGGGTCAGTATAGTTGCAGATGATTCGGCCAGCGTTGAGGGGGCGCTGGGGGTCTTAAACAAAAAAGCGGACGAGAGAATAAAGTCCGCTGCCTCCAATGTTTTTATTATGACCGCCATCTCCCAGTACGGGGCTTTGGATGCTATAATTGTTCTTATTGCCCAGTTCCGCATGGTCTGGCAGGTAACAACTTTGTATAACCAGCGTCCTACCTTAAGGGAATTAACCTACCTCTACACTAACGTATTTGCCACGGCTTTTCTGGCCAGTAGAATTGAAAACCTGAACCTGTTGGAGGACCAACTCGAGCCCGTAATTGCTTCTATTATGGGCAGTTCCCTTTCATCATTAACGCCTGCTTTTAGCACGGCCGCCACAGTTGTTACCAATTCCATTATTCAGGGTTCTGCCAATGCCTTTTTAACCTTAAGGGTGGGTGTAATAACCAGGATGTATTGTTCATCCCTGACAAAGCAGGAGAAAGGACAGCTGCGCCGGGCTGCGGCTGTACAGGCCGCTTCTATGCTGGGGAAGGTCCTGGGTGAGTCTGCCTATACCGTTTCCAGGATAGTTTTCAAGGCAGCGGCAAGGGCCGGTAAAAGACCTTTTCGATACGGGCATGATATAATTACGCGGACTACTAAAAGCACGATAAAGAAAAGTGGAGAGTTTGTTAACGATCTGACTGGAACCATGAAAAAGAGGAGCGGGAAGTTCTGGGTTTTTTCCAGGAAAAAGCTGGATGAAGAATAGCAGGCAGGAGAAGTTAATTTGCCGTGACCGGCTTGTATTAACTTTATTATTTTGTGCCGAGTGTTTACAGCTGACGGGGACCGGATCAGGGCTGACATAGCTACAATTCTTAAATTTTGTCAGCCCGGTGGCCTGATTTCCATGGGTCATGGGAGCAATAACATTTAGGATGGGGGGATATGATGAATTGGGTTGATGCAGCCATTGCTGTGGGCATATTTATTTTTATTATTGTCGGCCTGAAGCGTGGTTTTTTGGCAGGGCTGATGGAGCTCGTGGGCATCCTGGTTTCCCTGAGCATTCCGCTGTTATTCTACATTCCGGCCGGCAAATTGTTGGAGGAACTGGGCATTTCTGAGGTATATGCTGGTGCCCTTGGTTTCTTAATTATATTTTTCGTGGCAATATCAGTTTACTATGCCATTGCCGAAAGGCTCTACCAATGGATTCCCCGGCAGATCCGCGTTTCAATGGTTAATAGGGTTTTTGGTTTATTTACCGGCCTGTTAAAGGGATTGGTTATGGTAATTATTATCTTGGCGATTGTTGTGTCTTTGCCTGTACCTTTTATAACGTCCGAACACCTGGAGGAATCGGGTTTCGGAGCTCCCCTGCTGGACGTTGCTGCAGTGGCGACATCCCTGACTTCCCATATCTTCGGTGAGGCCTTTCAGCACGGGATGGGTTTTTTCACTATTGAGACAGGTGCGGGGGAAAGTGTTGAGCTCAGGTTTACGGTAAGCGATCCCGAAATTGATGAAAATGCCGAAATGGAGATGCTCCTTCTTCTAAATAAGGAGCGGTCGGAGCGTGGTCTCCCTGAACTTGTCATGGATGAAACCCTGCGAGAAGTTGCTCGCCAGCATTCGGTGGATATGTTTCAAAGAGGGTATTTCAGTCATATTGATCCCGAGGGAGTTACTCCATTTGACAGGATACGTGCGGGTGGCGTATCGTTTTTTATTGCCGGAGAAAACCTGGCGGTGGCTCCCACGGTTTCCATAGCTCACCAGGGGCTTATGGACAGCCCCGGCCACAGAGAAAATATTCTTCGCCCCAGCTACCGCCGTGTGGGCATAGGAGCTGCCCGTGGCGGCAGGCATGGGACCATGTTTACACAGAATTTTGCTGACTGAGTTTGTATCGTAAGGACAAGTTGCTAATAATATGCGTGCTTGACAGTCACAGCATAAATTTAAATAGATAAAGCGGGAAATTGAGAATATTGCAGAAAGAAGCTGGATGAATAATGGTAAGCAGGGGAGTAAAAGTTACCATAGCTGGTTCGATGATCAACTTTTTCATAGGGACGTTTTATTCCTGGTCGGTCTTTGCCGATGGCCTTATACATCAATTGGGCTGGACCAGGACGGAAGCAAATTTACCATATACGGTGGAAGTATTTGTTTTCGCCATGATGATGGTCGTTGCCGGGAGGTTTCAGGACCGGATCGGTGCCAGGAAGGGTGCTATTATCAGCGGCCTGCTGTTGGGAACCTCCTTTATTTTTTGTGCTCTTTTCCCCGCCCCCCCGGGTATTACCTTCTTTTTCGGGATTGTTTTTGGGACGGGAGCAGCTTTTGGCTATGCTGCTGTAACCCCGGCGGCTATGAAGTGGTTTCCGCCACAAAAGAGGGGCCTGGTGACTGGTTTCGTGGTCATGAGCCTGGGAGCAGGTTCCCTGTTCTGGCCGCCGCTTATCAATGCCTTGATTGTAACATACGGGGTAGTGCAGACCTTCTTCATGTGGGGGCTGTTTCTGCTGGCCGGGGTTTTAGTTATGGCTTACTTCATATCCGAACCCCTGGTCGCCCCTGCTGATGCAGGAAAAGAAGGGGTTTCTGCGAAGCTGGAGTGGAAAAAGATCGCCTCACACCCTACTTTTATTTTGCTTTGGCTGATGATGGGCCTTGCTTCCGGCACCGGCTTGATGGTGGTTGGACACCTGGTCCAGATCGCCGAGATAAATTTCCGGGTGGAGAGTGGTTTTTTATTGATTTCCCTTTTTGCTTTCTTTAATACAGGAGGCAGGTTTAGCGGTGGTTTGATAACGGACCGTATCGGCTACAGGAAGGTCCTGTTTATTGCCTTTTTGATGATCCTTAGTTCCATGCTTCTTTTCCTGGGTACCGACAGTTGGCCGGGGCTCTTGCTGGGCACCATTCTATTGGGGTGTAGTTACGGCAGCCTTTTTACGGCTTTTCCTGCTGCCATAGCAAATATTTTCGGGCTGAACAATTTTGGCGCATATTACGGCATGCTTTTTACCGCCCTGGGTATCGGGGGAAGTCTCGGTCCTTTCCTGGCCAGCTCCCTGGCGGAACTTTACGGCAGCTACAATATGGCCTTTGCCCTGGGTATTGCAGCCTCGCTGCTTGCCCTGGCTTTATTATTCGTGCTTAGAAAAATAAGCTCTTGATTTCATGCAATAACAGACATTTTCATTAAAACTTAAAATTAGTCTTGGATGACGTATTTTGCGGGATCACGGTGTGTATCGGTATTGCCCCCACCTTTCCCTCCATGGCGTACTTCAAAATGCACGTGGAAACAGGTGGCGTTGCCTGTTGCCCCTATTTCAGCGATAATATCACCCTGGTTGACATAATCGCCGACACTTACCAGGTTCCTTGCATTGTGGGCATAGCGCGTATAATAATTGTCATCGTGTTTGATCACAACCGCGTATCCATAACCGCTACTTTCCCAACCTGAAACAACTACCTTTCCGCTGTCCGAAGCCAGGATGGGGGTCCCCTTTTCGGCGCCTATATCAAGGCCGTAATGAAAGCGTCCGCCCCGGGGGCCATATTCGGAGACCACCTGGCCGCCCTCCACAGGCCAGATGAAGTTTCCTGTAGCCTCGTAGTTCTCAGAGCTGCTATGTTCATCTTTTTCTTCCTTTACAGTATCTTCTTCATAGTCAGTATCTAGTTGTTCTGTTGCCAGATGTTCGGCGCCGTTACTTAGCATTACAGCTCGTTTATCCGCATTCCACTCCACCTCTTGTTCGAAAAAACCGGCAGCAAAACGTAGGGGGATAAAAAGTCTTCCGTCAACAATTTCTGAGGAACGCGAAATTTCAACTTTTGCTCCGTTAACCCTGGGTTGGGTTGTTTCATTAGGGATTTGGACTTCCTTATCATTCCAATAGCCGACGGCGGCCCGATTTTTGGTGCACCATTCCACTTCGGCTTCCATAAATTCAAAAAAGCTGCGCATGGAGACCATTGTACTTCCTTCCCGGATATAAGGTTCAGGATCGAAAACACATTTTTCTTCTTCAATATAAATTTGCACATCATGGCTGGTAGCATAGGCAGGCACCCCCGTAACAAAAAACATTAAAATTATTGCAGCCGAAATTACCAGTTTGTTCATCATTTTATATCCCTCCATCCAAATATTTGCTTGCTAAGAAAAGAATCTGTTAACAGCTCATTAACGTTGCTTAATGTAATTAACAATTCGCTTTAATATGAGCATATCCTGCTTGTTATTCAAATAAGGCAATATTTTTTACCTACAACGCAAAAGTAAAAAAAAGCCAGGGCCATGGACAGCATGACACAGAGTGCAAGCCCCAACCTTAGCTGTATTTTTTTAGATCCCGTATGTAGTAATTCTCGAATCCGAAAGATATATCAAGCCTGCTGTTAACTCTTTTCACATATTGGATATCTATTGATTTTGACTTGCTCCCGGCGGAAGAAATGGTTATAATAAGGAAATCAGTTATAAAGGTTATGATCAATCAATTATGGAACTGTTTAATGTTGTTTTTCAATCGGTTTTGGCAATAATTGGCATCGGCGTGCTGGGGTTTTATATTTTGCGGAGAGGTATCATTCCAGAAAATGTTATAGCTGTACTTTCGCGGTTGGCTATTGATATCGCTCTTCCCAGTGTTGTTTTTGCCAGTATTATCATGAATTTTGACCCCCAAAAGGTCCCTGACTGGTGGCAACTCCCTCTCTGGTGGTTTCTATTTGCCGCCGTCGCTCTGGCAATTACCCTGCCTGCCCGGTTTCTGGTGAGGGATACTTTCCGGAGCGAATTTACCGTCAGCCTGTTTTTTCAAAATGGCCTTTTTTTCCCCATCATTATCATCGAAGGGCTTTATGGTCCCGGTTCTCTTTACCTGGTGCAGCTCTTTATCTTCATCATCTTCCACCCCGTGCTCTTTTTCAGCACCTACTATCTTTTTTTCGGCCGGCAGGCAGGTGAAAACCAGCAGCCGGTTTTAAACCTGCAGCGCATCTTTAACCCCGTGCTGATCGTCACGCTGCTGGCCATGGCCATCGTATTGTCCGGCGCAGAGCAGTACCTCCCCTTTTTTATAGTGAACATGTTCGATATGTTGGGCGCCATGACTCTGCCCTTGATCATGATTATCCTCGGCGGAAGTCTCTATATTGACTTTCAAAAGAAAGGGAAAATATTTTTCAAGGAAGTTCTTAAATTTGTTGCCATTAAAAACATTTTCTTTCCCCTGGTCTTTCTAGGCCTGCTCTCCCTGGTACAGCCATCTTATCATATCGCACTCATCATCTTTTTGCAGAGCGCTGTTCCTCCCATCACAGGGATTCCCATCCGGGTGGCAGAGATGGGCGGAAATGTTTCCCTGGCTAACCAGTACATCCTGGGTAGCTTCCTTTTTTCTATTATCACCATTCCGGCGATGTTTTTGCTGTTCAACAGAATTTTTCCCATGCCGTGATGTCGGCCGGACAGGTGCGCTTTTCCCGGCGCAACATAGATGCCGCTGCTGATTCTCATTATAACGGTGGAAAAGGCCATACTATAATAACCGGTCGAAAAAGGCACTGCCTGGAAAGAACCTGCGCTCCCCACCAGTATGATCCTGGTACCTCTTCACCTATCGACCAACACTCCTGAGGGAAAACGGGCCAGCCATAGCCAAACAAAACCAGGGGAACCAATAAACCTGCCCGGGCGTTATCGATTAAGAATTCTTCCCTTTTTCCTCTTATAAGAAAAGCAGTGGCTGACCCATCTTTGTAAAGGCTTATTTTTCTTTTTCTAAATTAGAATATTCTTCCAGGGTATAGAGTGCGGCTGGGAGCTGATACCGAAGACCTTATATAGGGCTTTCCGAGTTTGTGAAACTATCAGGGTTGTCTAAGGCGACCGTTTTTCGCCATTTAACAGCTTTGGAAAATAGCGGGTTTATAAAAAAAGATCAGGAGAGCAAGAAATATCAACTCGGTTATAAACCTATGGAACTGGTTTACCTTGCCAAAAAGAAGACCAAAATAAGGGATGTTGTTCTGCCTTACATGAAAAAATTAAAAGAGGTTACTGATGAAACAGTTTCTTTACAAATTGAAGATGAAGGCCGAGGGATCTGTATCGAGCGGATAGATTCAAACAGCACCTTGGTTTACCTTCCCCCAAACGGAAGCCGTGAGCACCTTCATGCCGGGGAC
>SLJK01000121.1 GCA_007135125.1 Syntrophomonadaceae bacterium | reverse complement strand
GCCCTGGCCCAGGAGCCGGACCTTTTATTGTTGGATGAACCTACTGCCAACCTGGATATTAATTACCAGGTAGAATTTTTAAACCTGGTACGCAAGCTTAACAGGCAAAAAAACATTACCGTGATAGCTGCCATACATGATCTTAACCTGGCTGCCCAGTTTTTCGATCGCTTTGTGTTGTTGGCAGAAAAGAAAATCCTTGCTTTCGGGAAGCCGGAGGAGGTTTTAACCGCCGAGCATATAAATTTTGCTTACGGCATACCGGTGGCAGTGCAGCGGGATCCCCTTCACGGGAAGCCTCATGTAACTGTTTTAAAGCACTTTGCCCGGGAGGAAAAGGGTGATCCGGCAACAAGCCTGCGAATTCACGTTGTCGGAGGCGGTGAGGAGGCCCTGCCCGTAATTCTCTCCCTCCTGGAGGCAGGTTTTTCTGTTTCCCTGGGGCCTCTTACTGAGGAGGACAGTGGCCACCAGTTGGCTTCTTTTTATGGTTTGCCGGTGGTGACTTTGCCACCCTTTTCCCCCGTAACGGATGAACATCACCGCCGACACCTGGAGATCATGCAAGGGGCCGGGGCGGTAGTTATTCCGGCTATACCTTTTGGAGTAGGGAACCTGCGCAACCTGGAGGCGGCAGAAGAAGTGCTTTCTTACCCTGCGCAGGTACTTATCCTGGAGGATAGTTCTATTGAAGAACGGGATTATAGCGGTGGAGAAGCGGCAAGACTGTACCGGCAGCTGAAGGCAAAAGGAGCTCTTTCTTTCTCGGAAAGGAAAGAGTTGCTGGCTTATCTTTTGGACTTGGAAAAAGAGGAAGCGGGAGCGGAATGAAGCCGGGAGCCCCAGCCGGAGCTGCGCCGGATCGCTGGCCGGGTAAAGGCGCAGTTTCTCCGGGAAGTGTAAGCATTGCAACTTGATTTGGGGAGGCAGGGAAATGGAAAAATATTTCGTTTCCTGGAGTGGTGGCAAGGATAGCTACCTGTCGCTGTTAAAAGCAAGGGAGGCGGGCCTGCGTATCGAGGCCCTGCTTACTTTTGTACATAAAGAGGGAGCCAGTATGTCACACGGTTTTCCCCTGCATATACTGGGAAGGCAGGCCCAGGCACTGGGTATTTCCCTCTATGCGGAGAGGGTTACCTGGGAAGATTATGAGTTTGGTTTTTTCCGGAAAGCGGAGGAGTTGAAAAGAGATGGCTTCGTCGGGGGTGTTTTTGGAGATATCAACATTGCTGGACACCGCCGGTGGGTGGAGGAATCTTGTGCCAAGGCCGGCCTTGCCTCGCACCTTCCTTTGTGGGGCATGCAGGAAGAAGAGGTGCTTGGTGAGCTCCTGGCGAGGGGAGCCGAGCTGCTGGTGGTAGCGCTGCGGGAAGATCTCCTTGACCCCGGGTGGTTGGGCAGGACCCTGGACAGGGAATTTGTAGAACATTTGAAAGCCAAGAGCATTTCTCCTTGTGGAGAAAACGGGGAATATCATACCCTGGTTCTTGACGGCCCCCTGTTTGAGGAAAGGCTGTCGTTCAACTTTTCGGGCCCCAGGCGGAAAGAAAAACATCTCTTCCTGGAGTATGAAAATTGAGCCGGCCGGCAGCGGAGAAATGAAAGGGGAGCATCTGATGGAGCAAGGAAGAGGAAAACTAATTTTAGTTACCGGGGGTGCTCGCAGCGGGAAAAGCACCTTTGCGGAGAATTATGCCCTGAAGAGCGGTAAAAGGGTTTTATACATTGCCACTGCCGCAGTAGATGACGAAGAGATGGAGGAGCGGGTCAGGCTGCACCGGGAGAACCGTCCTTCCGGGTTTACCACCTTCGAGGAGCGTTTTCACCCACACCTGGTCATGGAAGAGGAGCAGGGAGAAGATACGCTGTTCCTGCTGGACTGCCTTACCATCCTGCTCAGCAACCACCTTTTGAAAGAGGCGGGGGGAAGTATGCAAGAAGAGCTTGACCGGGCAGTGCTGGATAATTCTGCCAGAGAAACGCTGCACTACGTATCCACCCTGGCTAAAATTATGCAGAAGAGCCCTTCCGATGTTCTGGTAGTAACTAATGAGGTGGGGACGGGTATAGTTCCGGAACATTTCCTGGGCCGCCTGTACCGTGATATGGCCGGTAAGGCCAATCAGGTAGTTGCTGCTGCCGCAGATGAAGTCTGGCTGTTAGTATGCGGCCTGCCCCAGAGACTAAAGTAATAGGGCATGCCGTGCCATGGATATGCAGACGGTTCGAGTGCCAACCAAGCGAGGCGGAGGGCTTGGCACATTCCTTCGGAGGGATTGGGGACATTCCTTTGAAAGAAGTGTGTCCCCATATCTTTAACAGGAAGACGATGGAACGTCCCCTTGTTATGGCGATACAAGTGAAATTTTTGTGGACTCAGATTTTTAATTATGCGTATTATCAGTAGCTCTTTTCTTCTGTCGTTTCCCTGGTTTCTATTTTGCACTCGCCGGAAGACAGAAGAGCAAATTTCTCTCCTAAAGGACCAATCAGGGTGCTAACGGCAACTGCCCCTAACACAATCGCTGTTATTTGTTCCGCAATTTCAGGAAAAGATTGCTGAACCATTATGACTAAACCGATACTTAAACCTGCTTTGGAAAGCATGCCAAACCCCAGAAATTTTTGCACTTGTTTTTCCGATTTAGCCAATTTAGCTCCCAAGAAAGTTCCTCCCACCTTTCCTGTCCCCCTGGCAATGATGTAAGTTGCAGCACCGACCCAAGTCTGAACCAGCACTCCCAGACGAAGGTCAACCCCCGCCAGGAAGAAAAAAGTAATATAAAGGGGGATTTCGATATCTTCAAAGGCATGAAGCGCCAGGTGAGAGGAAGAAAGATTGGTTACCGCAATCCCTGCTGCCATGTTAACCAGTAGAGGAGAAAGATGCCAAATTCCCGCCAAACCTATGTTGAGCAGCACTACTCCGAGTAAAAAAGCCAGGGCCCATGGTTTTTGGTCGATACGGCGCATGGCAAAAATAATAATAATACCAACAAGGAGACCCAATACAACAGAGCCTCCTATTTCAAGCAGGGGGATTGCAAGAAATCCACCGGTGAGCCTCTGTCCTTTTAAAATAACAGCTGCGAAAGCCGAAACAACGGCAAATAAAGTCAAGACAGCAACATCGAGAAAAGCCACCGTTCCCAAAAGAGTAGTAGTAAAAGGACCATCTGCCTGGTATTCCCTGCAAACGGCCAAGGGAGAGGCAGGGGCGGATGCCGGGGCAATGGCCCCAAGTAAAAGAGAAATTGGAAAAGAAAAGCCCAGAAGATAGTAGGTGGCAGTGAAAACCAGCACAAAAGTAGCAATTATTTGGACAATGGCAATCACAAAAATGGACCGGAGAATCTGTTTCGTTCTTTTGATATTTAGTTCACCACCAATTGTATAAGCGATCACTCCAAGGGTCATCATTTTTAATAGCTCAAATTTGCCGCTTATTTCAGCAGTTATTATGTTTAAAAAGGAAGGGCCGAATAAAATACCTACCAGGAGAAAACCGATAATCATGGGAGCTTTCATTTTCTGAAAGGTTTTTCCAGAAATAATACCCGCAAGAATAATAACACCAAGTAGCAGGGCAATTTCGTTCACAGACATATTTTTTACTCCTTAACAACATCAATCTTTTTATAGTTCGCGCTAATTTTTTAGTACAACTCCTTTTATTATGTCTAGGGGAAAAGCAAAGGCAATTCCCCTTCCCGGATCGCTAAAATCTCCAATTATTTTTTCTACCTCTTCTATGGTAGTTTCCGCTTGATTTTTTGAAGTGACTACGGTAAAAAGTGTTTTGTTTCCCACTCGAGATTTTTCGTGCAGCAGCTTTCGCAAGCCTCCTACAACAAAGTTATTGTGTTCTGCGAGCGTTCTCCCCATGCCTTTTGAATCTAGGATAGTGGCTCCTGTAATTTCAATTTCATTGAACTTTTCTAATACTGCATTTAAATCTTCTTCTTTATTTAACACTATCACTACAAGATACATCAAAATATCCTCCTTTTAATGTACATTTTTTAATATCAAAACGTTCCTCCCACCTTGCCTATACCACTAGATACAACAAGGACGATGTATTCCTTGCTGTTTTCGTATTTTCTTATGAAGTTTAGGCTTTTTATTGGGTAATGTCAATAGAGTGTATACACAAAACAGGGGCATATTTCCCGGTCATTACCTTTTTTAGCTACACCTGCATTTTTTAGATAACGATTCGGCACGATCTCCGGGATAAGAAGCCTTTAAATTTCTTTCATACCAGAGGCGAAAGGGCAGGAAAATCCGGGACAGAGTCGAAGTAGGAATAATAACAAGTCATAAAGTTGTAGACAGTTTTTTAAATTGTTTTATGGCAGCATACCGTTTGTAATATGCTATAGGAAAAATGAGGGGGATATGCTTAATGCATCCCGAAATTAGAGCTTATATCAATGTTGTTGCTTTATGTGCTGTTTTGTTTGTCAATTATTTAGCCAATGCTTTACCTATAAACAATCTCACCCAGGCCGAGATTAGTTATGAGATTTACCCTGTATTGTTAACCCCGGCCCCCTATGTATTTTCCATATGGGGTCTTATCTATTTTTTGCTTATTGGTTTTGTTATTTACCAGGCCCTGCCAAAATACAGGGCAACTCCGTATAATAATGCGGTTGGCTTATTTTTTACAGGAACTGCCCTGCTAAACATTTTTTGGCTGCTGGCCTGGCATTACCTGCTAGTAACGCTTTCTCTTGTTTTAATGGTACTCTTACTGCTGACCCTTGTAGCTATTTATTTGAGAATTAGCGGTGAGGACTCCCGGGAAAATATTTACGACAGGGTATTTATCAAATTCCCATTCAGTCTTTACCTCGCCTGGATTTGTGTGGCTCTGCTGGCTAACTTCAACGTGATCCTTTATGATATCGGCTGGTTGGGAATTGGCTTTGGTTCCATGTTGTTTACGGTGTTTATAATCATTATTGCTGCATTGGCAGCACTGTATATTTTTGGGGCACGGCAAGATTATGTTTTTCCCCTGGTTTTTGCCTGGGCCTTTATCGGTATTGCAGTGCGTCATGGCAGCGAGTTGATCCTTCTTACAATCGTGGCTTCTGCTTCAGCTGCGGTACTCCTTTTCTTTGTGGTGTGGTTTTTAAAAAAGCGGGGATTATGGAGTTTTAAATTTTATTAGAAACGGCTGTCTGCATGGAGGAATAGTCCATGAATGTTTTTTGGGAAAACGTAAGACAGCTTATGGACCGGGTTTTAGTAAGAGCTGCCGATATTTCTGGAAATATGGGGAGCTTTTTTTCGCATTATGAAATGTTAACGGAAATATATACCATGGTAGCAAGGTGGATATTTCCTATTTTGGCGCTGCTCATTGTTGTACGATGTTTCCTGCCGCTTTTGCAGGAAAGAAAGAGCAGCACTGTATGGGGATACCTGGCTATGAGAGATGGTACCCGGCTGCCTCTTAAACACTGGGAAAACTCGATCGGGCGGAGCAGATTATCCGATATTGTGGTAGAACCTCCTTTTGTGTCCAGGAGCCACGCTGTGCTTACATTTCGTGATGGGGGTTGGTATATTGCAGACTTAAACTCCAAAAACGGGGTGGAGGTTAACGGGGAAAAGATTGAGAAACCGGAGAAAGTGAGGCACGGGGACAGCATCTCCATCGCCGGTTTGAAAATGGAGCTTCTCCTGCCCGGCAAAAACCAGGCAGGACGAATACCCCAGGGTACTCCAACTGTTAATTATATGACGGCCGGCAAAGGTATAAGATCCGGGGTAACCTTCTTGTTGATACTGCTTTTTCTACTTCTGGGAGCTTTACAGCTTCTCTTTTCCATGGGTGCAGCGGTGCACCCGGCGCTGCCGCTGACATTTCTTGTCTTAATTACGGCGGTGTCCTTGCATTTTATTATGCTGCGCTGGCGCAGCCGGAAATACCTGGAGCTTGAATTGCTGTGCTATTTTCTTTGTGGTATGAGCTTGCTTCTTGTCGCTTCAGCAGCCCCGGATGCCCTTTTCAAACAACTGGGTGCTATCATCCTGGGAATAGCAATATATACGGTCTTTGTGCCTTTAATCAGGGATCTTGGCAAAGCGCGCCGGCTCAAATACCTGTTTATGGCAGCTGCCCTGGTGCTTTTGGCATTGAATCTGGCCCTGGGGGAAACTCATTTCGGGGCGAGGCGCTGGCTTGATCTTGGTGTTATATCCTTTCAACCATCGGAATTCGTAAAGATTGCTTTTGTGCTGTCCGGCACAGCTACCCTGGATAGGCTGCTCACGACACGCAATATGACAGCTTTTATCGGTTTCTCGGGAATATGCATCCTGGCACTCATAATTATGAGGGATTTTGGTACGGTGGTGGTTTTTTTCGGTGCATTTGTAGTCATGGCTTTTATGCGTTCCGGGGATTTGCGCAGTATTGCCCTGGCATCGGCAGGTGCAGTGCTGGGAACCGTTGCGGCCATTTCTTTTATGCCCTATATTGCTTCCCGCTTTGCGACATGGGGAAATGTCTGGGAGTATGCGAGCGGCTCCGGGTACCAGCAAACACGTACCATGATTGCCGCTGCCAGCGGTGGTCTTGTGGGGGTTGGCGGCGGAAATGGGTATTTTGCGGAGGTCGTTGCGGCCGATACCGACCTGGTTTTTGGCATGCTTTCCGAGGAATGGGGTTTGTTGGTTGCCCTGACGGTGGTTTCGGTCATGGTATTTTTTGCGCTTTACGCGGTGTTTTTAACTATGAATTGCCGCTCTTCTTTCTATGCCATTGCTGCTTGTGGAGCGGGCGCCATATTTTTGTTCCAGGCTGCCTTGAACGTGCTGGGTTCAGTAGATATTCTTCCCTTAACGGGTATAACCATGCCTTTTGTCTCCAATGGGGGTTCGTCCATGGTTGCTTCATGGGGCCTGTTGGCATTAATTAAAGCTGCTGATGAACGCAGCAGACCTGCTAAGACTAATTTTCGCCGGGAAAAAGGTGAGTGAGATGAAACTACTGTTGAGCCGTGCCTTTGTATTAGTAATTTTTTCATTGCTCATGGTCTGTGGAATTTTAATTTTCACTGTGAATTATTTTAGCAGTGCATCTACTTGGGTGCAGTTTCCTGCCAACAGGCACCTTTACGCCAACGGAAAATTGCTTTCCCAGGGGACAGTTTATGATCGTGCGGGCCATATCCTGCTGCGGATGGATGAAGGTGATATAAGATTTCATGAGCAGGAAACGGTGCGCAGGGCTGTTATGCATGCGACGGGGGACCTGTACGGTAATGTGCTGACCGGTGCCCAGGTAGCTTTCAGGGACAGGTTGAGTGGTTGGAATATTGTAAGCGGAGCTTATCGTTTTAATTCCGGCAGGGGAGCCCCGGGCAACGAGCTTACTCTTACCATTGATGCTGATTTAAGCGCTGTCGCATATAGAGAACTTGGTGAACGCAAGGGGACGGTGGGGGTGTATAATTATGAGACCGGGGAGATCCTGTGCATGGTCAGCAAGCCAGCTATCGACCCGGAAAATCCCCCCGATGTAAAGGCTTATCCTCATAAATACGAAGGGGTATATATTAATCGCCTGCTTTCTGCAGCCTACACCCCGGGTTCGGTATTTAAGCTGGTGACGGCTGCGGCAGCCCTTGATAGTTTTGATAATATTGATAACAAGCTCTATCACTGTGACGGGAGCTTGCCATTGGGTGAGGATTTGGTGACCTGCCCCGCAGCACACGGCGAAGTTACGCTGGAACAAGCACTTGCCGTCTCGTGCAATGTCGCCTTTGCCCGGATCACCCACGAACTGGGAGCTGCTGCCCTGCAGAAGCATGCAGATTCAGCAGGGTTTAATTCCAGCCTGGAGGTTGATGGGATAAAGACAGCAGTAGGCAGGGTGGATGTTTCAGGCGCGGAAGGGGCAGACCTGGCCTGGGCAGGTATAGGGCAATATACTAATACGGCGAACCCGTTGAATTTTTTGGCCTACATGGGTGC
>SLJK01000102.1 GCA_007135125.1 Syntrophomonadaceae bacterium | reverse complement strand
CGTACAAGTTATTAGCACTGATAGCAATAGCTAATATATTCCGGTTAAGTATATATTTTATATAATAATCTATATTATATATGTCTTCCCTGCTTTTGACATATTTATATTAATATGATAATCTATGCTAGAAATAATGAAAGAATGATGCGTGACATGGAATTATTACGAGTGAATTAATTTATAGATGTATATGTAGATAGATAAGTGCGTACCGCTGCGAGCGGCTGTTAGCCTCCTGATTATGAAGCCAGTGTGACGAGCGACAATACTATCTTCTATAGAAAGAAGGAGGAAATGCATGGGAGAAAAAATTGCAGTTACAGACCTCTACAAGATTTTTGGTCCTCACCCGGACCAGGCCATGGTAAAAGTAAGAGAAGGCATGGGTAAAGATCAACTATTTCGGGAAACTGGGCATACCATCGGTGTTTACAATGCCAATTTTACAGTGGAAGAAGGAGAAATATTTGTGGTAATGGGGCTTTCAGGTAGCGGGAAGTCAACTCTAATCCGCTGTTTGAACCGTCTTTTTGAGCCTACCGCGGGTAGAGTTGTTATTGATGGTGAAGATATTACTGCTATGGATTTAAATCAGCTGCGTGAATTTCGCCGCAACAAACAGGCTATGGTTTTCCAACGCTTTGCTCTTTTGCCTCACCGAACGGTGTTGGAGAATGCAGCTTTCGGCCTGGAGATACAGGAGAAAACAAAAGAAGAACGGGAAAGAAGAGGACTTGAAGCCCTGGAGCTGGTAGGGCTCGGAGAATGGGGAAACCGATATCCTGATCAGCTCAGTGGGGGTATGCAGCAGAGGGTAGGATTGGCTCGTTGTCTTGCTGTAGATCCGGAAATTCTTTTTATGGATGAGGCTTTCAGCGCTTTAGATCCTCTTATAAGAAGAGAAATGCAGGACGAGTTGTTGGCATTGCAGGAAAAAGTTGGTAAAACAATTGTGTTTATTACGCACGATCTGGATGAAGCCCTAAAGCTGGGTGACCGCGTGGCAATTATGAAGGATGGAGTGACGGTGCAGATAGATACGCCTGAAAATATCCTAACCAATCCTTCTGATGATTATGTAGCCAAGTTTGTAGAAGATGTCGATCTGGCCAAGGTACTTACTGCAGAAGGTGTTATGGTCGACGTTAAAGCAGTGGCATATCCCAAGGATGGACCCCGGGTGGTTTTGAGAAAGATGGGCGAAGAGGGTATTTCAGGTGTATTTGTGGTTAATCGTAATCGCCAGCTTCAGGGGTATGTTACAGCTGACGCTGCCAAAAAGGCCGCTGAAAAAGGGGAACCTGATTTAACCAATGTTATTGAAAAAGATCTAACTACTGTTGCTCCGGAGACTACATTAAACGAACTCTTTGAGACAGCTGCAAACGCTACTATACCGGTCGCTGTGGTGGATGAGGAAAACCATTTAAAAGGAGTTATTGTAAGAGGTTCCTTATTGGCCGGACTGGTAAAAGTGAAGGAGGCCGAAGGAAATGAGCGCTAAGATGTTGAACCCTATTGACTGGCTGCCGAGACTGCCCTTAGGGGATGGAGTGGATGCACTTATTGAGTGGCTACGGGCCACTATCGGTTTTTTGACCAGGCTTATTTCGGAGTTTTTAGGGTCTTTTATGAGTGGTTTTGCCGATATACTTCTTTTTCTTCCTCCTTTTATTCTTATTATTCTTATTGCTCTCTTGGCCTGGCGATTTAGTAATTATAAGGTGGCTTTATTCTCTCTTATTGGCCTAATTCTAATTTACAATATGGAGCTATGGGAAGCTGCGATTATTACCATAACCATGATTTTAATTTCGGTCTTAATTTCCATAGCTATTGGTTTGCCGGTAGGAATTATATCTACGCGGAGTGATCTTGTGCATAGAATAGTATGGCCCATACTGGACTTTATGCAGACCATGCCTGCCTTTGTTTACCTGATTCCTGCTGTCTTTTTTTTCAGGTTAGGCGTTGTTTCAGCTATGATTGCAACTGTGGTTTTTTCTATGCCGCCGGTTATACGTCTGACCGGTTTGGGTATCCGGCTTGTTTCGGAAGAGGCAGTCGAAGCCGCCACCGCGTTTGGTTCTACCGACTGGCAAAAACTTACCAAGGTGCAGCTTCCCCTGGCTATGCCCACTATAATGGCGGGTATTAACCAGTGCATTATGTTGGCTCTATCCATGGTTGTTATTGCGGCCATGATCGGGGCCGGAGGTTTGGGAGCTATTGTCCTCCGAGGCATCCAACGTTTAGACATAGGATTGGGGTTTGAAAGTGGATTGGCAGTGGTGATCGTGGCTATTATTCTGGATCGTATAACGCAGAGTACAAAACAGCAAGCGGCATCCGAAGAATAATAGTCATATCATAATATAATCTGATTAGAGGAGGGGTTAATTTGTTTAAGAGTAAGTTAATTGTAGTAACGGGTGTATTGGTATTAGTATTAGTTGTTGGAATGATGGGGTGCGAGCCTGCCGACCCGGATGAGCAAACTATCAGTGATATTACGGGAATCGACCCGGGGGCCGGTATCATGGCTGCCACAGAAGATGCCATCGAGGTTTATGACCTGCAAGTTGGTTTGATAGAGGGCAGTGACGCTGCCATGACCGCTGAACTGGATTCGGCTATCGCCAACGAAGAGTGGATCATTGTAACTGGCTGGGCACCACACTGGAAATTTGCGGAGTGGGATTTGAAATTCCTGGAGGACCCTGAGCTGGTTTACGGGGGAGAAGAGTATATTGCCACTGTGGCTCGCCAGGGATTGGCAGACGATTATCCTGAAGTCCATGCGTTCTTACAGAATTTTTCTTGGGGCGACGATGAAATAGGTGAAGTAATGGCCATGAACACAGAAGATGATGATTTTGCAGGCAACGCTGATGCCTGGATCGCAGATAACCGCGATTTAGTAGATGGCTGGATTTCTGACGATCTTGCAGGAGATGGGGAAGAACTGGAGATCCTTTATGTGGAATGGGAATGTGCCCTTGCAAGTACTAATGTCGCTGCAGCCGTCTTGCGCGAAGCTGGATATGAGGTAAATATTACAGCTGTGGATGCCGGAGTAATGTGGTCTTCCATAGCTGAAGGCGATGCTGATTTTATGACTACTGCATGGCTACCTGGAACACATGAGGCATACAATGATGAATTTGGTGATGAGATTGATGAGGTTGCCACTAATTATGAAGGGGCCCGCATCGGCCTTGTAGTACCCGAATATGTGCCTTTCAATTCCATTCCCGAGATTAACGATTACGCTGACTAAGCATACAATTTAATACACGTTTAAACTCTACCAAGATTTCGAATTGGCTGCACTTAAAAGGCTGTCCCACATTTAACTGGTGGGACAGCCTTTTTTGAGGTAAAGCTCACTATTCAGTTAAGTATGAGTTTACGTTTGAAACCCTGTCTTGCAGTGTCAGCGTTTATTTAGAAACAATTCGAATCTAGGGATCTTCAAGACGTTGCGCTTCAATAAGAGGTGTTTTTCACTGTCAGCAAGGTATATTAGTTGCAAACGCCGAGTACGCTTACCAAGTTTATCCAGAAAACGAGAAAATGAACGGGCATATCTTTCAGAAATAAAGTGCAGTTCTTCGGTATTGACCACCAGGTGAAAACAATGCTTGGGCAGAAGGTTTTTCAAAGAGCGTTTTAATTCTTTTAGAGTAAAACGATTTAAAAATCCATTCATCTGCAGATAAAAAACTCCATTAGTTTCGGTAAGGTATATTTTCAGATAGTTACTCATATTTTCTGCAGTGGCGGAAACTTGTACTTTGCTATCCTGAATACGGCAATCCAGCAATCGCACTGCTTTGTTGCTGCTCTGTTGGAGGTTTTGCAGCACTCGATTATACCAGAGGTTTTGCTTGTTAAAGCGTTTTACCATTAGCCATCCCAGTCCGCGGTAAAAAGAAGAGCCCCAGCCTGTATAAAAGAAATTCTGAAAGATGTTTCGCAGTGCATAGAACTTTTTGAAGGCAGCAAATGTTTCTTGCTGCAATTCTTCAGGGCTCATCAAAGCTGGCTGGAAAACGGCATGATGGCCATCATAGAGTTCCCATTCTTTGGTAAGAAGCCTTCCTTCTTCTTCAAGTTTATTATAAAGGTCTGTGCCTACTATGGGAGTAAGCATCAAAAATTGCACCGTATCAATCCTGGTTTCCAGCGCAAAGTCCACAGTATCTCTGATGGTCTCCACGGTATCAGCATCGCTGCCGAAAACAAACATACCGTGCACTCGTATCTTGTGTTGGTGAAATAGCTTAATTGATTCTCTGATCTCGTCTACGGTTTGTTTTTTGTTATAAGCTTCCAGTGTGGCCGGGTTAATTGATTCCAGACCTACATAAACCATATCACCGCCGGTCTTGTTCATCAGTTCCAATAATTCAGGGTCTTTAGCTGCTTCTACGCGCATCTGCCCCCCCCAGCTTTTCAGGTTGATATTATTATCCAGGATTCCCTGCAGCAATTGTTTTGTACGTCTCAAATCAGCGGTAAAATTATCATCACAAAAAAAGATGCTTCTTCCGCGGTATCGTTCAAGTTCCTGGAGAATGTTTTCCGTGCTGCGGAAACGGTATTTTCTTCCAAACATCTGGGTAACACTGCAGAAAGTGCAGTTAAAAGGACACCCCCGTGAAGTCATAACGGGAATGGCCATAGAGGGTTTGCCCTGGGCAAAAAGGGAGAGATCAGGGAATGGTTGTTCATCAAGGTTTACCGGTTCGGTACTGCAGGGATTATGTACTACCCTTTCTCCGTTATGATAAGAAACACCGGGAATATCAATTGGTATATTTTGAGTGGCCAGGCAATCCACCAGGGGTAGAAAGTGGTTGTCGGCTTCGCCTCTTACCACGTAATCACAGTACTGCAGCGCTTCCTCGGGCATATAGGTAGCATGTATGCCTCCAATAACAACCGTCATCCCCTGGGCACGAAGAAAAGCAGCGATCTTGTAAGTCTCCTGGCAGGTAGAAGTTGTGGTAGAAATTCCCACGAGATCCGCTTGTAGTATGCTTGCCCAGGGAAGTTTTGCTACAGGAGCCATGTAGAGAACAGGGTCGTAACCAGCGGCTTTAAGCTTGGCTCCCAAAAGGGGCAGCCCGAGCCGGGGCATACGTGTGGCACTATAGACATGGCCTTTTTTTGTCTTAGGTTCAATCAAAACAATCTTTTTCATAGCAAGACACTCCTTGTAAAATCTAAGATGTTTTACATGCTTTTGAAAACAGCAGTAAAACGCTTACATTATCATTATATCGAATTTTGTTTCAAAATAACATGATTATTTAAAATTTGTTTTACCTGGTTAATCCGCAGTAGTAAAACAGTATAAGGAAGAGCAGGATTATTTATTTAGGTGGCGAAAATATTTATAGAAGATAGCTAAGGCCAAGATTGTCGTAGAAGGTGAGTGCCATTAAAGAAGAAACAGCCGTTAAAATACTGCAGACAGCAGGCTTAAATAAGACAACAGGAAGATTGGCCCTACTAAATGTTCTCCTGGAGGCAAAATATCCTTTAACCCAACAGGAAATTTCAAAGAAACTTTCGAAGGTGGCACCACTTAATCATGTCAGCATTTATCGTTCTTTAGAAGCTTTTTTAAAAGCAGGAGTTGTACATAAAATAGAAAGCGGGGATAGATCTTCAAAATTTGCCCTTTGTGGATGTGATAATCGCGGACACTGCCATCCTCACTTCATTTGTAAAGTTTGCGGAAAAGCCGAGTGTCTTAACAGTATAAGTATTCCGCAGTTACCTCTTATAAAAAGCGGTTACCTGGTCGAAGAAAAAGAGTTTTATTTAAAGGGTCTATGTGCCGATTGCGCGTCATAAATTCTATGTTATAATACTTTTTTATGCAGTTTCCCATATTGTTACAACTATTTCCCGGGAGTTACGAGGTCCATCAAACTCACATAGGAAGATATTTTGCCAGGTTGAAAGACCCAACACCCCGTTGATGAGGGGGATATTTTCGCCCGGGCCAACTAACCCTGCTTTAAGGTGGGCATCTCCGTTTCCGTCCTGCCGATCATGCTCCCAGATGCCCCGAGGGATTATTTTCTGCAATAGGTTAACCACGTCTTTTTGAACGCTTAAGTCCCAGTTTTCCTGGATCATAATTCCTGCTGTAGCTCCACGAACATATACATTAACGATCCCACTTATAACGTCGCTTTGAGAGACCGTTTCTGATACTTTTGCAGTAATGTCGTACAGAGCTTCACGTTGTTCAGTTTTTATTGTAAAGGTAGTTTGCATGGCTATTCCTCCTTCCCCTGTTTTTATTATAACAAAAATTGGTAGATGTGAAAATTGTAAATAAAAGCTTCTCTCCGCAAGTTGCAGTTGTTGTTATACAAGTTATGCGAATGATTAAAAAGAATGGGGGAAAGATGTTGATAATTTATGGCTTGCTTTTATAATAGGCAATAAGAATACTTTGAGGAAATTTATTATAAAGGGTGAAGATAATCTCATATAAATCAAACCGGCTATTTTTAAAGGTGAGGCAAAAACGTTCTTTACTTAAAAAAGAGGACATTAAAAGCTTAGCAGTATTTATCCTGGTCTTTGTGATATTTTTCATGCCCCTTAGTTCGCTACCGAGAATAAAAGCCGAGAATGATAAATCTTCTGAAGAGTGGGGGAAAGATTCCCAGCAGGCACTTACTTTTACCCTTCTGCATACCAATGATGAACATTCGGCGTTGATCACACCATCCCATTTTTTAGAAGGGTACCAGGAGCAGGATATAACTCTTGGCGGCGCAGCCCGTTTAGCTTCTGCTGTTACAAAAATCAGGGAAGAAAAGAAAGAAGAAGATGAACCGGTGCTGCTGGTTTCAGCAGGCGATTTCCTGGGAGGCTCACCTTTTGGCTGGTTATCTCTTCATGGACTCGCTCCGGAACTCAGTTTAATGCAGGAGATCGGTTATGATATTGTAACACTGGGAAACCATGAATTCGATTATGGTTCCGAAGCACTGGCTTTATACTTGAAAACGGCCGGGTACCCTGAGGCACATGATGATACAGTTATTGTAGCGTCTAATACTTTGATTCCGGCGGGGCACCTCCTGGAAGAAACGAGGCTGAGAGAAACGCACCTGATCGAGCTTGAAAACGGACTCCGGGTGGGGTTTTTTGGAATTTTGGGTAGATCTGCGCGTAGATTTGTACGTGCAGCAAGTCCGGTGCGTTTTTCAAGTCACCTGGTATCTTCCCGAGCTGCTGTACAAGAATTGCGTGCACAAGAAGCTGATATTGTCGTCGCTTTAACCCACTCCGGTTTGAGTGAAGACCGTGAATTGGCGAGGGAAGTTTTCGGAATAGATATCATTGTTGGTGGACATTCTCATACCCTACTTCATGAACCTGTTGTAGAACAAGGAACTTTGATTGTCCAGGCCGGTTCACTGCTTAGTCACCTTGGCCAATTGGAGCTGGTTTTCAATCCCTCAACAGGTGAGCTTCGCACTCGAAATCTTGAAACTGGGAATCCCTATGTTGTTCCTGTGGACAGTTCATTTTTAAGGAAACCCGTGATTGAAGAAATTCTATCATATTACACTGAAGAACTGGAATATCTGGTTAGCCGTCTGACCGATGGAAATTTCCAATATATCATGGAGCCTGTAGCTTATTCTGAATTTCCCCTTGCAAATACTGCACCTCTGCAGGAAACCACTTTGGGTAATTATGTGACTGATGCCATGCGCATTGTGGTTAAAGATAAATTAGGAGAACAGGTGGATTTCGCATTTCAAACCAGCGGACAAATCCGTGGCGAGCTGCTGCCTGGTGAGATGGATGGTTCTGCGAGAGCCATTTCATTTTATGAAATGGCCAGCCTTGCAGGTATGGGAAGAGGTTACGATGAAAGGCCAGGCTACCCGTTGACCATGGCTTATTTCACAGAAGGCGAAGTGCGCCGCATATTGGAATATACTAATTATCTATCCAGCTTTATGGGAGGTG
>SLJK01000058.1 GCA_007135125.1 Syntrophomonadaceae bacterium | reverse complement strand
TAAGCAGAGAAGACAAAGCCGCCTTTTTAACCCCTGCTAGAGAAGCCTTTTTTCGCAAGATGGTGGAGAGGATGTCCCGGGATGGAGTTTTAAGGATGGGCTTATTAGAGCTGAATGATAAGCCTGTCGGTATGACACTACATCTGGTGCATAATGGACGGGTTTACCTGTATAATAGCGGGCATGATCCCCAGTATCGCTCTATCAGTCCGGGTTTATTGACCAAGGTTTTCTGTATCAAGGAAAGCATTAACCAGCAGCGCCAGGTTTTTGATTTTTTAAAGGGCAGGGAAATTTTCAAACATCGCTTAGGAGGCCAAGAGGTCCCCCTCTACGAATGTGCAGTTAAATGGAGTTAACCTTTCTTGTCAGCCTACTGCTGGCAGAAAGAGTATCGGGGTGAGAAGCTACTTGAAAAACAGCAGCCTTAAAATAGCCATGCTCAGTATGCACAGTTCTCCCCTGGGCAATATCGGGGAGAAAGATACAGGAGGTATGAGCACTTACCTGCGGGAACTTTCCTGTGAAATGGGGAAGATGGGCCTGCAGGTTGATATTTTCACCCGCAGCACAGGGGTAGGAGAGGATGAGAAAATAAAACTGCTGGGACCCGGTGCTCGCCTGATACATATTGAAGCCGGCCCGCAGCACAAAGTTAACAAGGAAAGGCTTCCCGACTTTGTGCAGGAATTTGCAGTTAAGTTGGATGACTATAGGAATAGTGAGGGGCTTTGCTACGATGTCATTTTTAGCCACTACTGGATCTCCGGTCTGGTCGGGGAAGAGCTCCAAAAATCCTGGCAGGTCCCACATATCAATATGTTTCATACGCTCGGTGTGCTTAAGAATGCTGCCGGTATAGGGAAGCCCGACCCCAGGGCTCGACTGGAAACTGAAAAAAAGTTGGCACGGGATTGTTCTCATACGATTGTGCCCACAGCACGAGAAAAGAAAAAGCTTACTCTTTACTACGGGGTTTCACCTGCTAAGATAAGCGTGATTCCTTGTGGTGTAAATCTGGAACGATTCAGGCCTCTTGATAAGGAGGCTGCAAGGGCAAATACACAGCTTTCCCGGGAAGAAAAGATTGCACTTTTTGTGGGGCGGCCTGATCCAATTAAAGGGCTGGAACAGTTATTAAAAGCTTTAAACCGTTTACCATACGCCGCCTCTTTGAGGCTGGTGGTTGTTGGCGGAAATGGAAACGACATAGCCCGGTGGGACAAGTTTTGCCGGGAGTTGCAAATTCCTTTTCCCGTTACTTTTCGTGGAACGGTCGAACACCACTTGATGCCTTATTATTATAACGCTGCTGATTTCTGTGTGGTGCCTTCCTATTATGAAAGTTTCGGGTTGGCGGCCCTGGAGGCCATGGCTTGCGGAATCCCTGTTTTAGCTGCCGACGTGGGTGAGCTGAAAAAAATTATCCGCCAGGGAGAAACAGGCTATATTGTCCCTTCAAACAGCCCTGAAGCACTGGCGACCATGATGGAAACACTTTTGAAAAATCCGGGGAATTATGACCTTAATGTTGTGAGGAATACAGTGTCCGGCTACGGCTGGCCCGAGATCGCCGGGCGGGTAGTAAGAAAGTGCCAGGAGGTTATTGCAGCAAATTCTTTTTCGAAACGGAGGTTTTCAGGGTGAGAGAAGCAGACAATGCGCCGGACCCGGTGATGTTGGTAATTCCGCACCCGGACGATGCTGAGATAAATGCTGCCGGAACAGTAGCCCGGTGGACGCGAAATGGTAAACGGGTTATTTACGTGGTCACAACCAATGGTGACAAAGGAAGTAGCGACCCTGCTATTGACCAGCTGGAGCTGGCACGGAAAAGAGAAAACGAACAGCGGGCGGCAGCAAGCCTGCTCGGTGTACAAGAAACAATTTTTTTGGGATACCCGGACCAGGAGCTGGAAGATAACTCCGAATTTCGAAAAGAGCTGGTGCGCCAGTTAAGATCTTTTAGGCCCCAAACAGTTTTGACTGTCGACCCTTTTCGCCGTTATCCATGGCACCGCGACCATCGTATTACCGGCCAGGTTGTCCTGGATGCAATATATCCCTTTGCCAGGGATCATCTTTCATACCCGGAGTTACTGGACGAAGACCTTACCCCCCACCTGGTAGAGAAGGTTTTTCTCTGGGGAACCGAAGACCCAAATTGCTGCTTTGATATATCTTTGACTTTCGAGCTCAAGTTAGAAGCCCTTAAATGCCATCAAAGCCAGTTAAAAGTAGATGATCTGCCCAAAATAGAAGACTGGTTGCAAAAGAGAGCCCGGCGAGCCGCCGCACAAGAAACGTTCCCGCTGGGAGAAGACTTTCACTGTATAGATATCTGGTGGTGATGCTGTAATTAAGGTGGTCTTATAACTTTCAAGAAAGCCAAAGTACGTCGCCGTAAAGGTCTTCCCTTTGCTTTTTGGAAGAAAAAACCAGGTATTCTTCCTGTGCTTTTTTGACCACGGTCGAGTCCCCGTGACCGGGTAAAACCATTGTTTCTTCCGGAAGGGTAAATATTTTTTGAGTAATGGATTCGATAATTTGCTGAAAGCCCTTCGGTGAAAATGTTTTTCCGGGTCCTCCGGGGAACAGGGTGTCTCCGCCAAAAAGAAAGTCTCCCATCTTGAAACAGATACTGCCCCCGGTGTGTCCGGGGGTATGCAGCACTTCAAGCTGGAGTTTCCCGACTGTTATTACTGTCCCCTCTGTCAGCATAAGTTCAGGGGTTATGGAGAGGTTTTTCGCTTCCTCCGGGTGGGCTCCAAGTGGTACATGCAGCGTTTCCTTCAATTTTGCTAATGCACCGGTATGGTCGGGATGGCTGTGGGTAAGAAGCAGGTATTGAGGTGTAGTACCTTTTAGTTTTTCCAGCAATGTTTCTGCCTCTGCCGGTGCATCCATCAGGACGCTTTGCTTTGTTTCCTGGCAGACTATTACGTAAGCATTGGTTTCATAAGGTCCCAGGGTGATTTTTTCAATCTGCATCTTGTCGTTATTTACCAGATTTTCTCCACTGTATGTGCTCATATGTGCATGCCTCCCCAGCTCTTTTTAGTTGCCTGGGAACCTAAAAAGTTCCCCTAAGAATTAATTATAAATACCTGTAGGTATATTGTAAATGATTCTTAATGCACCTTTATCCTTCTCTTCCGATAAACTCTTCCGAAAACATATAAGGTTTAGGAGTTTTATTATAGTTGCTATAGCAATATAATGGAAAAATAGTTTTCCTATCTGCTATAATAATAACAGGAGATATAAGTTGATGGAAATAAAGAGGATTTTTTGTTGTTAGCTTGAGCAGCGGGTTGGAAGAGGTGAGGATATGGATCGTGACTTTCAGGCAGAATTTAAAGTTTCCCTGGAATTGGAAGGGGAACGGCGTATCTCCGCCAGCCACCTTTTTGAGCTGTTAGAGAATATTGTGAGCCATGGTTCTATCAGCCGTGCTTCATCCAACATGAATCTTTCCTACCGCTATTCCTGGGGATTAATTAGAGAGGCTGAGAAATCCCTGGGAGTAGCATTGGTTGATAAGCAGGTCGGAGGCTATGCAGGCGGGGGGACTACCCTTACCCCTGAAGGAAAAGAATTGCTGCTGCAGTACAAGGCATTTAAAGCGGAAATAGGTAGCGGGTTGAACCGCTTTTTGTCCACCGCATCCTCTTCCAAAAAACTTGCTGCCCCAGAAAACGAAAACGTAGCGGAGTATGCCGGCAGACCACTGCTGTTGGCCAGCACCATGGAGCCGGTAGAAACAGGGTTGTTAGATTTATTGGAGCAGGCTTTTTACCGCATCAGCGGTATCCTGGTACGACATATTTCCCTGGGCAGCGGGCGAGCCCTGCAAATAGCCAGGGAGGGACGTGTTGATATGGCGCTAACCCACGCCCCCAAATTGGAAAATGAATTTATGCGGCAGGGGTGGGGTATCGAAAGTTTCCCCCTCATGGCCAATGATTTCGTGCTGGCAGGCCCTATCTCTGACCCGGCCGGGCTTAAGAACCTGCAGGGCGAGGAGGGCGTCCTTGATGCCTTGCAGCGGATAACCAAATTTAGCGCACCCTTTGTCAGCCGTGGGGACAGTTCCGGTACTCATTTGAAGGAAAAGGAACTCTGGGAAGAAGCAGGGATAATGCCTGGCGGAGACTGGTACCTAAAGTCTCCCGGGGCAGCGGGGAACCTGGGCACGCTGCGGCTTGCCGCCGAAAAAGGTGCCTATACCCTGGTAGACCGCGCTTCTTTTTTGATATCCCGTGCCGAAGAGAAGATGGCTATTTTTGTGGCTAAAGAAAACCAGGGGGCTGCCAGTGAGAAGCTGCAGAATATTTTTGTCTTAACAATTGTATCGCCGCAGCGTGTTCCTGTGCTACAGTACAGGGAATCCGTCCTTTTTGCCAAATGGCTTTTAGGTAAAGAAGCCCGGAAGATCATTTCTACCTTCGGGCAGGATAATTTTAGCCGCCCCCTTTTTTCAACCTTTCACTTTACCGGGCCCTCTACCTAAACTGACTTCAAGGACATGCAGGGTGAATAAAACGGCGATAGTTTGCAGAGTTCCAGGCAAAAAGTTTTTCTAAAAAAGGGTTGCCAGCAGTGTAGATTTGTGGTAGATTAAGGTCGATATGAATTGAATAACATATCCGTTACATCTTCGATTCATGGTACCCTAAAGCAGTGGCCGGGGACTGTGGACGTCAGGGTTTAACTGGAAACGGTTAATCCTCCCTCACAGGAAAGAAGGTGGGTTGTTTTTGCTGCTGCCTATTGTTGAGGGGCAGCTATATTTTTGCAATCGTTATGTATATTCGTTCATATTGTAGTGCTCGCCGCATCCAAAAATTATTTGAGATAAGGGAGGAATTTTGGGTGAAAAAGATTTTGATATTATGTGTAGTACTAATAATCATGATGGTACCAGTAGGTTGTCAGCAGATGGCAGATCCTGAAGTAGAATACTCCGATGGAGACGAGGGGCCTGTCGATAATGGTGAGATTAAAGAGGTGCCCGGGCCTGAGCCCGAGTATGCCGATACAATTGTCTTGGCGACCACGACAAGCACCTATGATTCAGGTCTTTTAAATGAGATTATTCCGGTTTTTGAATCCAGGCATGGCATTGAAGTTGATATATTATCAATGGGTACGGGCCAGGCTATCGAAGTCGGCAAGAGAGGAGACTGTGATATTATCCTCGTCCACGCCAGAGATCTGGAAGATAAGTTCGTGGAAGAGGGATACGGCACAGAGCGCCGGGATGTTATGTATAATGACTTTGTCTTTTTAGGACCCGCCGGCGATCCCGCAGAAATAAAGGGTAGTGCTGATCTGGAAGAGGCGCTGCAAGTGATGGTAGAGCATATGGAAAGCGCAGGAGTTGTTTTTACCTCCAGGGGAGATAATTCCGGGACCCATGTTAAGGAGGAAAGCCTTTGGTCTTATGCAAATGTTGAAGCTGAGGAGCAGGAGTGGTATACTTCTTTGGGGCAGGGAATGGGTGATACCTTAATCACCACCAATGAAATGGCAGGATATACCTTGACGGACAGGGGAACTTTTCTCTCCATGATGGATAACTTACCTAACCTGGAAATTGTTTTTGAAGGGGATGAGCTGCTCGCCAACCCTTATGGCATAATTCCTGTCAACCCGGCTAAACATCCCGGTGTTAATTACGAGGAGGCCATGCTGCTGGTCGATTTTTTCATTTCCGAAGAAGCCCAGGAGATGATCGGGGAGTTCGGCAAGGACACTTTCGGTCAGCCCCTGTTTTTTCCCGATGCCTAGCTTGTAATTCGGCAGCACCACAGTACTGAAAACTTTTTTAAAAAATTGAAGAGTGTTTTGTAAACGGGTCCGGCAGGGGATGATCCATCACCGGGTCACCCCCTGTTTTTTTAGGAATAAGCGCAACAATTTTCCGGACATAAGATTAATTGTGCCCGGGCTGAAGTCAAGATGGCAAGGTAATTTTGATAGTTACACGGGGGGGAAACGAAAGATGGAGGCTGTGAATGCCTTAAAGCTTTTATTAACTTTTGATCCTTATGTCTATAATATCATCGGGGTATCGCTGCAGGTGTCTGGTATAGCGCTTTTATTCAGCACTTTGATCGGCATACCGGTGGGGGCCACTTTAGGCCTGACCCATTTCCGGGGCAAACCTTTTGTCACCGCTTTGTTATATACAGGGATGGGTTTTCCCCCTGTGGTCATTGGGCTTTTTGTCTTCCTCCTCTTTTCATCTGTAGGACCGCTGGGAAACCTGGGCTGGCTTTTTACCACCAGGGCCATGATTACGGCACAGACTATAATTGCTTTTCCCATGGTATCCGGTTTTACCATGGCGGCTGTTTTGTCTGTGGACAAGAATCTTATGAAACAACTGCAGGCCCTGGGGGCTACCAGGTTTCAAGCTTCGTGGGCTGCCATTAAAGAAGCGCGTATAGGAGTGCTTGTGGCTATAATAGCCGGATTTGGAGGGATTATTTCCGAGGTGGGAGCCGTCATGCTTGTAGGGGGCAATATTGCTGGCAAAACCAGGGTACTCACTACGGCCATCGTTTTGGAGACCAGGCAGGGTAATTTCGGGGTGGCCATAGCGTTTGGTATCATCCTTTTAGCCATTACTTTTATAGCAAATCTTACCATGATTACATTGCAGAAAAAACATCTTTTTGCTACCGAGTAATAAATTTGATTAGCGTAACCGGAAGGGCTGTTACTATGGGAGAGAAAAGTTACCAGATCAAGAACTTGCTAAAAAAGTACCCCGGCTTTGAGCTGCGTGTTGATGATTTGCTCCTTTTCAAGGGGGAGGTTTTTTGCTTGCTGGGACCCAGTGGGGCAGGGAAAACAACGCTGCTGCGCCTTTTAAACTTTCTGGAGGAAGCGGACGAAGGTGAGATCATTTTTGAAGGCCGTAGTTATTTCCCCAATAACAACAATACACGCCCCCTGGAAATGATGAGGAAGATCACTACAGTCTTCCAGAGGCCGGCCCTTCTGAAAGACAGCGTATGGAACAACATTATTTACCCCTTGAAGATCCGTAAACGGCAGGTGAACAAGCAGGAGATTATGCCTGTAGTGGAGGAGCTGGGTATTTCCCACCTGCTGCGCCAGAACAGCCGTACCCTGTCCGGCGGGGAAGCACAGCGGGTGGCTATGGCCAGGGCGCTGGTTTTTAAACCGCAGGTCCTTCTCCTGGACGAACCTACGGCAAATCTGGATCCCGGTAATATTAAAATCATCGAGCAGATGGTCACAAAGTACGCGGCACAAGAGAAACCCACCGTGGTTTGGATTACCCACAACCACTTCCAGGCCAAGCGGGTTGGAGACCGTGTCTGTCTCCTGGAAGGTGGTCATATAGTCGAAGTCAGCAGCAAAGAGGTCTTTTTTAATAACCCCCGGCAGCGCAGAACACAAGAATTTCTTGCAGGGGAAATGTACTTTTAAAAGCAATTATTTCTGTCAGGCCGCAGCTTTTTCGGCCTTTTTTCCGTCAGCGGCTGTTTGTAATCTGGTATTCGGGCTCAAGGCGGGCTTTTTTAGCTAGGAATACCATTTATCAGGCGTCATTTTCGCCGATGATTATGGTAACCATAGGTTCATCGGCCTGGGGTTCTTCTGAGAGGAGCTCCGCCTGGTTGAATATCTCCATGATGCCCTGTACTTCTTTGTTTTCCACGCGGCTGATAATTTGGCTTTGGGTGTAAGTAAAAACATCGGCATCCCTTACTTCCCGTACCTGGTATCCCTCTTCCCGCAATATTTCTGCAAAGTGCCCCGCTATTCCTCTTACCCCGCTGCCGTTCAGAACATCTACGGTGATTTCTTCGGGCAGAAGCGCGGATTCGTCGAAATCTTCCCCTTCTTCTGCTTCTTCCTCATTTTCAGCAGCTATTTCTCTTTCTTCTGTTCCATCCGGTTCATCGGCTTGTTGCTCTCTCTCTTCCAAAAGCGTAGGGGGAGGTGGTGGTGGATCCTGCGTTTCGGGTTCGACCCTACCTGAACCCAGGTAACCTAATTGATAACCCATCAGGATCGTCACCGCGACGAGAGG
>SLJK01000116.1 GCA_007135125.1 Syntrophomonadaceae bacterium | reverse complement strand
TTACCCGGGAGTTGGCCCGGCAGGCCCGGGAGCCGGTTATTTTGTGGATGAGATCAGTGTTCAATTAACCAAAATTATCAAAGAAGAAGAGCGGGTCAAGGTCGAGGTGGACCTTGCCTATCCCCATATTGAAAGTGACAAGTTCCAGCACTATAAAGAAAAAATAACCGCTGAAATCCTAACAGCTAAGGCAGATGGAAAAACAGTTTCTCCCCGGGACGCTTTTACAGCAGCACTGGAAGAAGCAGACATAGGCCGGGCTGAAACGCAAAAAAACCTGGAGATTACCCGGATTGATGATCAATTAAAGGTATCTTATGTTGATCCCCCGGAAAATATATTCTCTTCATTTACTGAACTCTATAAAGAAGCAGTAGCAGGTCAAGTCGAGGAGGTAACTGTCTTAACCGGCGGAGATGAAAAAAAAGTTACCTCAGTTAAAGCCAAGTTTGCCGGTTCGCTGATGGAAGGCGATGATCGCCGCTTTATTAACCACATGCTGGATCCCCATTACCTGCTGGACAAAACCACCATGGTGCTGCCTAATGGTCTTAAGATCCCCCTCGAAAATATCTGGCGCCCCCTTGCCCAAAAAGAATATGCTAACCACCCCGGTTACGGGTTTGAAGAGTTTCTGCCGGCGCTCAGGTTTATTGAAGAAGCAGCGCCCAATAAAATAGTTGCATATGCAGATTACGGGGTCCCCCCCGGCGGGGAAGCCCACGTAGTATTCGGCTATGTGGACCTGGAAACAAAAGAATTTAACTTGTTCAGGTTCTCCAGAGCAGGCGGGGCAAGCAGGAGTGATGAGAGTGTCCGGGCCCTTTTTTTATGGTCCCCGCAGGGGGATAAGCTTGCTTATACATGGCTGGATACGGGGGGTACCAACCACCTGGAAGTTTATGATACCAATGCAGACGGAGTAACAAAAATAATACCTGAAGGACTGTCCGAGAGATATAAGGATGCAGACGAAATAATCATCATTCCACCGGAAAAACTACCGGAGGAATATGAGGTGCACCGCTTACATTTTGCCGATCTTAAATGGTCTGAGACCGGTGACACCTTGAATTTTAATATCAGGGAAATGGAGTATGCAGATCGGGCATGGAAAAAAGTTGAGGGGACTGAGGTTGTTGATTATTCAGTTGCATTTTAGCAGCAAGATAACCAGGATAACCAGGGTAACGCTGAACAAAAGTGTCAAAAAAAGCAACGAAAATGCCTTCACATCAGCAGGTCTTTCTTTCTTTATTAAGTAAACATAAAAGAAAGGACAGTTTTATATAGTTTTTGTAAATGACAACAGCTTGTCATCCCCTTCTACCCCCGCCCCCCGTCACCCCCGTCCTTGTCACTTGTCACATAAGTTGACAGGTACCCCGTCCCCCTGTCAACTTGCAACTTGAATTGTAAAATGGTAAAAAAATTAATTGTAACTGCTCAGCCTGAAAAAATATTTCTTACTTAAAGCAAACTTGGTAATCAATTAATTTACTATAAAGGGGTTCAAGCACATCATGCTTAATATAGGTTGGATAGACTTTTCTAAAGAACATCGCAGCAGAGTCTTAAATGTTCTCTCTTTACTCACTACCAAAGGGGCGGTGGATGAGCTTGGGGTAGGAGTGGCCCGTGACAGGCTGGCTAATATCCTCTTCCCCGGAACATCCACAATCCAGACCAGAGCCAGATACTTTTTTCTGGTTCCCTGGATTATGCGGGATCTTGAAAAACAGCAGTTGCGGCCCGGGGCTTTTGCAGAGCAGCTAAGCGCGAGAGAGCTTTCTATGATAGAAGTGTTAAAGAAGTCGCAAGAGGACGGGGTTATCGGTGGACGCGCCGGCGAAAGTCTTAAACGGAAACCTTCAGACATCTACTGGAACGGCCTGAGCACCTACGGAATATTTCGTCACCGGGGGCTTACACTTATGCAATATATCCAGATAGCAGGCAAGCTGTCTAAAGAAAAAACTTTGAGAAAACAGATGATTTCCACCGAGGAAGGTTCGGGGGAAGACCTTTATGCATCCGGGACCGAAAGCATCGGCCCTTCATGGCATGTGCCTGAGCCGCCTGCTAACTGGGAGAAAGAGCTTCCCATGCAGTTATCCCGGGAGGAGGCCTTATTCCTTAGAGAAAAGATTATGACTGCTCCCGGCAGCAGGAATTCACTCTGGGCGGAAATACTGAGAAATCACAGAAAAGATGCGCTTAACTGCAAAGCCTTTGTTGACCTGGAACCGCTGGTATACCAGATGCCTTTTGATCTAAAGAGAGAATACCTGCTGGCCAGGGACTTTGCTCATATAATACACGGTGCTCATATTCGTTATAACGTCATATTTTTCAGGGAAGCCGGAATACAGCAGAGGCGCGATGAACTTGAGAGTGCCTGGCGGCAGTGGGTCTCGGATATGCAGCAGTTTGATTTTGACAGCTGGGATGATAATTATCTGTTCTATAAACTAAATCTGCGTGACATGAAGACCAGAAGATTTATCAGGGACTGGATAGAGATCGCCAGGGATGCAAGTCGTATAGATACCGATGAGATTGATAGAAAGATCATCTTCCGCGAAGAAAGCATTAAAGGAAGAGACAGATGTAAACTGCGCCAGGCAAAGGAGATGTCTCATACCGATATAAGCTGGATTGGTATTGGGTTACTGCAATACCGGTGGCCGAATGCAAAAGTCATTTTAAAAGATATAGTAGACGGTGAGGATAATAATGCTTAGACCTGATCAGGACAGGCTAGACTACAGCGAACTCTTAAGCCCTCCTGCGGGATACCGGATGCAAACCGCAGTCGGGACCACTTATTCATTAAACCTGGAAACCCTGCTGGGGATACCGCTTGCGCTGGCATTGGAGGGAGTCTCAGCAGAAGGCGAGCAGCAGGACTTGCTGCTGCTGGAGGTCATCCGCAAAAATGCCCATAAAATTCACCTTTTCTGCGAGGCGGGCAGAATATCTGTGCCGATGAAGGAACGAAAGGTGCTTTCCCTTTTGGAAAACAGCGTTACCCAGGTAAATCCGCCGGGAGGGAAGTCTTTTCACCCCAAGGTCTGGGTAGTAGAATACCTGCCGGAAAAGAAAAAGGGCAGCCCCTTTTACCGGGTGCTGGTACTATCCCGGAACCTTACCTTTGACCGCAGCTGGGACCTGGCAGTAGTACTGGAAGGATACCGCACAGAAAATATAGCGGAAGCCAATAAGCCTCTGGCAAATTTTATCGCTTACCTTAATAAGTTCCAAAAGCGGGGCAAGCAAAAAAGAGCCGTAAAGGAACTGGCTGATGCTGTTTTGTATGCAGATTTTAAACCGCAGCTCAGAGGGAAAAAATATTTTTTCGATTATGAGTTTCTGCCTCTGGGTATAGGTGAAGACGACTCGGCAGGGGAGCTGTTTGATAACACCTTTCACGATTTGGTAGTTATATCTCCGTTTTTGACAGGTTCGGTTATAGAGCGATTTAAAAAGAAACGTTTAAAAGCGGGACGGATAACACTTATCAGCCGAATTGAAGCCCTGCGGGATCTGGGGAGGGAGCTTTTGGGAGATGTTGACTGCTGGCACCTCAAAGATATGATCATAGAAGGGGAAAGTATGCTTGACGATGAGGAACTCCAACACTCCAAACAGGAGCTTCATGCCAAGTTTTATCTTAAATCCAAATCCAGCTGGAGCGAATTATGGATAGGCTCGGCAAACTGTACCCACAGTGCATTCGGTGGAAATATTGAGTTTTTAATAAAATTAAACTGCTACAATTATCAGTATAACAGAGGCAAACTTCTGGGCGATTTAATGGGGGAAGAGGCTGCTGAAAATCCATTTGAAAAGTGGGAGCCCGAAGAAAGAAGCTGGGTACCCGAAGACAAAATTTTAAGGGATATGGATCTATTGGCAGGCCAAATTGCCGGATATAAGGCACAGGCAGAGGTGTTTTCTGAAGATGGGACTGACAGGTATCGCCTGCAGGTTGCTTTTAAGAATAGCATAGACATTCCGGAGAACATGGAAGTAAATATCGCACCCCTGATGAGACCGGGCCTTGCAAAGGCATTTGAAAATACCCTCTGCTTCGGTGATATAGGCCTGTCTGATATCTCTATGTTTTACAGGATTGAAATAAAGCAGGAAGCTAAAGAACTGCAGTTTGTCATGAAGATACCTACCAGCGGTATCCCTGCCCACCGGGATGCAGCCATCTTTAAAGATATAATTGGTAACCGGCAGGGTTTTTTTCAGTATGTATCCCTTATACTGGGTGAAGACATGACTCTTACCCTGGCGGAGATACTCAATATAAAAAAAGGTGCAGAGTGGGCCAGGAAGGAAATTTATGAATACCGGCCCGTGCTTTATGAAAAGATGCTGAAAGCTTCCGCTCAGAATCCGGAGCGGCTACAGGAACTGGAAGATATTATGGTGATACTCTCAGAAGCAATCGAGGGTTCAGAGGATATCGTACCGGATGATTTCCGTGAACTGATGAACGTATTCAGGAATACAGTTCGGCCAGGCAGGTGAATTAAATGGAGCTGGATCGTCTGCTACAAATTGAAAAAGAAATAATTTCAGGGTTAAAAGATTTTCAGAAAGCGACTGTCGATAGGATCTATGAACTGTTCCGCAGCAATAAACAGGAGAAAGTGCTTATCGCTGATGAAGTGGGGCTGGGGAAAACCCTTATTGCCAGAGGGGTAGTAGCACGCCTGGCCCGGCACTGTAAAGAACAGGGTGCCGATACATTCCGGGTGACCTATATCTGCTCTAACCTTAGTATTGCCAGGCAGAATATGGAGAAATTCCGGATCGAGAAGGTTAAGAATAATGTAGACAAAGATGCGTTTACCCGGCTCTCCATGCAGGTACTGAGCATATTTGAGCTCAGAAAACAACTGAAGCGGGAAGACGGATATATTCAGTTAAATGCTATGACTCCCGCTACATCTTTCAGGTTGACTAACGGTGCGGGAACATACCTGGAACGGGCACTTATATATGCCATATTGAAGAAGACCAAGCTCTTCGATGATCACATCCGCGAGTTGGAAGAGTTTCTCCGCAGGGGAGTTAAGTCATGGACCTGGGCCAAGCCGTATATGGTGGAAAGGGTCGAAAATCTGGAGGCCGAATTTGAAGAGCAGGTAATCAGCAGAGTGCGGGGCTATCTGCAAGAAGAGGACGCAGCACTTTTAAGGGATATCTTATCCGCACTTGATTTCATGAGGGACGGAAATCTTGCGCCGCCAGACAATTATATCATCATAGGCAAGCTGAGATGGATGATGGCTGTTTTGAGCCTGGAGTTCTTACAGCCTGACCTTGTTATTATGGATGAGTTTCAGCGTTTCCGTGACCTGATTAAGGCGGATAAAGAATCAGAAATGGGGATGCTTACCGATAAGTTTATTCATCAAACAAAGGCCTGGACAATGTTGTTATCGGCGACACCGTACAAACTATACTCTACACTGGAAGAGATTGAAGAGCAGGCGAATGAAGACGATCACTACCGGGAATTTTGGGAAGTCGTTGATTTTCTGTTTCGGAACAAACCGGAACAAAATGCAAAACTGAAAGAATCCTGGTCCACATATTCAGAGAAACTCAGATTGCTTGACCGGGAAAACCTGGAGCAAGTAAAGGATTACAAACAACAGGTAGAGACAATACTTTTTGAGGCTATGTGCAGGACAGAAAGGATGCAGGTCTCGGCAGCGGGCGATGCCATGCTGGACACCCGAAAGTCTTTAAAACCTGTAAAGGTAACCGATGATGATATCAGGTCATATCTATCTGCAGCCCGGGTCACCGAGGAGCTGCAGGAGTACCGCAGGGATGTTCCCCAGCCTGTCGAGTACGTTAAATCGGCACCGTATATCCTCTCTTTTATGGAGCATTATAAATTAAAGCGGGAACTAAAGAGGGCATATCAGCAGAACCCGGAGCTGGAGAAGCAGCTTAAAAAGAACAGAAATGCCTGGTTAAAGCGCTCAGATTTCCATAATTATAAAAGGATTCAGTTTCCAAATGCCCGGCTCCGTCAGCTGGAGAAGGAAGCATTCAGTGATAACGGGGCAAAACTGTTGTGGGTTCCCCCGGCGCTACCATACTATGAGCCGGGCGGCCCGTTCCGCCAGAATAACGGATTCTCCAAGATACTTGTGTTCTCCGCCTGGACCATGGTTCCAAGGATGATCGCAACCCTCATATCCTATGAGGCTGAACGAAGAACCATTGGCACACCTACATATAAAGCAGATTCGGATAATGAAGGGCGCAAGCTATACTTTGCCAAGGAAAACAGACGCTTCCCCTACCGCAAATTATTATTCAAGGCGAAAAAAGAAACAGAACATGTTCCGGGAAGCTGGCCTGAAACCATGTCATTGTTCACGCTTCTTTATCCCTCACCAAGCCTGACTAAATTGTTCCGCCCTGTCAGTGCCCTGAATAAAAGGGATGAAACCGGACAAAAATTAAAGTTAAACAAACTGGTGCAGGAAATAGCCGGCGACCTTGAAGGGCAGTTAGATGAACTGAAGAATGAGTATCCTGCGGCTCCGGGCAAGACAGGCCTTGGTTGGTACTGGGCAGCGCCGTTGTTAATAGATATAGCAAACGGCTACGGTCATGCTGTCAGCAACTGGATAGACCGGACAATTGAACATATGACTGGAAATAGTAAAGAGGTGGACACCGACACCCCGGAAATCAAGCACCTGCGTTTCCTGCAGAAAGTTGCGCAGGGAAAACAGCGGCTTGCTTTGGGGCCAATGCAAAAGGATCTTACAAGAGTACTTGCCTGGCAGGTGCTCGCTTCACCTGCTGTATCCTCTCTCAGGATGATGCAGCAAAACACCTTGCCAGATTATGCCACGGAGGAGCTGCCGGTCCTTATGCGCGATGCTTACCGTCTCGGCAAAGGGTTTATGCGGCTATTTAACAGCCCCGAAGCGACAGCGATAGTTGATATCACATACGGGAAAAAGTATGACGAACAACACTGGAGGAATGTCTTAAGATACTGCATGGAGGGTAATCTGCAGGCGGTTTTGGATGAATACAGGCATATGTTGGTGGAGTCTTACGGGTTAAACAACGAGAAGTTTTCTGACCAGGCCGCCAGGTGCTGCGAACTAATGCTGGAAGCGATGGAAGCATCAACAGCCTCCTATAAAGTTGATACCTTGCAGTCATTTCTGGACTCCTTTAAAGAGGAAAAAAAGTTAAGCTTGCGCTCGCACTATGCGGCGGGATTCTTTGAAATTAAATCATATGAGGCGAAAAACGTACAGCGGACAGACAGACTGCGAAGTTCGTTTAACAGTCCTTTCAGACCATTTGTTCTAGCAACTACATCGATCGGTCAGGAGGGGCTTGATTTCCATTACTACTGCCGTAAGGTATTGCACTGGAATTTGCCGGGCAACCCTGTAGAGTTGGAACAGAGGGAAGGAAGGGTAAACCGTTATAAAAACATTGCCATCCGCCAGACCATATCTAGCCTGTACAGTAATATCCACTTTAAAGAGGACCCCTGGGCCGAAATGTTTGCCAAAGGCAGGGAAAGTAATGAGGACTCCTGTGAGCTGGTTCCTTTCTGGCACCTCGAAGCAAACTGTACTAACGAAAACAGGTTTCCTATTGAACGGATAGTGCCTAAATATCCATACAGCCGGGATGAACAGCAATACGAAAGGTTAATCCGCCTGCTGTCAATCTACAGGATATCACTGGGACAGGCCAGGCAGGAAGAACTGTTAGAATATATCTTGCAAAACATCAGCAGTGACGAGCAGGTAGAGGACCTAAAAAAACTATTTATGAACCTTAGCCCTTATTATCGAAAAAAATGAGAGATGACAGGCTGCCGCTTCTTTTTAATTGAAAAGCGCCTGGAAAAAGATAACCAGCTAAAAGCAGATGCTGCCCCTCGCCCACAAAAGTTGACAAGTTGACAAGGTTGACGCGGGGACGGGGTACCTGTCAACCTAATTTGTCAACCTAATTTGTCAACGTTATCCTAGTTGACGCGGGGACGGGGTACTTGTCAACATCCCCTATCAACGTTACCCTTGTCAATCCCCTCTTTAACGTTCTTCTGTTATACTGCTGT
>SLJK01000030.1 GCA_007135125.1 Syntrophomonadaceae bacterium | reverse complement strand
TTCATCCTTAGTAATAGTAAATAATTACGCGGTATAGAGCAAACCAAGAATATGGAGCAGAGAAACAATGAAAGCAAATAAGCTTGTATATGCCCAAATTTTTTCCTTTTTTCTTCGATCTCCTCCATATTGCTTAAATATAGGGCAAAAAAGGGGCTCCCGCTTGACAGGACGGTAAAAATAATAAATACTTAAAGTAGTTTTAAGAGAGGAGAGGAAGAAGTTGACTATTCTAGCTTTATCTGCCAGCCCACGCAGGGGAGGCAACACTGAAGAGCTCGTATTCTCTTTCCTGGAAGGCGCCCGCAAAGAAGGAAAGGAAACAGAGTTTATAAGGCTGAATGACTTGAAATTTCGTCCCTGCCAGGCCTGCGACCGCTGCGCACCCACGGGAAGGTGTGTCGTGCAGGACGATATGCAGCTGCTTTACCCGAAAGTAGCCGCATGCGAAGGGTTGGTCCTGGCCACCCCCGTTTTTTTCGGCACCCTTTCAGCCCAGCTGAAAATGTTTATAGACCGGTTCCAATGCTGGTGGCATGCCAAGTATATCCTTAAAACTCCTTTTATTAGTGCGGATGAAAAAAAACCCGCCTATTTCATATGCGTAGGAGCCTTGAAAAAAAAGGAATACGTCGAAAACGCCATCTATGTAACAAATATATATTTCACCATAACCAACATGCAGAGCAAAGGCAACCTCTACTTCCGCGGCTACGATAAAGCGGGAAGCATCAAGGAAGACCCTCAGAACCTGCAGCAGGCCTTTGATGAAGGGTCACGTTTCGCCGACTCGCCAGGCTCATAACCTGGTAATCAAATAGTTTTCCATCTGGGAGGTGGAACAGATTGTTTCGCGGCATAGGTTTAATCCCCAACTGGCAGAAAGAAAATGCAGCGCAGGTGGTAGAAACAATAAAAGCCTTCTTTGCGGCATACGATATACCTGTCTATATAGCGCTCCAGGAAGAACCTGATGCAAATTTGCCCCCCTCCATAACCGGATATCAAGCATGGGGCAAGCAAGTAGACATGGCCATCGTTTTGGGAGGCGACGGAACCATCTTGCGGGCTGCCAGGATACTTAACGCCACAGAAATCCCCCTTGTGGGGGTCAATATGGGCAAAAAAGGTTTCCTGGCCGAGATAGAACCCCAGAACCTGATCTACTACCTGGAAAAACTGGTAGCCGGCAAATACCAGGTCGAAAAGCGCATGATGCTTCACAGCCACCTTATAAGAAAAAATGAGATCCTGAACAGGTTTGTTGCTTTAAACGACGTGGTAATCTCCAGGGGACCTTTTTCCAGGATCATCCGGCTTAACACCTATATTAACAATGACTTCCTGCAAAGCTACCCCGGCGACGGTGTGATCATCGCCACTCCTACCGGTTCTACCGGCTATTCTCTCTCCGCCGGCGGTCCCGTTGTGAAACCGACCCTGGAAACGTTGATCATAAACCCCATCTGTCCCCATCTTCTTCACAACAGGGCAGTCGTTGTGGGCAGAGATGAACTGATCAGCGTAACCGTGCAGACTAATAATGCAGATGTTTTTCTGACCATTGACGGGCAAGACGGCCTTGCACTGCAATATGACGATACGGTGGAAATTTCCAGGGCAGCCCATTATACCAAAGTGGCAACATTTTCAGGAGATGAATTTTACAGGCTTCTACACAAAAAAATCCTCTAACTGCGTATCCTATTACTGCTTTTATTCCCCGCCATACGAGGAAGACATTCTTTTTTTCATAATCGCCATGGCCATGAAATAAAATATAGTACCGAAAATAGCAGAGTTGATGAGCGCCCCTAAAATAAAGGTGGCTCCCAATAGATCCAGGAAAACCAGCAATCTCTCCTGCACACCACCCAGGGTAAGAATTAGAGCGTACTGCTCGGCTATGAATTCTTGAAGAGTTTTCTCTCCTGCAGCAGGCGCCAAAATCAATCCGCCCAGCAAAAAATTCAGCGCATACATAAAAGGAACCAGGGGACCGGTCACCAGGCTTGTAGCAGTAGCAGAAGCCCGGTTAACCCTGAATAAAAAGGCCAGCAAAAAAGCAAATATAAAACCAAATCCCAGCGTGGGGAAAAAATTTATGCAGATCCCCAGGGAACAACCTAAAGCAACTTTTTGAGGTTTTTCCTTGATTTGCACGACCTGCTTGTCAATGGTCTCGTAAAACCTTCTATTCCAGTTTGAGTAGATTTTCTTAAGAGAAACACCGACATTATTTAGCACATCTTCTCCACCCTGCTAAGAATTTTATACCTTAGGACTTCCACCCTGAAAAGTATCATATCGGGTGCTTTTTTTCAAGCCAACCTGCAAGGACCCTTTTCTCTTTTTGAGTTTTCGTGCCAAAACTTAAACGCATTATATTAAGGTTGAAGCCCTGCGGAGAGCATGCTATAATAGCTTCAACAGTTGCCCTTGTGCAGCTTTGATAAAGGAGCATCACCGTCCATGAGCCGCTTTCACATCGGTGCCAGGGTTTTAAAAACTACCCTGGCCGTTATCTTGGCCATTTTTTTCGCACAGCTGTTGGGCCTGGAAGAAAGGCTTAGCCTGGCAGCACTGGTCGCCCTGTTAACTGTTCAGAAGACTTTCTACCACTCCCTGCAGCAGAGCATGGCCACCCTGGGAGCCGTTTTGTTGGGCGGCCTACTGGGAACGGGATTCGGTTATCTCTTCGGCATCACACCCCTGGCATACGGCATCGTGACCCTGCTGGGCATCCTGATCTGCCACAAGTTAAACTGGCAAAACCAGACCGTCCTCACCACCCTGACCGCCATCGGCACCATTTTCAGCGGGGCGACAAACCTTGGGCTTCACTCCCTGCTGCAGATCTTGACCGCCCTGATCGGTGCAGGATGCGCCCTTCTCATAAACTACTTGTTTTTACCCAACCGGCGAAAGGGACTGAACAGCAGAATACAGCGTGTTGAAAGCGGCCTGCGGCAGGCAATTGAAACCGTAATTAAGGAAATCGAACGCCCGGGTTCTTATGCCAAGGAATTCAAAGGACAGTACACACAACTGAAACAGGAAATTGAAACAGGTGTGGAGGAAGCCAGGCTGCTTTGGGAAGATCAGCGTTTCGCTATTTCCCGGGAAATATCTTCAAATTATTATTCCCAGCTATTTTACTTTTTTGGTTTGCAGCTGGAGAGCCTGGAAGAGATGTACAGGCTGGCAAGACGCATGCCGCAGCATGTTCCGTATTCCCCTTACCTGGTAAAGGTGCTGAAGATCATACAAAAGATTCAAGCCCGCAAAAGAATGGGCAAAAAATATTCCTATCCCACACTTGAGCAAGCCATGGCAAATATGGATGAGCGATTTGCCGCGCTGGAATTGCCCCGCAACCAGGTAGAATATATTGGTCGCACCGCCTTGCTCCACCTGTTCCAGGAGATCAAGGGTTATCACAGAAGAATAATTGATCTGCCCGAATTTATATGGTAAATTGACACTTCTTTTATACTGATATTTGAGATATAATGTTAACAGATAATTAATTTCGTGCTTTCTTGTTTGTAAAGAGAGGAGAACTAATGATATCCGGCCCTCAAAAACTGCAAAGGTTGATGCAAATTTTATCCCGGGCCATACTGGGCAAGGATGAGATTATAGAACAGCTGGTTACCGGTATAGCAGCCGGAGGACATATCCTTTTTGAAGATATTCCGGGAGTGGGCAAAACCACCCTGGTTAAAGGGCTGGCTATAGCGATAGGTTGTGACTTTCGCAGGGTCCAGTGCACTCCCGATCTTCTGCCGACGGACATTACCGGGGTAGCCATTTATAACAGAAAAAGCGGTCAGTGGGATTTTCAAAAAGGACCCCTCTTCACCCAAATTCTCCTGGTAGACGAGATTAATCGAACCTCACCCAAGACCCAATCCGCCCTCCTGGAAGCCATGGAGGAGAAACAGGTGACAGCTGACGGAACCACCTATAACCTTGGGGAACCCTTTATTGTCCTGGCCACTCAAAACCCGCTGGAGTATGAAGGCACCTTCCCCCTGCCCGAATCACAGCTGGACCGCTTTGCCATGAAACTCTCCCTGGGCTACCCCCCCAAAAAAGAAGAAGTAAGATTTCTGGGTATAGGGCTGCGCAAAAACACCTGGGAATATGTGGAGCAAGTCATGGACCCGCAGGAATTTATAAAAATCCAAAAAGAGATTGAACAGGTATATGTCCAGGAAAACCTGCTGGAATATGCGACGGAGCTCTCCATTGCCACCAGGACACACGAAAAAATCGAACTGGGAATCAGCCCCAGGGGAACCTTGCACCTGGTAAAATGCGCCATGGTAAAAGCATACAGCGCCAACCGCGATTACGTTCTGCCGGACGATATCCAGCAGCAGCTGCTGCCCGTATATGGGCACCGACTGGTCCTGGACCGCAGTTCCTTTCTGGAGGAGATAGATGCCAAAATGATCTTAACAGAAATCCTGGCCCGGGTACAGGTGCCGGGCAATAAAGGCGGCAGGTGAGTTGATGTGGGCAATCTCCATCTAAAATTTTTCCCGGTCAAATATGTGCTGCTCCTCTGTGGCCTGTTGGCCATGGCCGTATTTTCCGGTGTCCCCCTCTACTGGATTGCCTTTTGGTTTTTGCTGTTATGGCTGGCCGGTTCAGCAGTGTGGCTGCTTTGGGCAGCCCGCAGCCTGCAGCTAGAAATGCAGCTGCCCGCAACGGTCACGGAAAGAAACAGCTTTCTCCAGCTAAGGGTCTCCCTCTTTAACCGCACCTTTCTACCTCTACCCCTGGCCGAACTTTACTTCGCCGAAAAGCAGGAAGGCTCTTTTCCACGCCATTATCATATATATTACCGCCATTACAGAATAGCAGAAAAGATTAAAATTCAACAGTCCGCCCCTAAATTCACATGGCAAAGAACTTTCCAGGTGGAATGCTTCAGCCGTGGCCATCATTTTATCGGCCCTTTGAAAGTGAGGTTATATTCACCTTTCGGCAGCATGATTATTGAAAAACAGTTCCCCCAGCTGCAGGAGATCGTGGTCCAACCCCGTCTTCTCGATTTTAACGGCACTTTCTCGCCCCGGCATAAAGAACAGCGCGAAAAAAGAAAAAATGTTGCCTATACCCCCCTGGAATCCAGCGAAAGCTACGACCTGAGGCCTTTCGTCTCTGGAGACAGTCCCAAGCTAATCAACTGGAAGGTCTCCGCCAGGCAGGACGAACTATATGCCCGGCGCCTCGAAAATACAGGGGAAAACCGGCTGCTGCTGTGTATCGAGCTGTCACCGCCGCTCTACACATCCTCTCTGGAGCAGGATCTGGTCCTGGAAAAAGCTTTGGCGCTGATGGGTAACCTGCTGGCCAGGGGGTTCCAGGTAGGAGCACTGACCAGCGACGGGAAAATACGCTACCTACCCTCCGGACCCGGGAAAAAACAGCTCTTGCTGGCGCGGAAAATGTTCACCGAGCTGAGCCCCGCTCCCAGGGGCGACCTGCTGGAAAGCATCCTGCAAGGTGCCGGGAAGTTCAAAGAAACCAGTCTTTTTTGGATCGTTCCCACCCTGCAAGAAGGCTACCTGCTGGAATTGGCCAAGCTAAAGAAACGCGGAATAAAGCTCACCCATTTTGTTACCGCTGAAACCCTGGATATGGAAGCTTTAAACTCCCTTTTACCTCTTATCCCTTTGCAGTTGGGGTATCGCAATAACGGCGTAGAGCTGGGAGAGGTGAAAATCTCTTGAGCTGGAAGAAAATCCTTAACCTGGAAACCATCCTAATGATTACTATAACGGTGTTTCTGGCTTCTTCGGTCATAAACTACCTGGACCATGAACCCCGCTGGATGCTCCTCCTGGGCCCCGGCCTGGCCGCGGTATTCTTCTTTGCCAGGCCTAAAACAGCCCTTTTGCTGCTCTTTTTCCTGAGTACAGCCTACCTGTCGGCCGCCCGCTATTTCGAAGCCCTGGCCCGGGAGATCCTCCTTTTTGCCGATAATTTCCAGGCCGAACTCCAGGCCTGGGGCGGTATATATGACTTCCCGGGAGAACTGCTCACCATTACCATGGCCCTGCCCATAATATTCGTGCTGGTTTACCTGCAGCTGCACCTGATCTCCAAAGATCAGAACGACTGGCCTTTACTCCTGCTGGGTTTTATGGTCTATCTCTGGTTATGGTTCCAGCGCTATCCCCGGGCCGAGACAGACCTGATCATCTTTTTCACCCTGGCTTTCCCGCTTTCTGCCCTTCTGTACGCTCGCACCAGGAACCAGAAAATCCTGCTTTCCTATAAAACGGGGCTCCTTTCCCTGGGTGTCCTCTGTTCGCTCCTGGTCATCTTTGCACCCTACCAGTCCCCTGTTTATTATGATGATGTTTTTGCTTACCTGCGTTCAAACCTGCCCGCCCTGCAAAGCTTGCAGAGGGAGGCTGATGAAATCTCCTGGAGCTTTCCGGGAACTGCACAGGTAATCCCCGGCACGGAAAGACAGGTCGGCTACTCCCCGGGCGGCGAATTGGGAGGAGGGCTGACAAACTCCACCCAGCCGGTTCTGGACGTGCAGCTGCTGGAAGGAGCGCTGCCCCGCTCCCTCTACCTGAGAGGCCGAGCCAGCGATTATTACACGGGACGGTCCTGGCAAACTTCGGATTTAGGAACAGCCGCAGACCTGGAAACTGCCTTCGGGGACAGCAGCGTATACCATAACGAGGTGAAGCTGCAGGTCTCTTACCTGCGGCCCGAAGAAGACCTATTCGGGCTCTTCCCGACCACCGCCGTCGAAATATTGGACGAAGAACCCGCCTCCCTGGAGTACCGCCTGGATATAATGGGCAATATCCGGGTGCACCCGGAAAGCTTTACCGGAACCTATGCCCTGACCGGGAAAACCATAACCCCGGTGGATCTGCGCACCCGGAAACACCGGCCGGAGCTGGTCAAAGACAGCACCCGGCTTTCTCCTTTTTTACAGCTTCCCCCGGAGCTGCCACAGCGTCTCCGGGAACTAGCCGGGGAGATCATTGCCGGGGCTGAAACAGAACTGGAAAAAGTTGAAAAAATCAAGGACTATTTAAAGCAGTTCCCCTACCGGACAGATACACCCGGCCCCCCTGCCGAAGAAGATTTCGTAGATCATTTCCTGTTTGAGCAGCAGGAAGGCTACTGCAGCTACTACGCCTCTGCCATGGCCGTGCTGCTGAGAACTCAGGAGATACCTGCCCGCTACGTGCTGGGATACAGGGTTCCCGTCGACAACCACCAGGAAGCTCTCCCCGGCACCGACAGCTCCACGCCGCTCATACAGGTCCGGCAGAACCATGCCCATGCCTGGGTGGAAGTCTTCCTGCAAGGACATGGATGGGTGGCATTCGAACCTACCCAACCCTATGAGATCCTGGGAACCATGGAGGACGGCGCTGCAGAAGACCCGGAAGAAAGCCCTGCGGAAGATTTCCAAGAAGTTGAAGGTGACCCGGCAGACCGGGAGTTAGGAGAAGAACACTCCGCGGAAGTAGATGAATCAGAAGAAATGGAAGGGGCAGAAGAAACGGAAACAGCTGCAGAACAAGAAACGGTTATGGACGGGGAAACAGCCGAAGAGGAACGGGACGGAGCACCGGGGACGGAAAACGGCGGCGCCCCCGGAGACGAAACAACACGAACAGAGACATCCTCTACCGAAGCGGATTCGGAGCATAATTTCCCGCTCGGGGGCTGGCTTTTTATACTGCTGGGAACTTTTTCCATTGGCAGCTGGTATGTATACCAGGAGTTTTCCTACGCCAAAAATCCCGTAGACCTGTACCGCAAAATAATAAGGCTGCGCTCTTTTTTCCAACAAGCACCGCGGCCCGGTGAAACGCCCGGCCAGATTATAGCCCACCTTCAGCAGGAACTGCCCGAGCTGGCCGAAGACTTCGAACACATGAAGGACTCATACCATCTCAGCTATTACTCGACCAGGAAAGAGGCCGCCCTAGAGTACGGGGAGAACCTCCGCACGCTGCCGTTTAAAACGGCACGGCTCTACCTGCAGAAAAGAGGCCTCCTGCACCTTGCCCGGAACCTGCTGGGTACATTTAAAAACCCGGAAAAACCTCCCCGGGCCTGAAAAACGAAAAGCATAAAAATAGCAAGCGTCACCGATTAAGGGGCTTGAGCACATATTAGTGAAAAATATAGGATTAATTCTGACTTCAAAAT